>JAIXTH010000121.1 GCA_027484265.1 Alphaproteobacteria bacterium
CACTGCGCATCGCTTGACCCGCTGGACCGCGCGGCTCCTGCCGCGCATCGCCCCCACCATGGGCGCGGCAGGAGCCGCGCGGTCCAGCCGCGCCGCCTGCGACCAAAGCCGCAAGCGACGGGCCGAAGCCGGGCAACAGGTCTGCGCGGCACTTTCTCTACCAAGGCCGTTTCCTCCCCCGTTTCACGAGGGAGGGGAGGAGCCGGGCCCCTCGGCACCTGCCGCGCATCGCCTCCACCATGGGCGCGGCAGAGGCCGCGCGGTCCAGCGGATAGACACAAACTGATCCTACAGGTTCAGACCTGCGCTTGCAGCGGCCCCTTGCGCCGCGGGCCGCACTGTTTCACTGACGCCCAAGCTGCCCTAACCGGACGACCCTGCCATGTCCTACACGCCCGACCCGCCTCATCTGCTGATCGTCAGCGGGAACTACTACCAGCATATTGCCGCCGAGCTGCATGCCGGTGCCGTCGAGGCGCTGAAGGCAGCCGGTGCGACCTACGATACGATCACCGTGCCCGGCGCGTTCGAGATACCGGCGGTGATCGCCCAGGCCGAGCGGGCCGCGCATCGTCCGGCCGGGCGCCGCTATGATGGCTTTGTGGCGCTGGGCTGTGTGATCCGGGGCGAGACCACGCATTACGACTATGTCTGCGGCGAGAGCGCCCGCGCCATCATGGACATGACGCTGGAGCCGGGCCTGGCCATCGGATACGGCATCATCACCTGCGAGAACGAGGCGCAGGCGCTGGCGCGCGCCCGCCGCACCGAGAAGAACAAGGGCGCCGACGCCGCCCATGCGGCGCTGTCGATGATCACCGTGCGCCGCACCCTGAACATGGGTGGAGCCCTGCCGGGATGAGCACGCCCAAGGTTCCGCGCAGCGAGGCCCGCCGCGCAGCCCGTCTCGCCGCCGTCCAGGCGCTGTACCAGATGGAGCTGACCGGTGGCGGTGCCGCAGCGGTGGTGCGCGAGTTCCGCGAGCACCGGCTGGGCGAGACCAGCGAGCTGGGTCCGTTCGAGCATGCCGACGAGGCCTGGTTCGAGCGGATCGTGGAAGGGGTGGTGGCCGAGCAGCTGTTGCTGGACCGGTCGATTGCCGACCGTCTGGCCGATGGCTGGAAACTGGAGCGGCTGGATCCGGTGGTGCGCGGTGCGCTGCGCTGCGGCGCCTTCGAGCTGCTGCGCGAGCCCTCCGTGCCGGTGGCGGTGGCGATCGACGAGTATGTGCGTGTGGTACGGGCCTATCACGATGGACCGGAGGGTGGCTTCGTGAACGGCCTGCTCGACCGGCTCGCCCGCGAGACCGGGGCGATGGAGCTGCGGGCCTGACCGGCACCGCAGGCGAGGACGCCATGCTGGGTGAATTCGACATGATCGAGCGGCTGCTGCGGCCCCTGGCCCGGGGCCAGGCCGGGGCATTCGACCTGGCGGATGATGCTGCCCTGATCCACGACCGTGAGGGGCGGGGGCTGGTGGTCACCACCGACACGCTGGTGGAGGGCACCCATTTCCTGCCGGACGATCCGCCCGACAGCGTGGGCCGCAAGCTGGTGCGGGTGAACCTGTCGGACATGGTGGCCAAGGCCGCCCGGCCCGTGGCGGCCTTCCTCAATCTGGCCTGGCCCCGCCGCCGGCCCGCGAGCCAGCTCGAGGCCCTGATCGGCGGACTGGGCGCGGACCTGGCAGAGCTGTGCGGGGAGGTGCCGCTGATGGGCGGCGACACCACCGCCACCGACGGGCCGCTGGTGCTGACCCTGACCCTGATGGGCAGCCCGGTAGGGCCACGGCCGGTGCTGCGCCGGGGGGCGGCGCCGGGGGATGTGGTGTGCGTCACCGGGACGATCGGTGATGCGGGGCTGGGCCTCGCTGTCCTCTCCCAGGGGCTTGTGCTGGAGGCGCCCGAGGGGCCGGTGGCGGCCTATCGCACGCCGCAGCCACCCCCGCTGGCGTTCACGCCCGCGCTGGCGCGTTTTGCCCGGGCCGGGCTGGATGTCAGCGACGGGCTGCTGGCCGATCTCGGGCACCTGGCCCGGGCCAGCGGCGTGGCGGTGGTGCTGGAGCTGGACCAGATCCCGCTGTCGCAGGCCGGGCACGACTGGCTGATAGGCCAGGCCGATCCGCTGGCGGCGGCCATCTGGCTGGCCGGGCGCGGCGATGACTATCAGACCCTGCTGGCCTGCCGCCCGACGGACTGGCCCCTGGTGCAGGCGGCGGCCGCGGACCTCGGCCTGCCCCTGACCCGGATCGGCGCCTGCCGCGGCGGGGACGGAGTGATCCCCCGCTGGACCGGCGAGCCGGTGCGGATTGACCCCGCAGCTACGGGCTGGCGCCATTCTCTGGGCTAACACGAGCAGGATGCTGCGGGCAGCTGCGGCAACAATTGTGATTGCGGGCGCTGGCAAGCTGCCGCACAAGACGGTGGGGACACATGTCGGTGCGCGGCGCCCCGTGCACTGTCCGGAGGAATGCATGCGCGCGGTATTGAAGAGCTCGATTTCCTGGATGGTTCTGGCCACGGCCACGGGGCTTGCCCTCCCGGCCATGGCCCAGACCGCTGGCCCGCATGACTTGAGGACGGTTCAGGACCGCCCGGTCGTGATGGATGTGCCGGCGGCTGACGAAGTCGAGTATGATGGCGAGGAGGAGATGATCCCGCCGCGGCCGCCCGCCGTCTGCGGCGCCGCCACAACCCTGCGCACGGGTGTTGCGGTCAACGGGCGCCTCGACAGTTCCGATCCGCAGCTGGCCGTGGATTCAAGCGCCTATGAGCTGTTCTGCCTGCCGGTGCGGCGCGGCGACCGGGTCAGTATCCGGCTGGCGAGCTCGGATTACACACCGGTGGTGCAGGTGGGCGCGATCTCCACCGACACGCCGGATGATTGCGATGCCTGCGATCAGGCCGCGGGCAGCCTGCGGTCCCCGGCGGTGGTCAATCTGGTGGGCCAGCGCACCGAAGTCCTCACGGTGCGGGCCAACACCTTCGCGGGTGGCGAGAGCGGTGCCTTCTCGCTGACGGCAACGGTGACGCCGGCGCCAGCCCCCAGCATCAATACCCTGGCCTGGAACACCCCGATCGATGCTGCGCTGCTGGCCAGCGACTGGCTCGACTATGGCACCGACGAGGAGCCGACCGAACACAGGACCGACGTCTACTCGATCCAGCTGCCCGCCGGGCGGCCGGTCGAGATCAACATGACCCGGCCGGCTGCCGATCCGTACAGCCTTGACCCCTACCTCGTCGTGGGGCGGGTGGATGCCAGCGGGACGTTTGTCCAGATCGCATCGGACGATGATGGCGGCGAGCGGACCGACGCCCGGATCCGCTTCACCCCGGAAACGGCCGGGCGGTATCAGATCCGCGCCCGCTCGCTGGATGGGAGTGCAGCGGGTGACTATGGCCTTTCGGTCGGGCCGGACACCACGCCGCCCCGGCCAGCCGCTGCCGCCTATGCCGTGGGCGCCCGGCAGGTGGTGACGGTGGCTGCGACCGCGCCGGAAGTCGAGAACGAGACTGGCGAGCGCTATCGCGCAGTGGACTACCGCGTGGTGCTGCAGCCGGGTGTCCTGTACCGCTTGAGCGCCGAGTCAGGCGGCGAAGGCCTGGACCCGTCTGTGGAAGTCGGTCCCTATGCCGCTGCCACCGGGGCGGGCATCACCGTGATCGCCGCGATCGGCCCCGGTCCGGTCCTCAGTACGGAGGCGGCCGCCCTCTCGACTGAGGCAGCCGTGGCAGCTGCTGCAGCTGCCGCTGCAGCTGCTGCCGGGGGCGCACGGTCGCCGTCCGGACCGACTGTGCTGTTCAGTGTGCCGGAAGCCGGACCGGTCGTGGTGCGGGTCTCGACCGGTGACGAGGCGCGCCAGGTCGCGTTCCGCATCGACCGGGTGGCTGTCGCGCCAGACCCGGCGACGGCCACCACGCTGACTGTGCCGTCCAACACCGCCATCAACCTGGCCGATGGCGGCCCGCGCATCGATGGAAGCAACCAGCTCTATGCGATCCATGCCGTGGAGCTGACCGAGGGCCAGCGGCTGAGCGTGATGTTCAATGCCCGCACCGGCGAAGGGGCGCTCAATGATCCGTTCCTCGCCATCGGCACCGGCACGCCGGCAGCATTCGAGGAGCTCGCTTCCAATGACGACAGCACCGAGAACGGCAGCTTTTCGCGCAATGCCCGCCTGATCTTCACGGCGCCAGAGACCGGCACCTATCTGATCCGCGCCTCGGCGCTTGCGGCCACGGACAGCGGCCGGGGCAATCTGCGGGTGGCGCTGCTGCCGCCTCCACCGCCCCGTGTCCCCATCCAGGTGGGCGCCACGCTGCAGGGCGAGCTGACAGCCGAGAACGAAACCACGCCCGAGGGGCAGCCCTACCGTGACTATACGATCACCATGAAGCAGGGCGAGGGGGTGCGCATCCGCCTCAACGCACTGGATGAGGACGGGGAACTCGACCCCTATCTGATGGTGCTGGACGGCCTTGGCCCCGACGCTGCGATGCTGCGCGACAATGACGACCGGCCCGGCGGCGAGGATACCAATTCCGAGCTGCGGTTCGTTGCACCGGGCGATGGCACCTATGTGATCCGGGCTGCCGGCCTTGGACCCGAGGACTACGGACGGTACGAGCTGTCGGTGGAGGCTGTGACCTTCACCCCGCCGCCCGCGCCCACACCGATCACGCCGGGCACGGCCGTCGAAGGCACGCTGTCGGCGGATGATCCGGTGACCGATGCGGAGGGTACCACCTTCGACCGCTATGTGTTCGAGGCGCAGGCGGGCGAGCGCTATGTGATCACGCTGGTGTCGGAGGACTTCGATGCCTTCGTGATGGCGGGCCGCGAGGGGACCAACCCGGACGATTGGGCGACGGACGATGATGGCGGCGGCAACCTGAACTCGCGGCTCGTCTATGTCGTGGAAACATCAGGCCGGCAGGTCATCCGGGTCAGCGCCCTGGGCGAAGGTGCCACTGAAGGCAGCTATACGGTCAAGGTCGAAAAGCAGAACTGATCCCGGCACCGCACGCAGGCAGGATCAGGCGGGCTCAGTGCACCGTGACCCGGTCGCGGCCCATCCGGCCTGCGAGGACGTCTTCCAGCACCGAGCGCAGGCTGCGCCAGGCGTCGGCCACGATCGGCTCGCCGCTTTCCTCGAGGTCGTGGATGGTGCGCTCGGCCACGTCGATGGCACGGGGACCGTGCACGTCGGCAAGGGCCCAGGCGATGCGGGCGAGGGTGTCGGGCGGCAGGAAGTCGAGGCGCATGCCTGCGGTGATTCAAGCGCCGTGCCAGCGGATGCCGCTCACAACTGCTTGATTTCAGACAGGCTGGCGCGGCGGCAGAAATGGCCGGGCGCCACTGCCCGGCGTCCTTTGCCTAGCGCAGGGACGCCAGTGCCCGGTCAAGGTCGCCGATCAGGTCCTCGGTGGCCTCCAGACCCACCGAGATCCGCAGCAGCGGGCCCTCGGCGGCGCCGGTGCGCACGGCGCGCTTCACCTGCGGGTCGCACGGGATGATCAGACTCTCGAAACCACCCCAGGAGAAACCCATCGAGAAGATCTGGCAGGCTTCCAGGAAGGCGTGAACCTTTGCGCGCGGCACCGGCTTGAGGACAAAGCTGAACAGGCCGCCGGCACCGGTGAAATCGCGCGCCCAGATCGCGTGCTGCGGGTGCGAGGGCAGGGCCGGGTGGATCACCCGCGCCACTTCCGGGCGGCTCTCCAGCCAGCTGGCGAGGGCCCTGGCCGAGCGGTCCTGATGCGCCATCCGCAGCGCCATGGTGCGCAGGCCCCGCAGCACCAGCCACGCCTCCTCCGCTGCCACGCCAAGGCCCAGCAGCTTGTGCATCCGCCGCAGCCGCGCCGTCAGCTCGGCATCGCGGGTGACCAGCGCGCCGGCCAGCACATCGGCATGTCCGCCCTGATACTTGGTGAGGGCCTGCATCGAGATGTCGACGCCCGCCTCCAGCGGCCGCCAGTAGAGCCCCGCCGACCAGGTATCGTCCACCAGCGTGGTGATCCCCCGCGCCTGCGCCACCGCCACCAGGGCCGGCACATCGTGCATCTCGAGCGTCAGCGACCCGGGGCTTTCCAGCGCCAGGAGCCGGGTGGTGGGCCGGCACAGGGCGGCCAGCTCGTCGGCTGTTGCGGCGGGATCGAAGAAGGTGGTCTCGACGCCATAGCCCGCCATCACTTCGGTGCAGAACCGCCGCATCGGACCATAGGCGCTGTCGGTCAGGAGGATGTGGTCGCCGCTGCGGGTGCACACCGCCATCACCGCCAGTGTCAGGGCCTGCAGCCCCGAGGGCGCCAGCACCGCGCCGGTTCCCCCGCACAGGTCCGCCAGCGCGGCCTCGAGGCGGTCGTGGGTGGAGAAGCCTTCCAGCCCATAGGTCTTGCGGTCGTCGCTGTAGAGCTCGTCGGCATCGGCGATCAGCACGGTGGAGCCGCGCTGGACCGGCGGATTGACGGCGCCTTCATGGGCGTGCGGGTCGCGGCCGAGCCGCGTCAGGCGGGTGGTGATATCCATGGCAGGGCGCTGTGTCAGGCGGCAGGGCCGGTGGCAATGGCCGCATCCGGCCGCGACGCCCATTCGGCCCAGGATCCATCATAGACCGGCACGTCCCACAGCCCGAGCCGTGCCAGGCCGAGCGCCAGCACACAGGCCGACACGCCGGAGCCGCAACTGGTCACCACCCGCTTCGACAGGTCAACACCGGCGGCGCGGTACAGCCCGGCCAGCTGCGCGGGCTCGAGCAGCGTGCCGTCCGGCGCCAGGATGCTGTTCCAGGGCAGGTTGCGGGCGCCGGGCATGTGGCCGCTGGGCAGGCCCGGTCGCGGTTCGGGCGCACTGCCCTCGAACCGGGCGGCGGGGCGGGCATCCAGCACCGCCACATCGCCCGCCGCCAGCTTGGCCTCGACCTGTGCCAGGCTGCGCACCAGGCCGGGATGATAGCGGACCGTGAAGTGCCGCTCGCGCGCCATCGGCGGCATGTCCTCCAGCGGCCTGCCTTCGGCGGTCCACTTGGGCAGGCCGCCATCCAGCACCCGCACATCCTCGTGCCCCATCAGCCGGAACAGCCACCAGACGCGGGGCGCCGAGAAGATGCCCGTGCTGTCATAGATCACGATCCGCGCCCCGTCGCCGAGCCCCAGGCGCTTGACCCGCGAGGCGAATTTCTCCGGCGGCGGCGCCATGTGCGGCAGGGGCGAGGCGGTGTCGGCAATCTCGTCGATGTCGAAGAACACCGCACCGGGGATATGGCCGGCCAGGTATTCGGCGCGTGCGTCGCGTCCGGCGCCCGGCAGGTGCCAGCTGGCATCCACCACCCGCACGTCCGGCGCATCGAGGTGGTCGGCCAGCCACGCAGTCGAGACCATCGGGTCATCCGGGCGGGTGGATGCGGCCATGTGGGTTGCTCCCGTGTCGTCGGCGGTTGTCTGCGCAGCCGGTTTGGACTGTGGCAGGGCGGCTGTCACCCCCTCATGTGTTGCCGCATCCGGGGCCGCAGTGATCCGCTTGCCCGCAACGCCCGTAGAGTGACAGCATCACCCCCAGCGGCCCTGCCGCGCACCACAAGAACCATGAACGCCTCAGTCCTCACCGCCCGTCACGACAGTCTTCTGATCGATCACGCCGCCGGCAACCTGTCTGCGGCGGCATCGTTCGTGGTGGATGCGCATCTGGCCCTCTCGCCAGCGGCCCGGCAGGCGGGCTCGATCCTCGAAACCGCCGGAGCCGTGCTGCTGGAAGAGCTGCCGCCGGTCAGTCTGAAGATGCCGGCCTGGCTGTCGGACGGCGCCGCGGCGCCCGCTGCCATCAAGGCGGTTGATCCGATGGAGAACCTGCTGGCCAGTCTGGATCATGGCGCGTGGCGCTGGACCCTGCCGGGCATGCTGATCAAGCCGGTGGGCAATACCGGCGCGCGGCTTCTCAAGATCGAGGCTGGCCGCAAGGTGCCCGAGCATGGCCACCGCGGGCTCGAGCTGACCCTGGTGCTGGCGGGCGAGCTGGAAGATGCCACCGGCCGGTACGGGCGCGGTGACCTGTGCGTCCATGACGAGGAGACCGAGCACATGCCCGGCGCCGTGGCCGGTGCGGGCAACTGCATCTGTCTGATCGCCGAAAGCGCACCGGTGCGGCTGAAGGGCCCGCTGGGCTGGGTCGTCAACCCGTTCCTGTCGTGATGTCCGTCCGTCACCGGACTGTCGCCGCAACCGTGTATCCGTCCAATTTGCGAGGTCAGGACATGAATCGGATCAAGGTCACCGCTGGCGCCCTGTTGGCCGCTGCCCTGACAGCGGTGGTTCCGGCGACGGCCGAAGCCATCACGCCGGGGCGCACCAGCTTCCAGATCATGATGGGCTCGCAGCCCGTTGGCACCCATGCGGTGACGGTGACCGGCAACCGTGCCGCCGCCACCGTGCGGGTGACGATCGACATGGCCGGCCGTATCGGCCCGGTGCGCTTCAGCTATGCCCACCGCTGCGAGGAGACCTGGCGCAATGGTGCGCTGGCCAGCCTGTCGTGCACCGACCGCGAGAACGACCGCACCAGCTCGGTGACTGTCCAGCTGGCCGGCGCGGTGCTGCGGATCGATGGCAGCGCCTTTGATGGCGAGGCCCCGGCCACCACGCTGCCCTCCAGCTGGTGGAATGCCGGCGTCACCAGCCAGACCCGCCTGATCGACACCCGCAATGGCCGCCTGATCCGGATCAACGCCACCCGCGTTGGCACCGATACGGTTGCCGGGGCCAGCGCCACCCGCTGGCGCGTGCGCGGCGCCATCGACAAGGACATCTGGTATGACAGCGCGGGCCGCTGGGTGAAGAGCAGCTTCCGCATCGCCGGACAGCCGTTCGAATACCGCCTCACCACGCCAGTCTCCGGCGCCCCCCGCGCCTGAACCGCACCAGCCAGCACCCATGACCGCACAGCTGAGACTGGTGCTGGGCGACCAGCTGTCGCCGGGCCTTGCCAGCCTGGCCGACGCCGTGCCGGGGCGCGACCTGATCCTGCTGGCCGAAGTGGCGCGCGAGGCCACCTATGTGCGGCATCACAAGAAGAAGATCGCCTTCATCTTTGCCGCCATGCGCCAGTTCGCACGCGAGCTGGAGGCGGCCGGCCACACGGTGCGCTATGTGCCGATCACCGATCCGGACAATGCCGGTGACCTGCTGGGCGAAGTGCGCCGCGCGCTGGCGGGGCGCGCGGACCTGACCGGTCTGGTCCTGACCCGCTGCGGCGAGTGGCGGCTCGACAGCCAGATGCGCGACTGGGAGCACGAACTGCCTGTGCCAGTGGAGCTGCGCGAGGATGACCGGTTCATCTGCTCGCACGCGCGGTTCGCCGCCTTCGCCCGCGGGCGCAAGCAGCTGCGGATGGAGTATTTCTATCGCGAGATGCGGCGCGAGACCGGCCTCTTGATGGATGGCGACCAGCCGGCCGGCGGGCGCTGGAACTATGATGCCGAGAACCGCGCGGCGCTGCCGGCGGGCACGCTTGGGCCGCAACGGCGCTGGGCAGCCCCCGATGCCATCACGGACCGCGCGATCGCGGATGTGGCGGCCCGCTTCCCTGACCATTTCGGCGATCTGGAGCCGTTCCTGTTTGCCACCACCCGCACCGATGCCGAAGCGATCGCCGCCGACTTCATCGCCCGGATCCTGCCGGGCTTTGGCGATCACCAGGATGCGATGGTCGAGGGCCAGCCGTGGCTGTGGCACGCGGTGCTGTCGATGTACCTCAATGTCGGGCTGCTCGATCCGCTGGCGCTGTGCCGCCAGGCCGAGGCCGCCTACCGGTCGGGCGCCGCGCCGCTGAATGCGGTGGAGGGCTTCATCCGCCAGATTCTGGGGTGGCGGGAGTATGTGCGCGGTATCTACTGGACCTTCATGCCCGACTATGCGGGGCTCAATGCGCTGGAGGCGCGCGGCCGTCTGCCCGACTTCTACTGGACCGGCCGCACCGACCTGAACTGTATTGCCCAGGTGGTGGGCGAGACCCGGCGCCATGCCTTTGCCCACCATATCCAGCGGCTGATGATCACCGGCAATTTTGCCCTGCTGGCCGGGATCGATCCGGTGGCGGTGAATGACTGGTACCTGTCGGTCTATGCCGATGCGTTCGAGTGGGTCGAGCTGCCCAATACCCATGGCATGGCCCTGTTCGCCGATGGCGGGCTGATGGCGTCCAAGCCCTATGCGGCATCGGGTGCCTATATCGACCGGATGAGCGATTATTGTGCCGGATGCCGGTACGATGTGAAGGCCAAGGCGGGGCCCAAGGCGTGCCCGTTCAACTATCTCTATTGGGACTTCATCGGTCGCAACGAGCCGCGCCTCAGGGGCAACATGCGCCTGGCCAATCCGCTGGCCACCTGGCGCCGCTTCACCCCCGCCCGCCAGGCCGGGATCCAGGCCGATGCGGCCCGCTTCCTGAAGGCCAGCGGGATCGCCTGAGACCGGGTTCCGGCCACGCTCTGCTAGCGTTAACCATCGCCACTGGCGCTTCCTTAACGCTTGGCGCGGTAGTGTTGCGCTTCTGCCATTGGGAGCGAAGCGTGCGGATCGTCGTGATCACTCCAGAGGAATTGGGCGAGGCCGGCCGCACCGCGTGGCGCCGGAGCCAGGCGCTTGATCCGGCGCTGTGC
>JAIXTH010000035.1 GCA_027484265.1 Alphaproteobacteria bacterium
ATTGCGGATATTGGGCACCGAGAGCACGAACAGCCCGCCCGGCGCCAGCAGCGGCGCCAGCCGCCGCACCTGCGCCCACGGGTCCACCAGATGCTCGAGCACATCGAGGCAGAAGATGGCATCGCGCGAGCCCGCGGGCACATGCTCCTCGATGGCGGCGCCCTCCACCATGCCCTGCAGGACGGTGTCGAACACGCCGCGCGCCACCTCGGCAGCCTGCGGGTCAAGCTCCACCCCCACGGCATGGCTGACAGGCCCGCGTGCCTTCAGGGCAGCCAGGCTCGCCCCGCTGCCGCAGCCGATCTCCAGCACCCGTCCGGGTACCTGCGGCAGGTGGTCCAGGATGTCGGTCCGGGCATGCCCGAAATACTCGCGGCTCATGGACGCGAGGCTGTCAGGGGCGTGGCGCGCTCTGTCAAGACAGGCTAGCAAGGTCCCGGCATCAGGCAGCCCCCGCCGCCAGCACGCCAGCCGGGCCGTGGCGCGGCCAGGCACTGCAGCAACAGGGGTCGACACCTGACGGGCACGCCCCACCTTGCACATGGAAGCCGGTGGATACAGTTTCGGGTTGAAGGAGCGAGCAGCATGGCAGTGGTTCGGGTGCAGCGGAGCATGGGGTGGCAGGCGGCTTGCGGACTGGCGCTGGTGGCTGCCCTGGGCCTGCCAGTGACCTCGCTGGCGCAGACACTTCCAGAAGCGGTCCAGATGGCGTTGGAAACCAATCCCGGCCTTGCCGCACAGCGGGTGCAGCTGGAAGCCACCGGCGAGCGCCGCATCCAGGCTGCCGCCATTGGCCGGGCCTCGGTCAGCGCCGATGCCAGTGTGGGCGCCCAGGAAGTCTGGAGCCGCGGGCGGACCCTGACCGGCGCACTGACCGATGAGAACAGCACCAGCACCACGCCGGCCCAGGCTGGCATCTCCGCCTCGCAGCCGATCTGGCTGGGCGGACGGGGTGCTGCCAGCATGGACGAGGCCGACGCCCGGATCCGCCAGGCCGAGGAGCGCTACCGCGCCGCCGCCATCCTGGTGGTGCGCGATGTGGTGATCGCCTATGCCGACCTGCGCCGCGATGTGCGGGCACTGGAAATCCGCCGCGCCAATGTGGCCACCCTCACCCGCCAGCTGGAAGCCGCCACGGCGCGGTTCGAAGTGGGCGAGATCACCCGCACCGATGTGGCGCAGGTCGAGGCGCGCCTGGCAGCGTCCCGCGCCAATCTGTCGGTTGCCGAAAGCCGGATCGGCGCCAGCCGCGCCGCGATCGAGCGCCTGATCGGCCAGCAACCCTCGCAGCTTGCGCCCGAGATCCGGGAAGCCCCCCTGCCCGCCACGCTGGACCAGGCCATCCTGATGGCCCGCAGCAGCAACCCAGACCTGCTGGCGGCCCGTGCCGGCGTCGATATCGCCCGGGCCGGCGCCCGGGTTGTGGAGGCCAGTACACGGCCGCAGGCCAGCCTGCAGGCGTTTGGCGGCCGCTCGGTCAATCAGGGCTTCAATGACAATACCGGTGGCCAGGTGTCGGTGCAGGCACGCGTGACCGTCCCGCTCTATACCGCTGGCGCCAATGCCTCGCGCGTACGCGAGGCCGAGGCGGCTGCGACGGCTGCGCGCCTCGCCACCGATGATGCCGAGCGCCAGGTGACAGAGCGCGTGGGCAATGGCTGGCGCCAGCTGGCAGCCGCGCGCGAGGCGCTGGCAGCTACCCGCCAGCAGGTCGCGGCTGCGCGCATTGCCTTCGAGGGTGCCGAGCTGGAGCAGTCAGTGGGGCTGCGCACCACGCTGGATGTGCTGATCCAGCAGCAGGAGCTTCTGGAGGCCGAGCTGTCGCTGGCCTCCGCCGAGCGCGATGTGGTGGTGGCGGGCTATCAGCTGGCAGCGGCCATCGGCATCCTGACGCCGGAAGCCGTGGGTCTGCCGGTCTCGGCAATCCCGGCTGCCAACGTGCCCCAGGCTCCCGAGCCGTCGATCATCGAACGGCCCCTGATCGCCGCCCAGCGGGCGCTGGACCGCAGCACGGGGGCTGTGGTGGTGGGCCAGGACTAAGCAGCCACCACCTCGTCCAGCCAGGCATCGAGGTGAGCGAAGGTCTGGGCGCGCAGGTCGGGGCGCTCGTGCAGCAGTTCGTGCTTGGCACCCGGAACAGTGCGCCAGGTCGCATGGGGGAGCTGGCCGGAAATACGGGCGTGACTGGTATTGTCGACCACGGTCTCGGCCTCGGCGCTCATCACCAGCACCGGCAGGGTCAGGCGCGCCAGCCGGTCTGCCGTGAAGCTGTCGAACAGCTTGAACGCACCGTCGAGCCAGCCATTGGTCACCCCGCCGATCTGCAGGCGGGGCTCCATCTGGAACAGGGCGTTATTGCGGGCAAACGCGACCGGGTCATGGGTCACGGCGTTGCCGTCGAAGGGGTCCGGGCGCCAGACCCTGGGTACCGTGGGGGCAAAAGCCTCACCCTGCCCGACGGCCATCATCACGCGGACGGACAGCCGCGCCCAGGGTGGCACCACAAGGCCCCACATCGGCGCAGAGAAGGCTGCGGCCGTGATGCCGGGCAATGCTTCATTGAGCAGGCCCTCAAGGCCGATCGCGCCGCCCATAGAGTGACCCACCAGCACCCTTGGCCCGGGAAGGCGCGCATCCAGAGCCGCGATCACCTGGCCCAGATGCACGGCTGCATCGGCATAGCTGTCGAGATGCCCGGCCATCGGATCGGGGGCCAGCCGGTCGGACAGGCCCTGCCCGCGCTGGTCGATGATCGCCACGGCAAAGCCGCGCTGCACGAAAGCGGCGGCGACGTCGGCATATTTCTCGATGAATTCGGTGCGGCCGGGGGAGAGGATGACGCTGCCGCGCACCTTCTTCCCCCGTCCGGTCTGTGCCGGCACGAACGCGGCCCGCACATGGCGTCCGCCGGGTCCTTCGACCCGGAGGACTTCGATGCCCTTGAGGGCATCGACCAGTGCATCGCGGACCAGATCCATGTGCGTGCCGGACCCGGCTCAGCCGAGGATGGTCTGCAGCTTCATGGCGACGCTCATGTCGCCCAGAACCTTGAGCTTGCCGCCCATGAAGGCGTTCATGGCATTCAGGCGGCCTTCAACCATGTCGACGAAGTCGCTCTGGCTGAGCTGCAGGGTGCAGTCTGCGGGGCCGTCGTCATTGCTGACGGCATTGCCGTTGTTGCCATCGATGAAGATCTTGCCGTCGGCGCCGAAGTCGAACTTCACGGTCTTGCCGAGAGCGGGCTTGGAGCCCGAGCGTTCGGCCATGCCGGCAGTGATGGTGGCGAGGTCCATGTTTCTCTCCCTGAAGGCCGGTGCCTCGGTGCGCCCGGCTTGGCGCTGTCCTAGCCCGCGCCCGGCGACAGGGGAAGTGGTCCCGGCGCGGCAGCTTGCGGGTGTGGCAGTTGGATCAGGCGCGGCCCGGCTGCGAGCCCAGTGCCCAGGGGGCAACCCCCAGGCTGGCCACGGCACGCGCCCATTTGGTGCCCATATCGCCGGTGTCCAGCACGCCCACTGCGTCGGGTTCGGCCACCAGCCAGGCATTCTGGCGGATCTCCTCTTCCAGCTGTCCCGGCCCCCAACCCGAATAGCCCAGCGCCAGCAACGCCTGCCGTGGAGCCTTGGCGCCTCCATCGACAATGGCGTCCAGCACGTCACGGGTGGCCGTCAGGCTGATCGCATTGGTGACAGACAGGGTTGCGTCCGGGCTGTCCCAGTCGGTGGAGTGCAGGACGAAACCCCGGTCGCGCTGGCACGGGCCACCATCCAGCACCGGCAGCTTGGGGGCGCGGATCGCATTCTCGACCCCTATCTGGTCCAGCAGCTTGGGCAGGGTCATGCGCGGCATGGTCTTGTTGAGCATGATGCCCATCGCATGCTCCTCGTCATGGTCGCACAGCAGGATCACCGCCCGGTGAAACCGCTTGTCACCCATGGAAGGCGCCGCCACCAGCAGCTTGCCGGTCAGATAGGAGGGATCGATGATCATGGCTGGCAGGGAACAGGCAAAACTGCGCCCTGTCGAGTCCTGTCGGTGGCTCGCGCGATCACAATCGACCTGCCTGTCCTAGAGGCTGGCCACCCTGCGGGCTGACTTGTCGACATACATGGCCTCATCGGCCCGGGCGATGGCCAGTTCCGGGCTGTCGCCTGGCTGGACGGTATAGGTGCCGAAGGCAGCGCTGACCGAAAGGGCCTCCCGGTTCCAGGGCACACTGGTGCGCGCTACGGCGGCGGCCAGTGCCGCGCCCTTGCGGCGGGCCTCCTCGGGTCCGGCATTGGCCAGCAGCACGGCGAACTCGTCGCCGCCGAGCCGCCCGACGCTGTCCGAGCCGCGCACCTGGCCACGCAGCGTGGTCGCCACCGCCTCCAGCACCGCATCGCCGGCCTTGTGGCCATGGCGGTCATTGATCTGCTTGAAGCCGTTGAGGTCGAAGAACACAACGCTGGCGGCCATGCCGGTGCGGCCTGCCAGCGCCATCGACCGCTGCATCTCGCGCAGGAAACCGCGCCGGTTCAGCACCTGCGACAGCGGGTCCACATCCGCCAGTCCCTCGGCCTCGCGCAGCCGCTGCTGCAGCAGAACCTGCTCGCTCCGAAGGCTCTTGATCTCGGCCATCAGCCCCGCCAGCGCCGTTGTCACGGCCGGGGTCAGCTCCTGCGGCGGTATCCCCAGGACAGCGGAAACCTCATCCCGTGCGGTGGGCCGCTGGGCAGCAGCAGCTGCTGCGCTGGCGACCGTTCCCGGGTTTGCCGGAGACAGCGCTTCTGCAGGTCGGGCGACGCGTACCAGGGCTTCTGTGCGGGCGCGCAGCTCGGCCAGGGCACTGATCCGCCGTGCCTCTGCCACCGGCTGGGCGGCCGGCTGGACCGAAGCTGCAAGGCTTGATGGTGCGTCGAGCATCGAGGCGGAATCCGGTTGTCGCAGATGCGATACCTGCTGGATTGCCCGTCGGGGTTAATGAAGCCTTACACCGCGCCGAATGACTGCCCGCAGGACATCTAATGATTTGCTCTGGCAGTCTTTTCCTGTTCCTCGCTGACCGTGCCGTCCCGCGTGAAGACACCCGCCTCGAATCGGTAAGCCGTCACCGTCAGCCCGTCGTCCTGCCCCGCTTCCAGCATCAGGAAGCCGGGCCGGCCGCCCCGCTGGCGCCGCGAGGCCGCCGATGGTGCCACCACCAGACGCGCACCACCCGCCAGGCGCACCAGACGCGCCTGGTGCAGGTGCCCGCACAGAAGCAGTGTCCGGGTCCGGCCCGCCAGCAGTGCCGGCATGCCGGCGATCCGGCCCGTGTCAGCCCGCACCCGCGCCCCATCCAGCGAGAATGGAGGATGGTGACAGGCCAGCAGTTGCCAGCCGCCCGGCTCCGGCGGTCCAAGCCGCGCCACAGCGTCGGCAAAACGGTCGCCGTAGCGTCCCTGTGACCAGTCGAGGCGCCACTGCAGCCCAAGGGCAGAGGTAAAGGCCTGCACCGCAATCCCTGGCGCCCGCCAGCTGTCGGGCAGTCCCAGAGCCTCGAACTGCCGCCACGGGGCCAGCACCCGGCTGGCCAGATCGAACACCGGCACGTCATGATTGCCCGGGCAGACGACGACGGGCACCGGGCAGCGGGCAATCCAGTCGCCGACTGCCCGGAACTGCCGCCTGCGCCCAGCCTCGGTGAGGTCGCCAGTCACGACCAGCACATCGGGCGCCAGGGTACAGACTGCGTCGAGCAGCGCTTCCAGCAGCACTGGCTCGCAGTCGCCCACATGCAGATCGCTGGCATGCAGTATCCGGATCATGGCGCCCCCGCCCCAGTGCCCATCAGCTCTCCGCCCACCCCGGCAACCGGGTCAGGCGGCCATGACGAGTCCGCAGGCAGGATCGAACAGGATTACAGCCTCGCCGTCCAGAAGGGTCGGCTCTCCATCCAGCAGTCCCGGCACCAAACCGGGTCCGCCGGGGCCGTCAACTGCCACCAACCGCACTTCGTCACAGGCAGCGCGCGACAGGTCCTGCAGCTGTGGCCAGCTGCCGGTCAGGGCATGGGGCAATAGACCCGCCAGGTGCCACCAGCCGCTTGTGCTGGCAGTTACGACCTCCAGACCGCCCTGCCCGGGCGCTGGCCTTTCAGGCGCAGGCAAGCCGAAGGCAGGCGCCAGCGGGCCTACCGCCACCACCGCCATCTGCACTGGCGCCCTGATGCGGTCAGTCAGGTGACCGGCTTCCGCCACCGCCACTCGCGGTGCGAACAGCCCGCGTGCTGCCTGCTGGAAGGCCCGAACAGCGGCGCCGGGTGCACCGCGCCGCAGCGCCTCGCGCACGCCATGCAGCCCCATGGCGGCTCCGAAGCCGCAGGCGACGAAGAAGCTGTGCGGGCCCAGACGCGCACCGGCCAGTGGCTGCGGCCGTCCGCCAGCCGCCACCCGCTTCAGGATAACCCGGGCGCTGCCCTGCCCATAGACGAGGCGCGAGAGCCGGTTCAGCGTGCCGCCAGGCAGCGGAATCACCGGAATGCCCAGCGGCGTAAGGACTTCCAGTGCCGTGCGCGCGGTCCCGTCGCCACCCAATACCGCGATCGCGGCAGGCCGGGTGATGGCCAGGGCTTCAAGCTCGGCACGGAACGCCGCGGTTGGCACCAGACGCACCAGCCCGGCCCGGTCACCCAGACCGGCCGCCGCCAGGCGCTCAAGCCCACGCAGTCCACCCCAGCGGGCGCGGCGCACGCCGGTGTGCGACACCAGCGGGATGGCCCCGGAGAACGGCCTGCCAGCCGGACGGGCGTCCGCCAGCCGCTGCACCGGCAGCAGCGGGCCGGCGTGCAGCGCATCGGCAGGTGTTCCGAACCGCGGCAGGATCCGGGGAGCCAGTATCCGGGCGGTCACAGCGGATAGCGGATGGCGTGCAGCCGGTCGGCAATCCGGTCGCGCTCGTCGATCAGGCGATCGATCCGGGCACGGTCCGGCACCGGGCGGGCGCGTTCGGTGCGCAAGGCGGCATCCAGAGCGGTGCGGCGCTGCATCAGGGGTTGGCTCAAGGTATCGAGGGCGAAGGTCGCCATGTGGTCCTCCCGTAAAGGGTGGGACCGCGCCGCGGGTTTGGAGGGTGCGGGTGCGGCGCGGTCCCGTGCTCCGACATCGCGGGGGAGGCATCCCGCCAGAGGGGCCCGGAGCAGCTGCAGGCAAGCTGGGGTGCCATGGTGCATCCTGCAACAGCCGCAATACTCGGATCACGGGGGTGTCAGCGCTTCTGACACTCTTGTGACCCTGTTGCAGGCAAACCCTGTCGCACGGCGCGCGAGCAGCCTATGGAAGCGGCCCATGACCAGCTCCGACACGCCCCAGACCGCCCCCGCCCTTATCCGTCCCGCGCGCCGCGCCCTGATCTCGGTCCATGACAAGACCGGTCTGGTGGAAGTGGCCCGCGCCCTGGTGGATGCCGGGGTGGAGATCGTCTCCACCGGCGGCTCGCACCGCACCATCGCGGCAGCGGGCATCCCCGTCACCGAGATCGGCGCCGTCACCGGCTTTCCAGAGATGATGGACGGACGGGTCAAGACGCTGCACCCCAAGATCCACGGCGGCCTGCTGGCGCTGCGCGACGTGCCGCACCATGCCGCTTCGCTGGAAGAGCATGATATCACCGGGATCGACCTGGTTTGGGTCAATCTCTATCCGTTCGAGGCCACGGTGGCGGCGGGCGGCGACTTCGATACCTGTATCGAGAACATCGATATCGGCGGACCGGCCATGCTGCGCTCGGGCGCCAAGAACCACGGCTGGACTGCCGTGGCGATGGAGCTGGCGGATGTGCAGGCGGTGCTGGCGGAGATCGCGGCCCTTGGCGGCACCAGCCACGGCCTGCGCAAGCAGCTGGCAGCCCGGGTCTATGCCCGCACCAGCGCCTATGATGCAGCGATCTCGCAGTGGTACGCCGACCAGCTGGCCGAGCCTGCGCCCGCCTGGCGCGGCTTTGGCGGGCCGCTGGTGCAGACCCTGCGCTATGGCGAGAACCCGCACCAGAGCGCTGCCTTCTACCGCAGCCCGGAGCGGCGCCCCGGCATTGCCACTGCCCGCCAGGTGCAGGGCAAGGAGCTGTCGTTCAACAATCTCAACGATACCGATGCGGCCTATGAGCTGGTGGCCGAGTTTGCCCCGTCCGAGGCGGCAGCTGTGGCGATCATCAAGCACGCCAATCCGTGCGGGGTTGCGATCGGCACCGACCTTGTCAGCGCCTACCGCGAGGCACTGGCCTGCGACCCGGTCAGTGCGTTCGGGGGCATCGTGGCCTGCAACCGGCCGCTGGATGCGGCGGCAGCCGAGGAGATCGTGAAGGTCTTCACCGAAGTGGTGATTGCCCCCGATGCCGATGCCGGCGCGCTGGCTGTGTTTGCGGGCAAGAAGAACCTGCGTCTGCTGCTGGCCGGCACCCTGCCCGATCCTTCGGCCGCTGGCCTGACGGTGCGCACCCTGGCGGGGGGCTATCTGGTGCAGGGGCGCGATACGGGTCGGATCGAGGCCGGCGACCTGCAGGTCGTCACCCGGCGGGCTCCAACCGCGCAGGAACTCGAGGACATGCTGTTTGCCTGGCGGGTGGCCAAGCATGTGAAATCAAACGCCATTGTCTATGCCAAGGGCGGTGCCACCGCCGGGATCGGCGCGGGCCAGATGAACCGCCGTGACAGCGCCCGCATCGCGGCCCAGCGCGCCGGAGAAGCCGCCAGGCTCGCAGGCTGGGACCAGCCGCGCACCCTCGGCAGTGCCTGCGCCTCCGACGCCTTCTTCCCCTTCCCCGATGGCCTGATGGAAGCGGCAGAAGCTGGCTGCACCGCCGTGATCCAGCCCGGCGGCTCGATCCGCGATGCCGATGTGATCGCTGCCGCCGACGCGGCCGACCTTGCGATGGTCTTCACCGGGATGCGCCACTTCCGCCACTGAGGCGAGGTGGCCCGGCTCGATCAGGCCTGCACCCTACCCCGCACCCTACCCCGCTGCCTGGCCGCCGCCGGACCAGCCGCAGGCATCGCAGGCCTGGCCGCCATGGGCGGCGGCGCGCAGGGTGAAGTGGCCGCAGCGGGGGCACGGGTCACCGCTGTAGCTGCCGGGTTCCTCGACCACGGCAGCGGGGGCTGCAATGGCCGTGATGGTCGGCGCTGGCTGCGCCGGGCCGCGCTCGCGCGGGCCGGGGAAGGCCAGCAGCGTGCCGGGCAGATTGCCGCGCGAGAATCCCTTGGAGATGAAGCGCGCCGGATCGGCGCCCTCCCCTGTCTCCGCGCCCTCGTCCTCGCGGGTGCCAAGGCCGTCATCGCTGCCCGCGACCGGCGCGGCGAGGTCCTCGCGCCCCAGATAGGACACCGCCAGCTCGCGGAAGATATAGTCGAGGATCGAGGTGGCCCGGCCGATCCGGTCATTGCCTTCCACCGCCCCGGAAGGCTCGAACCGGGTGCCGATGAAGGCGTCGGCATATTCCTCTAGCGGCACGCCATATTGCAGGCCGATCGAGATCGCGATTGCGAAATTGTTCATCAGCGAGCGGAAGGCGGCGCCTTCCTTGTGCATGTCGATGAAGATCTCGCCCAGCTCGCCATCGTCGAACTCGCCGGTGTGGATATAGACCTTGTGGCCCCCAACCCGGGCTTTCTGGATATAGCCCTTGCGGCGCGGCGGCAGGGTGCGGCGCACCACAGGCGCGGGCACAGGCCGCTCCACCGTGCGCTCGACCACCACTTCTACCCGCTCGACCCTGACCTCTTCCGGCTGGTCTTCCCAGGCCGCCACATCGAAGGCGGGGCCCGCCACATCGGGACCTGTGGGCAGCAGCGTGAGGCCCGGCCAGCCGCCAGCGCGCGCCCGCTCGATCACACCGCCCAGTGCCTCGATCCCGCCGGGGGCACAGCTGGCTGGCCAGACTGGCAGGCCTGCCACGCCGGTGAGGCGCGGCGCGACGGCATCCAGAAGCGCGAGGCGGTCGGCTGTCTGCGGGCTGCGCAGGGCCTCGGGCAGGGCTGCTCCGGCAACTCCGGTGCCGAACACATGGGCCTCGGCTGCAGCCACCGTGGCGGCAGAAAATCCAAGCCGCGCCAGAAGATCGAACTGCGGCGCCAGGATTTCGTCGAGCGTGGCCCCGGTCAGCACCATGGTCTCGTCCAGCCCGGCCCGGAACGGTGTCACCGCTGCCCGTAGGGACCGGACACCGGGCAGGGCCGCCTCGATGGCGGTGATCGCATCCATGTCGAGCCCGGCCGCCGACAGGGTGTCGGCATTCACGCCGGGTGCCCCGCGCAGCGTACGCCGCCCCAGCAGCCCCTGAACGATACCGGCGCGGCTCTCGTGGTTGCGCAGCGCCGCTTCGGCGGCTGGATGCAGGCTGAAGCGGGTCTCTTCCGGCCCCACCTGCCGCTCGACCATCAGGCTGGCCACGGGCTCGATCCCGGCCTGCGCCCCGAGCACGGCCAGTGCAGCTACGTCGCTCCCGAGCCCCGTCAGGAGCGGCGCGCCGCCATCCGCCATGGACGCGGCTGCATCGACCGTATCCAGCGCAGCCGTCACCAGCCCCGCGCCATCGCCATAGGCCGTACCACAGGCCATCAACGCCGGGGCAATCCCGCACAGGGCCAGACAGACAGGCGCCTGCTCCCCAGTCCCGGCCGCCAGCAGCAGATGCAGCACGGCCGCATCGGCCCCCAGCTGCACCGCATCCAGCCCGGCGCCGCGCACATAGGCTTCCAGATTGACAAGCACCGTCGGCACGGCCCCGGCGGGCGGCACCCCGAACAGCAGGCTCGCCCCGGTGCGGGCTGCCAGCCTCAGGTCGCCAGCTCCCAATGCCCTGTCCCCCGGCGCCAACACCAGGGCA
>JAIXTH010000204.1 GCA_027484265.1 Alphaproteobacteria bacterium
ATGCTCTATCCAGCTGAGCTATGGGTGCGCTGAGGGGGCGCCTTTACCGGCTGGCTGGTTGCTGTGCAAGTCATGCGCGGCGGATGGATGCAGCGCAGGTGCACATGGCAGGTCTGCACGGGCGGGCGAAGGAGGCGGGCGCAGGAGGCGGTTGTGCGCCCGGTCAGGTCTGGCGGGCAGACCACACCCCGCGCATCACGGCGCGCGCCAGCACGTCTGCAGCCAGGGCGCCGATGCGGGCGAGGGCGAGGGGCTCGGGGCCTTCCAGCGGTCGGCGGGCCGTGGAGAGGGCGAACACCACGTCGCCGTCGAAGGGGGCGAATACAGGGCGGATGGCGCGGGCGAGGCCTGCAGACGCCATCTGCGCCACACGCCGGGCCTGGGCCGGGGTGAGGGCCACGTCGGTGGCGACGGCGGCGATGGTGGTGCTGGCGCGGCCGGTCATGGCCGCAGGGTCGAGCTTGGCCGCGCCCCAGCTGTCGCCGGCCACCGGGGGCATGGACGGATCGGGGCGCAGGCTGCCGGCTTCCCCGTCCATCTCCAGAGGCCAGGCCCAGAACGCCGCGCTGCCCGGCATGGTGACCGAGCCAAAGGCATTGACCGCCACCAGCGCGCCCACGGTGATCCCGTCAGCGGTCACGGCGCTGGCCGAGCCTGTGCCGCCGGGCACGGCACCCGCCCGCGCCCCGGTTCCAGCCCCGGCCCGGCCGAGCTTGAAACCAGCGCCTGCCGCGGCCAGCGCCCTGCGGCCGAGATCGCGGTAGGGCGGGGCGGTGCCCCAGTCCTTGGCGCCGCCATTGGCGAGATCATAGAGGATCGCTGACGGCACCACCGGCGAGACAGGCACACCCGGCACCGGCACCAGTCCGAACCCGCGCCCGCGCGCGCCCAGCTCGGCCACCACGCCATCAGCTGCGGCGAGGCCATAGACAGACCCGCCCGACAGCACCACGGCATCCACCGCATCCACCAGGTTCTCGGGCGCCAGCGCATCGGTCTCGCGCGTGCCGGGTCCGCCGCCGCGCACGTCCACGGCGCACACGGCGCGTTCATCCGGCAGCAGCACCGTCACGCCGGTGAGCACCTGCAGATCCTCTGCCTGGCCCACCCGCAGGCCGGCCACATCGGTGATCAGGTTTCGGGGGCCGGGGCGGCTGCCAATGGGGCTGGCTGTCATGCTGTGCATCGCCCCCCCGGTCGACGGTCTCAGGCGGCCTTGGACGGCTCGGACTGGGACACGATGGCATAGAGAGCCGCTGCCGACCGCGACGCCCGGATCGAGGCCCGCAGCTCGGGCCGCCGCAGCATGCGCGAGATCGTGGCCAGCGCCTTCAGGTGATCGGCTCCGGCATCCTCGGGCGACAGCAGCAGGCAGACGATGTCGGAGGGGCGCCCGTCCGGCGCGTGGAAGTCCTGCGGGGTGTCCAGCAGGGCAATCACGGCGCGGGGCCGGTCGAGATCCTTGAGGCGGGCATGGGGCACGGCCACGCCGTCGTCGACACCGGTGCCGCCCAGGCGTTCGCGCTCGAGCGCGCCCTCGAACACCGCAGCCACGGGCACATTGTAGGCAGCGGCCGCAGCCTCTGCCATCAGCAGCAGCAGATCGCTCTTGGAAGCGGCCCGCACGCGGTGGAGCACGGCAGAAGCCGCCACCAGCTCAGACAGGTCTGTCATGCGAGTTCACGTGTCCCCTGTTGGCTGGGTACCTTGAGGCTCGATCCGTCGTCGCCGCTCTCCACTGCGCGCAGCCCGCAAAGGCCCTGCCTCCCTCAGGCAGCCTTGCCCGCGCTGCCAGCTTCCGAGCGACCCGGATCGATCCAGCCGATGTTTCCGTCGGCGCGCCGATACACCACATTGAGGACACCTGTCGATGGATTGCGGAACATGATTGCAGGTCGGTCACCCAGTTCGAGCTGCAGAACCGCCGTCGAGACTGCCATTGTCCGGATATCCGTGCGCGTTTCGGCGATGATCATGGGCGCGCCGTCGCCGGTTTCGACGGCATCTGCCGCATCCGTGTCCTCGTCATCGGCCTCGATGACCGCATAAGCGGCAGGTTCGGGGAGTGCACCGATGCGCCCCTGCTCGGCATGGTGGTCCACCATCCGGCGCTTGTAGCGCCGTACGCGCTTCTCGATCTTGTCGAGGGCGAGATCGAAGGCCGGATGCGGCTCGGCAGCCTCGGCTTCGGCTTCCAGCGAGATGCCGGTGTCGAGGTGGATGGTGATCTCCACCTTGAACAGGTGGCGCTCCTTGGTGAGGGTGACCACACCATCTCCATCCCGGGTCACATAGCGGCTGATGCCTGCCTGCAACTGGTCGATAATGCGCCCGCGCAGGGCTTCGCCCACATCGACATTACGGCCCGTCACCCGGATACGAAGCTGGCCCATGGATCAGTCCTCCACCTGTTTTCGTTACAGGCGTCACGCGGACTTCCCGGCCGGTCAGCCCACCCTGCCCAGTGACCTGCGCCGCTGGACGGATGACGGGATCCGCATCGCCTCCCGGTACTTGGCCACCGTACGACGGGCGATGTCTACCCCTGTCTCGCGCAAAATTTCGACGATCCGGTCATCGGACAGAGGATCGCTGTCCGGCTCGTCATCGATCAGGCTCTTGATCCGGTGACGGACGGCTTCGGCCGAATGCGCTTCGCCGCCGTCTGAGGCCGAAATCGAGGCCGTGAAGAAGTATTTCAGCTCGAACACGCCGCGCGGGGTGGAGATGTATTTGTTCGAGGTCACCCGCGAGACGGTGCTCTCGTGCATCTCGATCACTGCAGAAACATCCCGCAGGATCAGGGGCCTGAGGTGCGCCACGCCATAGGTGAGGAAGCCGTCCTGCTGGCGCACGATCTCGCGCGCGACTTTCAGGATGGTGCGGGCGCGCTGGTCGAGGCTGCGCACCAGCCAGCTCGCATCGGCCTGCGCCTCGGAGATGAAGGCCTTGTCGGCGTCGGAGCGGGCGGTGCGGGCTACACGCTCGATATAGACATTGTTAACCAGCACCCGCGGCAGGGTGTCGGCGTTCAGCTCGACTTCCCAGGTGCCGCCCGGGCCTTCGCGCACGAACACGTCCGGCACGATGGCCCCGGTCTCGCGGCTGCCGAAGGCGGCGCCGGGCTTGGGGGTGAGGGCGCGGATCTCGCCGATCATGTCGGCAAGGTCGGCGCCGTCCACTTCGCAGATCTCGCACAGGCTGCGCAGGTCGCGCCGGGCCAGCAGGTTCAGGTTCTCGATCAGCTTCTGCATCGCCGGATCGTAGCGGTCGCGCTCGATCAGCTGGGCCGACAGGCACTCTTCCACCGACCGGGCGCACACGCCGGTCGGATCAAAGCCGCGCATGCGCGCCGCCACCCGCTCCACATCCTCGATCGAGGCTCCCAGCAGCTCGGCCGCCTCGCCCAGGTCGGCGCGCAGATAGCCGCCATCGTCCACATGGTCGATCAGCCAGCCGCTGATCATCCGGTCGACCGGGTTCGCGAATGCCACGGCTGCCTGGGCTTCCAGGTGGTCGTGCAGCGAGATCTCGCCGGCGACGGTCTCCTCGATGCCCTCCAGGCCGTCATAGCCGCCCCGCCCCTCGCCGACACCGCTCCAGTCAACCGCCGAACCGACGGCGGTGGCGGGCATGTCGCCATCGGGATCGATGTCGTCGCTGCGGGCGTCGAGGGAGGCCTCGGCATGGGGGTCGCTGCCGTCGGCGCTGATCGACAGCTCGGCCTCGCCATCGCTGCCGCCGGCCTCGGCCTGCGGGTCGGCTGCCGGGTCGAGATCGTCGCCCGGGCCGTCCTCGATGCGTTCGAGGGCGGGGTTGCGTTCCAGTTCCTGCTCGACGAAGGCCTGCAGCTCGATGTTCGAGAGCTGCAGCAGCTTGATGGCCTGCTGCAGCTGGGGGGTCATCACCAGACCCTGCCCCTGACGGACCTCCATGCGTTGCGAGAACGCCATCCCCTCTGCGCCCCCCTGCGCTATGTGGCGAAGTCGCGGCCGAGATAGACCCGGCGCACTTCGTCATCATGAAGAACATCATCGGCCGAGCCCTCGAACAGGACCCGTCCGTCATAGATGATCGAGGCCCGGTCGATGATCTCGAGGGTCTCGCGGACATTGTGATCGGTGATCAGCACGCCGATCCCGCGTTCCTTCAGAAAGCCGATCAGCTCGCGGATATCCTTGATCGCCAGCGGGTCGATGCCGGCGAAGGGCTCGTCCAGCAGGATGAACGAGGGGTCGGTCGCCAGGGCACGGGCGATTTCCAGCCGGCGCCGCTCGCCGCCCGACAGCGACGTGGCGCGCTGCTTGCGCAGCCGCTCGATGCCCAGCTCGCTCATCAGCAGGTCGACCCGGTCGGCCCGCGCCTGCCTGTTCGGCTCCAGCGGTTCAAGAACCGCCATCACGTTCTCTTCCACCGTCATGCCGCGGAAGATCGAGGGCTCCTGGGGCAGATAGCCAAGGCCCAGGCGCGCCCGCATGTACATCGGCAGGGCGGTGACGTCCTGGCCGTCGATCAGGATGGTGCCGAAGTCGGCGGGCACCAGACCCATGATCATATAGAAGCAGGTGGTCTTGCCCGCGCCGTTGGGTCCCAGCAGGCCCACCACTTCGCCGCGCTGCACCGACAGCGAGACCCCGCGAACAACTTCGCGGCCCTTGTAGCTCTTGCCCAGGTCCTCGGCACTGAGACCGCTGGCGCGCACCCGCTCGCGGCGCGCGGCGGCGCCGGGTCTGGTAAGGGTATCGGTGGCAGTGTCAGTCATGGTCGTCCCCGCATTCAAGGCCATCCGGCTTTAAGATAGGGTGAACCGTGATGCCATGGTGCATGTGCGCGGCACGGGGGATGCACGCATGGCTTCTGCACCCGGCAAAAGCTGCCGCACCGGCAGGAAATGCCGGGCATCCGATGCCCGCGTGGCCGCCCTGTCCGGCGTGTTCATACACCGGAAACCAAGAAAAACCCGTTCAGACAGAATGTGTTGCATTTTATCGATTGCGTTAGCGGCGGCACAGGGATTGCCACGACCGGTCCGAGCCAAAACGGCTTGTGGCGCTAGTAGCGACCGCAACGGAAAACCTGGAAAGGTCACAGAACATGATCAGCGTTAACACCAACCAAGGGGCGATGGTCGCCCTGCAAAGCCTGAATGCCACCAACCGCGACCTGGCGAAGACCCAAAACGCCATTTCGACGGGCCTCAAGGTGGCCAATGCCAAGGACAACGGAGCCATCTGGGCAATCGCCAACAAGATGCGCTCGGACGTTTCGGCATATGATCGGGTGCGTGAGTCTAACGAGCGTGCGACAGCTCTGGTGGACACCGCCATGGCTGCCGGCGAAAGCATCATGGAGCTGCTCAATGAGATGAAGGGCAAGGCCCTCGCCGCGACCCAACCCGGTCTGTCCACTTCGGCCCTGAACGCACTCAACGCTGACTTTACCCAGCTGCGCGACCAGGTCACCAGCATCATCAACAACGCTGTCTTCGATGGCGCCAACATGATCGATGCGACCCCGGACAACGCCGTGTCGCTGGGCGATGCCGCGGGCACGGCGCTCAACAACATCACCGTGACCGGTGTGAACCTGTCGCTTGGTGGCGCTGTTGTGACCGTCACCGGTACGTCGGTGGTCGATACGGCTGGTGCCGCGGCGACTGCCCTGGGCCTTGTGAACACCTCGATCACCAACCTGGGGACCCAGCTCGCAACGTGGGGGGCCGGTGCCAAGCGTCTGGATGTCCACAAGACCTTCATTGGCAAGCTCCAGGATGCGCTGAACTCGGGTATCGGCTCGATGACCGACGCCGACCTGTCGAAGGAAAGCGCCAAGCTGCAGGCCCTGCAGGTCAAGCAGCAGCTGGGTGTCCAGGCCCTGTCGATCGCGAATGGTTCGGCGCAGACCGCGCTGTCGCTGTTCCGCGGCTAAGGTCGGCCCGCCCGCAGCGGAAGCTCCAGAACTGGCCCCGGATCCGTACGGATCCGGGGCTTTTGCTTGGCCAGGTGGAAGGCGTGTTTGACCTGCGGCGCGCACGGGGCCACAGACGGATCGTGGCCAGTCCAGCCCCTTCCGCTCCCGACGAGGCGTCGCTGCAGCGCGCGCTGCAGGCTGCCGTGACGCGTGCCGAAGCGGTGGGCGAGCGCTTCACCCTCCCGCGCCAGCGGGTGTTGCGGCTGTTGCTGGAGGCAGGGCGGCCGCTGAAGGCCTATGACGTGATCGCCGCAACCGGCCGTGACGGCAGCCAGGCAAACCCGCCCACCGTTTACCGCGCCCTCGAGTTCCTCACCCGTCTGGGTCTGGTGCACCGGATCGAGAGCGATGCCAGCTATGTGGTCTGTTCGCATAGCGGGCATGATCACGGCCATCCGCCGCTGATGATGGTGTGCGACCGCTGCGGCAGTGTCGCCGAGACCCGGCTCGAGGATATCGACACCACTGCCCGGCAGGCCGCCGCCGCGCAGGGCTTCGTGCTGGAGCGGCTGGTGGTGGAGGCGCGCGGTCTGTGCGCTGCCTGCACGGGAGCTGGAGCAGCCTGATGCACGAGTATTGGCGTGGTGGTGTCGAGGCCTGGGAATGCGACGAGATGGGGCACATGAATGTGCGCTTCTGGTCCCGCCGTGCCATGGATGCGCTGGCCTGGCTGGAGCGCCAGCTGGGGCTGCCGGCGGAATTGCGGCTGGTGATGCGCGACCAGCACATCAAGTTCCTCAAGGAAGCGGCGACAGGGACACCGCTCTACGCGGTCGGTGGTGTGATCGATGTGCTGGCGGACGGTCTGCGGGTCTATCTCGAGATCCGGCACAGCCGGGACGACGCGATTGGCGCCACGTTCATCAACGAGCTGGCCTGCGTCCGCCGTGGCAGCCTCGCGCCGCAGCTGCTGCCGGCGTCGGTGGCCGAGGCGGCCCGCACACGGCTGGTCCAGCTGCCGGACCACGCGCTGCCGCGCTCGGTGCCGGTGGAGCGGCCCCTGCGCCGGGGCTCGCTGGCGGTGGCGGATGCCGCCGGGTTCCGGCGGGTCGGCCTGTCGATGGTGCGGGCGTCCGATCTGGACGGCGAGGGTCTGTTCCTGCCGGAAGGCTTCATCGGCCGGGTCTCGGAAGCGGTTCCCACCTTGATGGCGGGCTGGCGCGAGGAGGCCGCCGAGGAGGCCAGCGCGCTGGACGGCGTGGCGCGGCGCGCCGGGGCGGCGGTGCTGGAATACCGGCTGTCGTTCCTGGCCTGGCCGGGTGCGGGGGATGTGGTGGCGGTGAGCAGCGGCGTGATGGCTGTGGCCGACAAGACCATGACCCTGAATCACTGGCTGCTGGACCCTGTCAGCGGCGCCCCCTGGTGTGTGGCCGAAGCCGTGGCCATCACGTTCGACCTCAATGCCCGCAAGGCCATCGCCACGCCGCCGAGAGCAAGGGCCGCCCTGGAAGCCATGCTGGTGCGGCTGGATCCGTGATGGCTGGCCCGGCCGCACTGTATGACAGCCGGGTCGGCAGCGGCCTGATCACGCCCGATCCGGCCCAGGCAGCGGCCGTGGAGGTGCTGGACAGACTGTCCGGCCAGCTGGAGGGCTGGCGGCCCGGACGGGCGCGCGGCCTGTTCGGCCGGCCCGTGCCCGCGCCGCGCGGACTGTGGCTGTGGGGCGGGGTCGGGCGCGGCAAGTCGATGCTGATGGACCTGTTCTTCGAGGCAGCGCCCATAGCCCCCAAGCGCCGGGTGCACTTTCACGCCTTCATGCAGGAAGTGCATGCGGCAGTCGCCAGCTGGCGGGCCCGGCCCGAGCGGGACAGGGCCCGCGACCGGCTGCGCAACCGTGACGATCCCGATGACCCGGTACTGCCCGTGGCGCGCCAGATCGCCGAGGGGGCCGCCCTGCTGTGTTTCGACGAATTCCAGGTGACCGACATCGCCGATGCCATGATCCTCGGCCGGCTGTTTGCCGAACTGTGCGAGCGGGAGGTGGTGGTGGTCACCACCTCCAACCGGCATCCCGACGAGCTGTACCGCAATGGCCTGAACCGCCAGCTGTTCGTGCCCTTCATCGAGCGGATCAAGGCGCAGCTGGATC
>JAIXTH010000118.1 GCA_027484265.1 Alphaproteobacteria bacterium
CCGTCGCAGGCAAGCTCCAACCGTGTGCCGCTGGCCGCGGCCATGGGGTTGACCAAGCCGACCACCTCGCGTGCCATGTCGGACAGGTTCACGGCAGAGGGGCTGAACACGACTGCTTCGGCCTCGATGGCGGCATGGTCCAGGATCTGGTTGATCAGCGACAGCAGGTGATGCCCGGCCGTCACGATCCGGCCGGCGTCACGGGCGTCGGCCGCGCGGTTGCTGTCCTCGGCGCTCTCGGCGAGGATCTCGGAGTACCCGATGATCGCATTGAGCGGCGTGCGCAGCTCATGACTCATGGTGGCCAGGAACTGCGACTTCGCGGCATTGGCCCGTTCGGCCTCGCGCTGCGCCGCCTCAGCGGCCAGCCGGGCGCCTTCGGAGGCCTTCAGGCTGTTCTTCACCGAGCGCGAGATCGTCAGCGCCGCCAGTGCCGACAGCACTGCAAACCCCAATAGCAGCCAACCGATATGGCGGTTGAACGACACGGTTCCCGGCCGCCGGTCCAGCCAGGACACGTAGCCGACCGGCGCAGCGCCGGGCGGGCCGATGTCCAGCGACGCCCGGTCCGGAGCAGGATCGCGCTCCACGGAAAAGCTGACGCCGGACAGGCCGATCTGCCGGCCGATCGCCGCCAGCTGGGGATAGTCAAACGTCTTGCTGGCGATCAGGAAATCGATCGGGGTCCGGCTGCCTGTCTCCTGAAGGAGGGAAGGTGTCTCGGGGTAGATGGGCAGGACGGTCACGATCAGCGGTTCCCCGCTGAAGTGCCCGACATAGGCGCGCGCGGTCACGACCTGATCGTCGTCTACCAGGAAGTCCTCAAGGGTGAGCTCGTCGGGAAGGGTCGCCAGCGCCGCCGCAGTTCGGCCGGCATCCACGGCACCGTTTCTGGGGTGTACCCATTCATAGCGGACCTTCATATCCGCCGAGACGATCAGGAAGGAGTCCACAGAGTCGGAATAGAAATTGTCCTGAATGAATTCCGCGTTCCAGCGCATCGTCGTGTTCTTGAAGCTCTCGTCCCAGTGCGCATAGTCCCGCGTCATCGCCCTTTGCGTATCGATCGTCGCCTCAAGGCTGCGTTCCATTGCAGATATGTCCGCAGCGCGCGATGTCGCATCGTGATCGAGCGAGATGGTCCGGAAGAAGGCAAAGCCCAGTGCGGCGACAAGGCCGAACAACGCAGCGATCGGCCCTCCGATCGCCACAGCGGCTGTGAATGGCGCCAGGCGGCCACGTTCATGGCGCGAAGCAGCTCCGTCAGGATCAACGGGGGACTGAGCAGAAGCTGCGGTCATTGAGGGCGGCAAGGCGACACGTGGTTGGAAGATGGGCATCCTTACCGAACTGAGTCTGAACATGGGGTTGAGGCGGCGGATTTTCCGGTGATTCCGGCCCGGCAGGAGGCAAAGCCGGGAATGGCGGCTGCGCTCTGCCGCGCGTGGTTTACGGTGCGTGCACGGCGCGGTGCCGGACGCGTCCGGTTCCGATGCCCGGTGCTGGCGGGGCGGACCCATGTGGTGGAGGACTGACGCGGTGGCTGGCGACCTGGAACCCGTGCTTCGCCTACCTTGACCCGGACCAGGCGGGGGGCGAGACACAGCACCCGACTGGCTGTAACAGTCCAGTCCGACTGTACAGGAGTGATCGATGGTCATGCCCGGCACGCGCAAGCCACGACCGTCCCGACCTGCCGGACCAGCAATGGCCGAGCGCCCTGTGGCTGTCGTGTCCGGAGCGGCGTCAGGGCGCACCATCAAGCGGCTGCGGCAGCCCGAGCGTACCCGCGAGCTGATCATCGAAGCCGCCATCGACGGGCTCTACCGGTTTGGCTACTCTGCTACGACGACCATTCTGGTGGCACATGCGGCACAGGTCTCGCGCGGGGCGATGCTGCACCACTTTCCCAGTAAGGCCAGCCTGATGGCCGCGGTCGCGCAGGCAACTTACGAGCGCGACGCAGCCTTTTACACGCGCGCGCTGGCAAATGCGGTCTCGAGCGGCCATCGGCTTGATCTGTTGGTGGATGCTGCCTGGATCCGTTTCAAGTCGCCGGATGGCATTGCCCAGGTCGAAATCTGGCAGGCAACCCGGTCGGATCCCGAACTGGCGGAAGTGGTGCTGCCTGTACATGACGAGGTGACCAATAGCTCCCACGAGGGCCTCCATGGACTGATGCTCGCCGCCGCGCCGGTCAGCCGGGCCCAGTCGCGGGCAGCTCTCGTGTTCACCGTGGCGACCTTGCGCGGTCTGGCCATGGAACATGCCCTCGGCGCACCGGAGGCCGATCTCCTGCCCGGTGTCTACCGGATCAAGCGTGTCCTGGCCGATGTGATCGACGAGGCCCGCGCTGCGTGGAAAGAATAACAATCAGGATTGACTGTAGCGCGATTGCGGTTTTCCCCTATCGGAAGCAACACTGCCCGCGTGACCGGAGAGACGGATGAGTATCGAGGATCAGAGCCCGAAGGCACGCGCCCGCGCCCTGCTGGCGCAGATGTCGCTGGATGAGAAATGCGGGCAGGTGCGGCAGTATTTCTGCTTTGGTACCGCCGCCGAAGCCGTCGGCCCGCTGGCGGCAGAGGCCCGCAAGATGGAAATTGCCCTGGCCACCGGCACGGTGGGCTCGCTGCTGTTCGTCAGCAAGGCGTCGCAGACCAATGCCCTGCAGCGGCAGCACCTGGAGGCTTCACGCCTCAAGATCCCGCTCCTGTTCGGGTTTGACGTGATCCACGGCTTCCGTACGATCTTCCCCACACCCATCGCGATAGCGGCCAGCTTCGATCCGGCGCTGGTTGAGGCCAGTCAGGCGGTTGCGGCGCGCGAGGCGCGGGCGGTGGGCATCCACTGGACCTTTGCCCCCATGGTAGACATCTGCCGCGATGCCCGTTGGGGCCGGATCGTGGAGGGGCCAGGCGAGGACCCGTTCCTGGGGGCCGTGATGGCCGCCGCGCAGGTGCGGGGATTCCAGGGGACCACGTTGGATGACCAGCATGTGCTGGCGGGTCCCAAGCACTTTGCAGGCTATGGCGCCTCGTTGGGCGGGCGCGACTATGACGAGGTGAATCTGTCGGACTACGAGCTGCACAATGTCTATCTGCCGCCGTTCAAGGCCGCGATCGATGCTGGCGCGCGCAATCTGATGACCGCCTACATGCCGCTGAATGGCGTGCCGGCCACGGGCAACCGCCATCTCCTCACTACCATCCTGCGCGAGCACTGGGGCTTTGACGGCTTTGTGGTCAGCGACGCCAATGCCGCGATCAACCTCGTCGCCCATGGTTTCAGCGCCAGTCCGGTTGAGGCCGCGGTCAGCGCCCTCGAGGCAGGCCTCGACCTCGAAATGACCACTGGCACCTCGGCCTATGAACATCTGGCACAGGCCGTGGTCGATGGCCTGATCGACGAAGCCCTGCTGGATCAGGCGGTGCTGCGCATCCTGGAAGCCAAGTTGGAGCTGGGGCTGTTCGAGGCACCCTTCGTGGACGAAGAAGCAGCCGAGGCGGTGCTGGCCACCCCCGCACACCGAGACCTCGCGCGCACGGCGGCCGAGCGTTCGGCAGTCCTGTTGCGCAATGAGGATGCCCTGCTGCCGCTGACCCCGGCCATTCGCAGGGTGGCCGTGCTGGGCCCGCTTGCGGATGCGCCGCGGGATTGTCTTGGCCCCTGGGTATTCGAGCAGGACCTGTCCGAGACTGTCACCATCCGCGCGGGCATCGCAGCCGCTGCGCCCGCAGGGGTAACAGTGGACTATGCCCCCGGGGTGGCGATGCCGATGCGGCAGCATCCCTGGCCGTTCGGGCGGATGCACGAGCGCGATGACCGCAGCGACTGGGCCGACTTCGACGAGGCCGCCGGGCTCGCCCGGGCTGTGGAGCTGGCGCGCCAGGCGGATGTGGCAGTCCTGGTACTGGGCGAGCGCTATGACATGAGCGGTGAGATTGCCTCGTGCTCGACCCTCGACCTGGCGGGTCGGCAGATGGAGCTGTTGGATGCTGTGGCGGCCACCGGCACCCCGGTAGTGCTGCTGCTGATGAGCGGGCGGCCGCTCGACCTGCGCCGGGCCGGCACGCTGGCAGATGCGATCCTGCAGCTGTGGCACGGCGGCACCCGCGCCGGCGAGGCCGCCGGGCGGTTGCTGTGGGGTGCGGTGTCGCCGGGCGGCAAGCTGCCGTTCAGCTGGCCGCGCCATGTGGGCCAGGTCCCGTTGATCTATGGCCATACCCGCTCGCACAGCCCCGAGGGCCAGACGCGGCGCTATTGGGACGAGACTTCGACCCCGCTTTATCCGTTCGGCTTTGGCCTCAGCTATGGTGCATTTGCCGTGACCGACCTCACGGTGATCCCGACAGCGGGGGCCGGGGCCGAGGTGTCGGTGACAGTCACCAACACCGGCATCCATGCCGGCGACGAAGTGGTCCAGCTCTATGTCGGACAGGCCTCGGGCTCATCAGCCCGTCCGGTGCGTGAGCTCAAGGGTTTCCAGCGCATCCATCTGGCGCCTGGTGCCCGGCAGCGTGTGACCTTCCAGCTCGATGCCACCGCCCTGTCGCACTGGAACGATGCCCGCAAGGACTGGGTGGTGGACCGGGTGGCGCGCACCGTCTGGGTTGGCAGCGATTCGCAGGCAGGCCTCAGCGCGCGCATTCCCGGCTAGTGCCTGACCTGCCACGCACGGACCCTGGCCGGGCAGCCCGCTCTGGCGGTCACGGGATCACAGACAGTCTCGCAAGCGGCCGCGACAGAGCTGCCGTCACCAGGCGCCGCGCAGCAGCGGTGTGTCCGCGGCGCGCCTCGTCTGACTGCCGGGCCGGATGGGTCGCCCGGGATGCGAACGCCGGTCGCGAGACGATCAAGGCGTGCAGCGGAACAGTCCTATCCACCAGCAGCCGCGGAAAGCGGAAAGCGGCAGTCAGTTGGGCCATCCCGACCATGTGTGCCACCAATTGATCCAGGCTAAGGCTCTTGTCCGAAAGGAGATCGTTGCTGCCCAGCTGCATGGCCCCGGTATCAAGCCCCGTCACGTTGTGTGAAGAGGACATGTCGCGATCCGGAGCAGACCGCTATAGGGTCGGCCCGTCTTGCCAGGGAAACGCCAGAGCCATGCAGCTGATCAGTGACAGTGTTCTTATCGATAGCGGACAGCTGAATCCGTCCCATCCGGCAGCCTATCCGCTGATCGAAGGGTTCCAGCTGGGCAATCCCGCGTCCTGGACGGGTGGGCATCCCTGGGCGTTCTACCGGCGCCTGCGCGAGGAGGCACCCGTGCACTGGAGCCCGGGCTATCGCGGTTTCTCCGGGTTCTGGTCGGTCACCCGCTATGAAGACATCAAGTCGGTCGAGCTGAACCCGCAGGTGTTCTCGTCGCAGCGCGGCAGCATCAATCTGGGCATCCAGCCGCGGGAAAAATGGAAGCCGAAGAAGCTGATTCCGGCGGCGCTCAATTCCCTGATCAACATGGATGCACCCCTCCACATGGAGGCACGCATCCAGCAGAAGGACTTCTTCATCCCGGCCTATGTAGCCAGGATCCGCGACAAGGTCAGCGCCAAGATCGACGACTTGCTGGACGAGATGGAACGCAAGGGCCCAGTCGTCGATTTCGTGAAGATGTTTGCCGAGCAGGTCCCGCTCTTCACGCTGTGCGAGATGTTGGGTGTGGACGAGGCAGACCGGCCGCGGATCGTGCAGTGGATGCACTACCTCGAAATGGCCTCGCAGTATCTGGCCAACCCCTGGCAGACGATCCTGAAGGAGCCGCTGTTTCCGTTCCGCTTTTTCAACATGGTCGATGCCATGTTCGCCTATGGCGAGGCGGTCATGGCCGACCGGCGCGCGCGCCCGCGCGAGGACCTTCTGACGGCGATTGCCCGCTCACGCCTTGGTGGCGAGGAGTTGCCGCAGGAGCATCTCGACGGGGCCTGGCTGCTGATCATCTTTGCCGGCAACGATACCAGCCGCAATTCGCTGACCGGGACCATCCAGCTGCTCCACGAGTTCCCCGACCAGCGGCAGATGGTGCTGGATGACCCCAAGCTGATCCCGCGCATGGCGGAGGAGGCGCTGCGTCTCGTTTCCCCCGTGAAACACATGCGCCGCACGGCCCTTGAAGACATCGAGCTGAACGGTCAGCGGATCGCCAGGGATGAGAAGGTGGTGATGTGGTACGGGGCCGCCAATCGCGACCCTTCCATGTTCCCCGACCCCGACCGGTTCGACATGATGCGCGAGAATTATGACCGGCACCTCGCGTTCGGCCATGGGGTGCACAAGTGTCTGGGGTCGCGGATCGCGCAGATGCAGCTGCGGCTGTCGTTCGAAAAGATCCTGGAGCGCTTCCCGAAGATCGCGCCCGTGGGACCGGTCGTCTATGCGCCCAACGCGCTCGTGAATGCGATGTCGAGCCTCAAGGTGAATCTCTATGGCGTGGGCGGTCAGCGCCCGACGCCTGTGGGGGCTTCATCAGCGCCGAGCCGGGCAGGCCATCCATCGACCGCCTGACCAGTGAAGCCCTGACGCTCGAGCAGGGACCACGCAGCAGCTTCATCGATGCACGCGCCACGCCGGGCCTGTCCGAGAGTATGGTCGAAATGCCGCGCGCTGCATTCGACGTCTGACGAAGCGACAAGTCCTCCTTCATCGGGTTGCAATCATGCCGTCTGCAGCCTTCAAATCAGGGAGGGCTGCCACATCCGGGCAAGCGGATTTGCGGCGGGCGGACGGGAATCAGGCAAGCCAAAGGGGGCACTATTCACCTTGCGAAACGGCTGGAAGCGATTGCTCCGATCAGCAGACGACATTGGATAAGTCAGCCTGTTACGCCAAGCTTTCGTCGGAAGGTCCATAGGTGGATTGGAGGGGCCGCCTACGCACTGCCTCAAGCGGCAAAAGGGTGGCGGAGACGGAGGGATTCGAACCCTCGGTACGCTTTTGGGCGTACGCTCATTTAGCAAACGAGTGCCTTCAGCCTCTCGGCCACGTCTCCGCGTGCAGCGCTGTTAGCGCGGGGGCGGGGCAGGCTGCAAGGGAGGGGGGCAGCTGCGTGCGCAGCTGCCCGGCGTCATGTTCAGTTGCCAGGGTCCGGGCTGGCACCGGCCGGGGCACCGGCGCTGACTGCAACCATCGCCGCGCGGATCGTGCGGCCATTGAGCACCCAGCCGGCGGCGAACACCTGGGCGATGTCGCCGGATGCGACGGTCGGGGAGGGGATCTGGGCCACGGCCTGGTGCAGGGCCGGGTCGAATTTCTCGCCTTCGGTGC
>JAIXTH010000163.1 GCA_027484265.1 Alphaproteobacteria bacterium
CACTTCATCGGCAAACACGTCCGGCGACAGGTCGAACGCCACATGCTGGCGGCCGATGGCGCGGGAGGCGAAATCGATGGTGACATCCATCCGCAGGCCAGCTCCGCCATGGGGCTCGAGCCGCGCCAGCTTGTTGCCGGCCACGATTTCCACAGGCGCGAGGATCTCGATCACCCGGCGCGGCAGCCCCTGGCTGCGGATGCCAGCGGTCATGATCATCTCGACGAACGGATCGGACGAGCCATCGAGGATCGGGACTTCGGGTCCGTCGATCTCGACCAGCACATTGTCGATGCCCATGGCCACCAGTGCGGCCAGAGCATGCTCGACTGTCGCGACCGCGGTACCGGCGGCGTTGGAAATGGTGGTGCCCAGCTGCGTGGTGGTGACGGCGTCCACATGGGCGGGAATGCGCGACACGAACGGATTGGCGTCCAGGCGCACGAACACGATGCCGGTGTCGGCAGCCGCAGGCCGGAAGGTCAGACGTGCCGGAATGCCGCCATGCACGCCCACGCCCTGGCACGAAACCGGCCGGGCGAGCGTTTGCTGCAAGGCTGAAACCTGACTGTGATGCACGTCACTGAACCTTCCGCGGCGGCCTGTCCGGTTCTTGTGACCAGTGCGGGCCGATGTCCCCGCGTCGCTTCTGACGCATGGGCTGTCACGACGCAAAACAAAGCATGTTTCGTTTTGTGACAGACCGTCCTGCGGTGCTTGGCAGAGAATCGATGCGGGAGGGTTAACGCGGGTGCAGGCGCCGATGGCAGCTGCCCCGCCTGCCACACTTGCCCCGCACCGCCGGTTCTGCGACAGCCGCCGCGCTGTTCCACCGCACCAACCGGGAGCCCCCATGCCTGTCCTGATGCTGATCCGCCACGGCCAGTCGGCCTGGAACCTCGAAAACCGCTTCACCGGCTGGATGGACGTGAACCTCACGGCCGAGGGCGAGGCGCAGGCCGTGAAGGCCGGAGGCCTGATCGCTGGCGAGGGACTGGCCTTCACCGAGGCGTTCACCTCGATGCAGACCCGGGCGATCCGCACCCTGTGGCTGGCGCTGGCGGCGATGGACCGCTGCTGGCTGCCCGAGACCAAGAGCTGGCGGCTGAACGAGCGGCATTACGGCGCGCTCACCGGCCTCGACAAGGCCGAGACCGCTGCCCGGCACGGCGACGAACAGGTGCGGATCTGGCGCCGGTCCTATGACACCCCGCCGCCGCCACTGGCCGAGGATGATCCGCGCCACCCGGTCAACGACATCCGCTATGCCGGTATCCCCCGCGAGCTGCTGCCTGCAACCGAGAGCCTGAAGACCACACTCGAGCGGGTCCTGCCCTTCTGGGATGGCTCGATCGTGCCGGCCCTGAAGCAGGGCAATGTGCTGGTCTCGGCCCATGGCAACAGCCTGCGGGCCATCGTCAAGCACCTGTTCGGACTGGACGAGGCCGGGATCATGGCGGTGGAGATTCCCACCGGCAATCCGCTGCTGATCGAGCTGTCGGACGATCTGGTGCCGGTGGCCGTGCGCTATCTGGATGCAGACCGCGCCCAGCCGCTGCCGCCGCTGCCCTGAGAGCGGGGGCTGCACCCGTGACCGATACGCCCGCCTTCAGTGCCGGGGATCTGGCTTTCATGGACCAGGCGCTGGCACTGGGGCGGGCCATGCTGGGCCGGACGGCCCCCAATCCGGCCGTTGGGGCCGTGGTGGTGCGTGATGGCGCCGTGATCGGCACCGGTGCCACCGGCCCCGGCGGGCGTCCCCATGCCGAAGCCGTGGCGCTGGAACAGGCCGGCGACCGCGCCCGCGGCGCCACGGTCTATGTCACGCTGGAACCATGTGCCCATGACAGTCCGCGTGGCCCGCACTGCAGCGGCGCTCTGGTGGCAGCCGGCATCGCGCGCTGCGTGATTGCCATCGAAGACCCGGACCCGCGCACCGCAGGCGCCGGGGCGGCCCGGCTGCGGGCGGCCGGGATCGAAGTGGCCAGCGGCTGCCGGGCGCAGGTGGCGCAGGCCGACCATGCCGGCTTTCTCACCCGCCTGGCCACGGGCCGTCCGCTGGTGGCGGCCCATCCGGACGGCACCGGCTTTGATGCCCCCTTCGCACTGGGCTTCCAGGAAAGCTTCGAGGCCGCGCTCGACCGCATGGGCGCGGAAGGCCTGACCCGTGTGTGGGTGCGCACCGGCTCGCCTCTGGCACTGGCACTGGCCGCGCGGGGACTGCTGGCCGGCTAGGCGGGCAAGGCCCGTAGGACAGCGGTTTTGTGCTTAACCCGTCCTTGAGGTGTGCTGTGGCAGGATGCGCTGCATGACTGCACAGTCGCTCAAACGCCTCTCCGTCGACAGCGTCCGGCGCATGCTGGATGCCCACAAGGCCTACCGCACCGGTCGGGCGGGCGGACGTCGTGCCGTGTTCGACTATGTGCACCTGTCCGGCTTCGATTTCTCCGGCCGCGACCTGACCGATGCCGACTTCACCGGCTCGCGCCTCGACAAGGCGGACTTCTCGCGCTGCCAGCTGCTGGGCGCCTCCTTCTTCGGGGCGGACCTGCGCCAGGCGACCTTCGTGAACACCGACCTGCGCCGGGCCGACCTGCGTGGCTCGCTGGTGCATGGCGCCAATCTCACCGGTGCCAATCTGGCCGAGGCCGATCTGCGCGAAGGCGTGGTGGTACGCCAGGATGCCTCGGGCGAGCTGCGGGCGGTCACCCACGCGGTGCTGCCGGTGAATGCCGGCGATGCCAGCTTCCGCAATGCCACCTTGAACCGAGCCCGCATGGGCGGCGCGATTGCCATGGCGGCCGACTTCTCGTTCGCCACCATGCGCGGGGTGAACCTGACCCGCGCCCACCTCAAGCAGGCCAAGCTGGTGGGGGCCGACCTGACCGGCGCGGACCTTTCCGGTGCCAACCTCGAAGGCGCCGACCTGCGCGACTGCATCCTGCTGGGCGCCCGCACCACCATGATGCGCACGCGCGGCGCCGACATGACCGGCGTGATGAGCGAGCCACCCCGGATCGAGCCGGCGGAAGAGCAGCGCATCGCGCAGATGCTGGAATCCCATCTGCTGTGGCGCCAGACCATGGGCGAGAAGGGCCAGCCCGGCATCTTCGACGAGCTCGACCTGCGCGGGGCCAGTGCCCTGGCCGGGCGCAAGCTCACAGCGCTGCGCGCCCGCCGCGCCACCCTGTTCGGCCTGGATCTCAGTGGCTGCGAGCTGCAGGGAGCCTCGCTCTCCGGCGCCGACCTGAGGGCCGTGCGCATGGGCAAGGCCGATTTGCGCGGCGCGAGCCTTGCGGGGATCCGGGGCCAGCGGATGGACCTGTCCGGCGCCGATCTCACGCCGCTGGTGCTGCCCAACGGGCGGCGGCTGGCCTGCGACCTGTCGGGCGCCGATCTCAGCTGGGCCAATCTGTCCGGGGCCAATCTGTCCGAGGCGGTGCTGGATGGCGCCACCATGGACGGCGCCAGGCTGGACGGAACGGTCTTCAGCCCCGAGATCGCCGCCCGTCTCAACACTGCCGCCCGCTCGGCCTGACTGCCGCACCCCGTTGCCAGCGCGGCAGAGCCGGTCCAGCCTGTAGGCCATGACTGACCGTGCTTCGATCCTTGTGCTCGACGAGGGCACCTCGTCCACCCGCGCCGCGCTCTATGCCCGCGACCTGACCCGCGGCGGCTTCGCCCAGGAGCCGGTGGCCCTTGCCTCGCCCGAACCGGGCATTGTCGAGCAGGACCCGCTGGAAATCTGGCAGCGCACCCGCGCGGTCGCCCTGGCGGCGACCGGTGGCACGCTGCCCGCCGCCATCGCCATCACCAACCAGCGCGAGACCACCATCCTGTGGGACCGGGCCACCGGCCAGCCGGTGCATGCTGCGCTGGTCTGGCAGGACCGGCGCGGTGCCGAGCTGTGCGCGGCCTTCCGGGCCGACGGGCGCGAGGCGGATCTGACCGCCCATACCGGCCTGCTGGCTGACCCGTATTTCTCGGGCTTCAAGATCGCCTGGCTGCTGGAGGCGGTGCCGGGCCTGCGGGCGCGGGCCGAAGCTGGCGAAATCGCGTTCGGGACCGTGGACAGCTGGCTGATCTGGCAGCTGACGGGCGGTGCGGTGCATGCCACCGATGCCTCCAACGCCTCGCGCACCGGCCTGTTCAACATCCACCGCCAGACATGGTCACCGGAGATGCTGGCCCATTTCGGCATCCCGGCCGCGATCCTGCCCGAGGTGCGCGACAGCGCTGGCGGCTTTGGCGAGACCACGCTGTTTGGCGCGCCAGTGCCGATCCTGGGGGTACTGGGCGATCAGCAGGCGGCGCTGATGGGGCAGGGCTGTGCCCGGCCGGGCGAGGCCAAGATCACCTTCGGCACCGGCGCCTTCCTGATGGCGCAGACCGGCGCCAATCCCCGCGCCTCCAGCGCGCGGCTGCTCACCACGGTGGCCTGGCGGCTGGGTGGTGTGCCCGCCTATGCGGTCGAGGGTGCGGTGCTGAATGCCGGCACGGCGGTGCAGTGGCTGCGCGACGGGCTGGGGCTGATCGCAGCCTCGGCCGACGTGAACAGGCTGGCTGCCAGCGTGCCGGATGCGGCGGGGGTGCATCTGGTGCCGGCCTTCACCGGCCTTGGCGCCCCGCACTGGGACCCGGACGCGCGCGGGCTGATCAGCGGCATCGGCCGGGGCACCACGGCCGCGCATCTGGCGCGTGCAGCCCTGGAGGCCAGTGCCTTCCAGACCGCCGACCTGCTGGAAGCGCTGGTGGCCGATGGCGTGGAGCTGGCCGAGTTGCGGGTGGATGGCGGCATGGCGGCCAGCGAGCTGTTCCTGCAGGCGCTGGCCGATATCACCGGCCTGCCTGTCCTGCGGCCGGCCGACCTCGAGATGACGGCACTGGGCGCGGCCAAGGCGGCAGCGCTGGTGCTGGGCTGGATCGCGTCAGCTGGCGACGGTCCGCCCGACGAGCCGCTGCGGGTGCTGCCGGTGCGCGATGCCGGCTGGCGCACTGCCCGCCACAACGCCTGGAAGAAGGCCGTGGCCGCATCCCGGGCGATCGGGGGATAGTGTCCTTACGCCGGTCCGCTGGAGCGCGCTCCAGCGGGCAGCTGGGCTCAATCGCCATCGTGGGGCGCGCCGCGCAGTTTCTTGACTTCGCCGCGCCGCGACTTGCGGTCGAGGCGCTTCTGCACCGCCGTGCGCCCAGGCTTGGTGGGGCGGCGTGGCGGGGGTGGCGGGGCTGCGGCCTGTTCCAGCAGGTCTTCCAGCCGGGTGCGGGCGTCGGCGCGGTTGCGCTCCTGGGTGCGGAAGCGGTTGGCCTGGATCACGACTTCACCCGCCTGGGTGGCCCGCGCGCCCGCCAGCTTGAGCAGGCGCGCGATCCGCGCCTCGCCAAACTGCGGCCACGCCGTTGTATCGAGGCGCAGTTCCACGGCCGTCGAGACCTTGTTGACGTTCTGGCCCCCCGGCCCGGAGGCGCGCACGAAGCTCTCGCCCAGGGCGGCTTCCGGGATCTCCCAGCGGCCGATGGGTTCGGTGGGGGTCATTGCGCTGGTTCCGGTTCCGGCTCGATCGGATGGCCGGGCTCGGCCAGTTCGGCGATGGCGTCGCGCAGGCTGTCGATGCCGCGCCCGGCATGGGACGACACCAGCAGCACCTGCGGATGGGCCGCCGGGCGCTTGCGGATCGCGGCCGTGGCGGCTTCCACGGCCCTGGCCGCCTCGCCCGCTGCCAGCTTGTCGGCCTTGGTCAGCACCACCTGATAGACCACCGCGGCTGTATCGAGGGCGCGCAGCACCTGCTCGTCGGTCTCCTTGATGCCGTGGCGGCCATCCACCAGCACAAACACCCGCTTGAGGGTCGCCCGCCCGCGCAGGAAGTCACGGGTGGCGCCGGTCCAGCGCGCAATCTCGGACTTGGGGGCGCGGGCATAGCCATAGCCTGGCAGGTCCACCAGCCGGATCCGGTCGCTTTCGCCCGGGCGCGCCAGGGCAAAGAAGATCAGCTCGCGGGTCCGGCCAGGCTCCGAGGACGCCCGCGCCAGGGTCTTGCGACCGGTGAGGGCATTGACCAGGCTGGACTTGCCCACATTGGAGCGGCCCGCAAACGCCACTTCCGGCGCCCCCATGGGCGGCAGGTCCGCCATGGTGCGCGCCGCCCACACAAAGCGGGGCTCGTGCCGGAACAGGAGCTCGCCGGGCGACAGGACGGGAAGGGCTGGGGTCTGGGTCATGGGAGCGCGGCTCATAAAGGCTGGCGGCGCCAGGCGCCAGCCCCGATGCGGCGCTTCGCCCTCGAGTCAGGAGAGGCGGCGGTCAGCCAGCCAGCCGAGCAGGGCGGCGACCAGCCGGTCTATGGCCTCTGTCGGGATGGTTGCGCCACTGGCTGCCAGTGCATCGATGGCCGCAGCGGCTTCGCCCACCGCGTCCGCGCCAAAGCTGCCGGCGAGGCCGGCCTGCCGGTGGGCCACGCGGCTGATGGTGGCAAGGTCGCTGGCGGCGCAGGCGGCCAGGAGTTCGGCAAGATCGGCCGCCGTGGCTGCGTGATAGCGGGCGGTGAGGGCAGCGATCGGGTCGGCCTCTCCGGTTCTCGGCCGTGGTCTCATGCGGCTGTCTCCTGAGGGGCTGGTTCTGTCCGGACTGCCGGCGATGGCGCCGGGGCGCGGCGGTCCACGAAGCCGGTCCTGGGCATGGCACCCCAGCTGTGCACGCCGCGCAGATACTCCCACATGCCGCACACCCGCCACCAGTCGCACAGCTGGCGGTAGCCGCACACTTCGATCACCGAAGCCCCCATCAGCACGGCCCAGTCCTTCAGGGCGGCAAAGCGCCGGAACCGCAGATCCTCGATCGCCAGGCCCACGGCGCTGTTCAGCAGACCGATGCCCGTGGTGAGCACCACAAAGGCCGCCAGCCAGTGAAAACTGAGAATTCCTGCCAGCACCGCCAGTGGCAGCAGCAGATAGCCGAGCACGGTCGAGACCGGCGCCACCACATCCACCAGCAGCGCCTCTGGCAGGGCTATCAGCCCCACGGCGCCATAGCGTCCGCGACCGATCATGCCCCGGTGCCGCGACAGTGTCTCGAGCGCGCCGCGCTGCCAGCGCCGCCGCTGGCGTGACAGGACCGCGAGGCTCTGCGGTGCCTCGGTCCAGGCCACGGCATCAGGGCAGTAGCGCACGGCTCGCCGCAGCCCCATCCGGGCCGCCAGCCGGTGCAGGCGCAGCACCAGCTCGAAATCCTCGCCCACCGTGCGCCGGTCATAGCCGCCGATCTGCAGCAGGGCACGGCGCGAGAACACCCCGAACGCCCCGGAGATCAGACCCACGGCCCCGAACGAGCCCATGGCGGTGCGCGCTGCATGGAAGGTGCGCAGATACTCGACGGTCTGCAGCAGTGCCAGCAGATTGCCGGGCGGGCGGGTGTCGGCGATGTGACCCTGGTCGAGGCTGAGGCCGTTGCCGATCCGGATCGCGCCGCCCACCGCCAGCACCTGGCCCGGCTCGTCGACAAACGCCCGCACGGCGGCCAGCATCGCCCCGCGCTCGGGCAGCGTATCGGCATCCACCACGCAGATGCAGTCGGCATCAGCAAGGCCGATCCCGGCGTTGAGCGCGTCGGCCTTGCCGCCATTGACCTTGTCCACCAGGCTCACCCGCTGGCCCTTGAACAGGCGCAGCACCGGCTGGTGATGCAGCGGCACCTTGCGCGCGGGCACTGGCGGCACCGGCACTTCCTTCAGGCCAAACGCAGCCACGGCCCGCTCCACCGTGGCATCGCGCGAGCCGTCATTCACGATCACCACTTCCAGGCCCGGATACTCCACCGCCAGCATCGCCCGCACCGTGTCCACCACGGTGTTCTCTTCGTTGAAGGCCGGCACCAGGATCGCCAGGCGTGGTAGCAGGGGCTCGATGTCCTGCCACAGCCGCGCTGGCAGGGCCCGCATCGGCTTGGGCTCGCGCGCGAGACGCAGGCCCGCTGCAATGCCATGAGTCAGGTTGAGGACAGCCACGAGGCCGCCCGTGGCGATCACGGCGATCCCGATCACCGTGGCGACAGCTGTCAGCCAGCTCAGGTCCATGGCACCGCGCCGCGAAACCGGTCTGCGCTGGCGCCAGTCCGCAGGCCGCTGACCGCCTTGGCCTGGGCCAGGGCGCCAGCTGGCAACTGGCTTGGGGACCCGGCTAACGTGCCGGCTAAAGTGCCGGACAAAGTTCCGGGACTGCCGCTCACCGGCCAGCCCACCGGGGTGCGGCGCCGCCGTGCCGCCCGGGCGGTAATCCGCAGCCAGCTGCGCGCCCGGTGGCTGTGCTCGAGGTGTGCCAGGGCGCGGTCGCTGACCAGGTCGGCATCGGCCAGCGCCTGGTGGACTGCCGGTGCCGCACTGGACGAGCCCAGCCGCAGGGCGCGGCCCAGCACCCGCGCCGGAACCCGCTCGCCACGATCCGCCAGCAGCCGCGCGATTGCCACCCGGTTCTGCACCAGGGGATCGACCATCAGGGCCCTGCGCAGGACCTCGCCGCCAGCGGCATGCCAGCGCAGCGCCTCGGCCGCCTCCATCCGCACACGTGCATTGGCCGAGACGCCCAGGCGCCGGATCAGGAAAGCTTCAAGACCCGTGCCATCGGTTGCCGCACGCAGCCGTTCTGCAAAGGCCGGGTCTGCCCGCCGGCTCGCCTGGGCGAAAGCCGACTGCAGGGCGACCAGATCGTTGTGCGTGCGCGGCGTGTCGACGCGCGTCCCAGACATGGCCGCCCGGATCAGGCTGCGCCGCCAGCTGTCGGCCGCCAGGACCCGCCGCGTGCGCCGGGCTTCGGCGAAGGTGCGGACGCTCCGTGCAGACAGCGCCACGACCAGAGCCAGGGCGGCAGCGCACTGGCCGGTGAGGATGACGGCATCCAGCAGTGTCACGATGCTCAGTTGCCCCCGGACAGACGCAGACGCAGCGAGACCCGGGCATCACCCCCGTCGCGCTCCTCGCGTTCGAGCCCAATCCCGATCATCCGGCCCGACGGCACGGTCCATTCCAGGCCCGTCGAGACCGTTGCCACATCCAGCGGTCGGCCTGCTTCGATCTCGCGTCCGCCCGACACGCCGAACCAGGCGCCCACCGGGCCCGAGACGGGCACACGGGCCGTGATCTGGCCCCCCGCCGTAAAGTCGCCGTCGAGGCTGCCGAGGCTGGCCGAGCCTGTGACATACCAGGGCGCTGATTTTGGGTAATATTCGAGCGACGGGCCCAGCGAGACCAGCGTGGCTGTTGACCAGTCCCGAACCGCCAGGGTCAGGCCAGGGACCAGCACCGCGCCATCGGTCTCGATCCGCCCGATCCGTCCGATCCGCAGCGCGCTGCGCGCCAGACTGGCATCATCGGGCCCAAGGCCGGCGCCCAGCATCCAGCCATCGGGTCCGGCCACATCCAGCGACAGTGCCTGTTCGGACAGGCCGGGCCGCTCGCGCAGCACAACCCGCGCATCCGCCAGCTGCCAGCTGTCCGCCTCGATCGATACGCTGCGGCCAAAGCCGAACCCGGCATCGGTCCAGGTGTCACCGCGCACCTCGCCAACCGTCAGGTCCACAACCGGCCGCAGCGGGGCCGGTGGCGCCGGCTGCGCGGTCGGTGCGGTCTGCGCCACAGCTACGGCTGGCAGCAGGCCCGCTGCGAGGGTCAGGCACAGGAAGGGAAACGCAGACTTCATGCCGCCATCCTCCGCAGCTGGCGTTCGATCCGCGCCCGCAGCTCGGCCCAGTCGATGGGCTTGCGGACATAGTCGTCGGCACCGGCATCCAGCAGGGCTGCGGCGTCATCGGCGCGGCTGCGGACAGTCAGGATCAGGATCGGCAGGCCGCGGGTGGCAGGCTGCGCCCGCAGTGCTTCCACGAGGCCCGCTCCATCGAGGCGCGGCATCATCAGGTCGCAGATCACCAGGTCCACCGGCCCTGACCGGATCAGCTCCAGCGCTTCGACACCGTCTGCCGCCTCGACGCAGTCATAGCCCGACATGTACAGCCAGGCTGACAGCAATTCGCGGACGATGGGATCATCATCTGCAATCAGTACACACGCCACGCAAACCTACCTCAGTACTGCGTGCCGCCGGGCTATTCCCGGATGGGCTGGCGGGATGGCTGGCGCCACCGGCTGCACGTCGAAGGATACAATTGTACCGATGCGGTGAAGAATTCGTTTGCTGCACGGCGTTCAGCTGCCTTTGGCTGTGCTGTTCGCAGGAGCGGTTGAGACCTGCCCCTTCCGCTGGCACCCGATCCTTGCCAGAAGGGGCAGCCACCTGTCGGATACTGTTGCCCATGCCGTTGCGCCGCCGCTCGAAGATTGTTGCCACTCTGGGTCCGGCGAGCCGTGACCGTGCGATGGTGCTGGCCCTGGCCCGGGCGGGCGCGGACGTGTTCCGGCTGAACTTCTCCCACGGCAGCCACGCCGACCATGCCGAGACGGTCGCGGCCATCCGCTCTGCCGGGCTGGAGATCGACCGGCCACTGGCGATCCTGGCAGACTTGCAGGGTCCCAAGTTCCGGCTGGGCCGGTTTGCCGAGGGCAGGGTCGAGCTGGCGGTGGGGGACGAGATCCGACTCGATCTGGACATGACCCCGGGCACGCGCGAGCGGGTGGGGATGCCGCATCCGGAGATTTTCCAGGCGATCGCGCCGGGCGATCTGATCCTGGTGGATGACGGCAAGGTGCGGCTGGAGGCGGTGACCTGCTCGCCGCAGGGCGGCACCTTCCGCTGTACCCAGGCGGGCACGCTGTCGGACCGCAAGGGGGTGAATGTCCCCAGCGCCGATCTTGATCTGTCGCCGCTCACCGACAAGGACCGCGCGGATCTGAGCTTCGCGCTCGAACAGAAGGTCGACTATGTCGCCCTCTCCTTCGTGCAGCGCGCCGCCGATGTGGCCGAGCTGCGGCGGCTGGTGAACGGGCGTGCGCGGGTCCTGGCCAAGATCGAGAAGCCGCAGGCGGTGGCCCGCCTCGCCGAGATCCTCGACCTGTGCGACGCCGTGATGGTGGCGCGCGGCGATCTGGGGGTGGAGTACGCCCCCGAAGAAGTGCCGATTGCCCAGAAGCAGATCGTGCGTGCCGCGCGCGAGCGCGGCATTCCGGTGATCGTCGCCACCCAGATGCTGGATTCCATGATGGTCAATGCCACGCCCACCCGGGCGGAGGCGTCCGACGTGGCCAATGCGGTCTATGAAGGCGCCGATGCGCTGATGCTGTCGGGCGAAACGGCGGCCGGTGCCCATCCGGTGGCGTCGGTGGAAATGATGGCGCGGATCATCCTGCGCACCGAGGCCGATCCGAACCTGCCGTTCCTGATGCAGGCGGAGATGGGGACCGACGACAGCCGCGAGACCGATCCGATCGCACTGGCGGCCTGTCAGGCGGCAGCGGCGGCGCGGGCTGCCTGCCTGGTGCCCTTCACCGCCACCGGAACCAGCGCCATGCGGCTGGCGCGCGAGCGCCCTGTGCAGCCCATCCTGGCCCTCACGCCCGATCCGGCCATCGCACGACGCCTGGCGCTGGTGTGGGGCGTGCGCGCCCGGATCGCCGGCGATCCCGCCGATTTCGAGGACATGGCGGCCCGCGCCACCCTTGCGGCCACGGTGTCCGGTGCAGCCCGTCCTGGCGATCAGATCGTGATCGTGGCGGGGGTGCCGTTCGGCACCCCCGGGGCCACCAATCTGGTGCGTCTGGCCCGCGCCGCGCCAGCCCCGGATGGTGCCCCCGGCCCCACGCCACGCTAGGCCCACCCTCGCGCGCTGCGGGCAGGAACGGGTGATGGGGGCCTTGGCTGCGCCCCGATGTCACACAACCGGTGGGGCGCATAGAGCCGGTTGGACAAGTGCCTGACTGCTTTGTAATCTGCGCGCCATGGCGCCGCCATGAACGCGCTCCCATAGAGGGAGTGGCGCCACAGTGGCGACCCTCGCGAGGAATGACGACACCATGGACCTGCCCGCATCCGGCGCACGCACTGAAACCGCCCGGACCAAGATCCTCCGCAAGCCGGTACTGACCGGGGCTGCCGCCCTGATCGCCGTGGGCGCGGCATTTGCCACAGGCTGGGTGCTGAGCCCCGTTACCACGCAGGCCCAGCAGATCCGGACCGAGGCTCCGCGCGCTGCGGGTGCGCTGCCCAGCTTTGCCGATATCGTCGAACGTGTCTCGCCTGCCGTGGTCTCGCTCGATGTCGTCGCCACCGTCGGCGGTGATGACGAGGCCGATCTCGAGAGCCTGCCACCGGAGTGGCGCCGCTTCTTCGAAGGCCCGCCGGGCTATGAGGGCGACGAGGGCGAGGAGGCCGATCCGGAGGCCGAGGAAGGTCCGCGCAACCGCGAGGACCGCCGTGGCGGACGCCGGGTGCGCGGTGGCGGCTCGGGCTTCTTCATCAGCGCCAATGGCTACATCGTCACCAATCACCACGTGGTCGAGAATGCCACCCGCATCACCGCCACCCTCCAGGACGGCCGCGAGCTGCCGGCCCGCATCATCGGTGTGGACGAGCGCACCGACCTCGCCGTGGTCAAGGTGGAGGGCGCCAACTTCCCGTTCGTGCAGTTCGACGCCAATGCCCGCGTTCGCGTGGGCGACTGGGTGATCGCGATCGGCAGCCCGTTCGGCCTCGGCGGCACCGCCACCGCCGGGATCGTGTCGGCGCTGGGCCGCGATGTGCCGGGAGAGACCAGCTCGTCCACCAACATTTCCGACTTCATCCAGATCGATGCCCCGATCAATCCGGGCAATTCCGGCGGGCCGACCTTCGACCTCGCGGGCCGTGTGATCGGTGTGAACACCGCGATCTATTCCCGCTTTGGCGGCAATGTGGGGATCGGCTTCGCCGTGCCTGCCAATATCGCCGACCGGGTAACGCGCGAGCTGATCACCAATGGACGGGTGATCTATGGCTGGCTGGGCGTGTCGGTGGGTGATCTGGGTGCCGAGATGGCCGAGAGCTTTGGCCTGCCGAGCCCCCGTGGTGCTGTGGTTGGCGGTGTGACCGCCGGCTCGCCCGCAGCCCGGGCCGGGCTGCGGCGCGGCGACGTGATCGTGTCGCTGGACGGCACCCAGGTGCGCAGCGCCAGCGACCTGACCCGCCGTGTGGGCCAGACCCGTGTGGGTGGCACGATCCGGCTGGAAGTGGTCGGACAGGGCGGTGCACGCCGCACCGTGCTGGTGACCATCGCCGCCCGGCCCGACGAGCGCGCGCTGGCCCAGGCTTCGGTCAGTGCCGACGGGCGCGGTTCAGCCACACCGCCTGGCACAACACCCGGCACACCGCCTTCGGGTGCGCCGCCGTCGGGCACGGCACCCGGCACCGGTCCGGGTACCCCGTCAGCACCCCGTGCGGCCACCCGCGCTGCCATGGGCATTACGGTCGGCCCCATGACCGCTGAAGTGCGCGAGCGGCTGGAACTGGCCGAAAGCGAGGGCGGCGTGGTGATCACGGCAGTTGCCCGCGGCACCGAGGCATTTGACCGTGGCCTGCGCGCCGGCATGGCCCTCCTGCAGGTGAACGGCCGCCCGGTCCGCTCGCCCGAGGAGTTCGCCAGTGCTGTCGAGGCAGCCCGCAACGCAGGACGCGAGACCGTGACCTTCTTCGTGCAGTCGCAGCCGGGTGGCGGCATCTTCGTGCCGGTGCCGCTGGAGGAGGACGCGTCGGCAGCGCCCCCGTCGCCGCCTGCAGCGCCCCGGCGTGGCAACTGACATGCGCGTGCTGATCATCGAGGATGCCGCCGAGGCCGCCGCCTTCATGAAGAAGGCGCTGGAGGAGGCGGGGCATGTGGTGGACCACTGCCTGACCGGCCCGTCCGGCGAGGCAATGGCCCGCTCGGGCACGTTCGACGTGCTGGTGGTGGACCGGATGCTGCCCGGCAAGGATGGCCTGTCGGTGGTGTCCGAGCTGCGCAGGGACGGGTTGCGCACGCCGGTCCTGTTCTTGTCTGCGCTCGGGGATGTCGATCACCGGGTCGAGGGCCTCAAGGCCGGCGGCGACGACTATCTGGCCAAGCCCTATGCTTCCAGCGAGCTGGTGGCACGGGTCGAGGCGCTGGGGCGGCGCGGCGAGGCCGATGCCCCCACCACCCGTCTGCTGGTCGGCGACCTCGAGATGGACCTGCTGGCCCGCAGGGTCACCCGCGAGGGCAAGAAGATCGACATCCAGCCGCGCGAGTTCCGGCTGCTCGAGTATCTGATGCGCAACGCCGGCCAGGTGGTGACGCGCACCATGCTGCTGGAGAAGGTGTGGGACTATCATTTCGATCCGCAGACCAATGTGATCGACGTGCATGTCTCGCGGCTGCGCTCGAAGATCGACAAGGACTTTGACCGCCCGATGCTGCACACGGTGCGTGGCGCCGGCTACCGGCTGGAAGCCTGACCGGGCCATGACCGTGGCCGCGCCTGACGGGCCGGGCCCGGCTGTACCAGCACCCACTGGACCAGTACCTGCCGTGCCCACGGCCCGGGCGGGCCCCCGCCGCTGGCTGTCGGTGCTGCAGGCACTGGCGCGGACGACCACCTTCCGGGTGGCGATCGCGTTTGCGGGTCTGTTTGCCGGCTTCTCGCTGCTGCTGCTCGGCTATATCTACGCCACCACTGTTGGTCGCCTGGGTCTCGAGGCCGAGCAGGCGGCGCGGGCCGAGATGCTCGAGCTGCGCGGCGTCTGGGCCGAAAGCGGGGCTGCCGGGCTCAACATGGCGGTGATCGACCGCGCAGCCCGTGCCACCGGCGGGCTCTATGTGCTGATCACCCCGCGCGGCGATGTCATGAGCGGCAATATCGATGCGGTGCCCCTCGACCTGTCGCGGATCGAGCGGCCGCGGGCGGGCGAGGCAGTGCCCGATCCGGTCTATGCCAGCTTCAACTATTTCCGCCCCGACCCCGAAACCGGCGTTGTGGAAGAGCGCCAGGCCCGGGGCTGGTTCGCGCCGGGACCGGACGGGTTCGGCCTGTTCGTCGCCCGCGACCTCGGACCCGGCTACCAGATCGCCAGCCAGGTGGCGCGGGTGGTGTGGTCCGGCTCGGCAGCTGTGCTGGCCTTTGCGCTGGTGGGCGGCTTCATGGCGGCCCGCCAGGCCGCCAGCCGGGTGGACGAGCTGTCGCGCACCGCGCGGGCTGTGATGGCGGGCGATCTGTCACGGCGTGCTGCCGTGCGGCCCGCAAGGCCCGGCGAGGGCGACGAGTTCGATACCCTTACCCTCGAACTCAATGCCATGCTGGCGCGGATCGAGAAGCTGGTGGCCTCGTCCCGCACCATCGGTGACAGCGTGGCCCATGATCTGCGCTCGCCGCTGTCCCGGCTGCGCGGGCGGCTGGAGGCGGCTGCCGCCGACGGCGCGCTGGACGGCGAGGGTCTGCGCGAGGTGCTGGACCAGGCCGTGGCGGATCTGGATGCCGTGGTGGGCACCTTCAATGCGGTGCTGCGGCTGTCGCGGCTGGAGGCAGGCGAGGGGGTGCGGGCCGAGGCGGTGGATCTGTCGGCGCTGGCGGGGGAAGTGGCCGACCTGTTCGAGCCCGCCGTGACCGAAGCGGGTCTTGCCTTCGAGGACGACATTGCGCTGGGCATCACGGTGCGGGGCGACCGCTCGCTGCTGGCCCAGGCGCTGACCAACCTGATCGACAATGCGATCAAATACACCGCTGCCGCCGCAGCCGAAGGCGCAGAGTTGCC
>JAIXTH010000077.1 GCA_027484265.1 Alphaproteobacteria bacterium
AGACCCGCGAGAGCAACAGCTACCGGCCCGGCGACGCCGCAGTCCTTGCCGGGACGCCAGTGGGCCGGCTGGGCCTCACCATCTGCTATGACCTGCGTTTCCCGCAGCTGTACCGGGCGCTGGCGCAGGCGGGGGCCGAGATCCTGACGGTCCCGGCTGCCTTCACCCGCCCCACCGGCGAGGCGCACTGGGAGGTGCTGCTGCGCGCCCGCGCCATCGAGACCGGCAGCTATGTGCTGGCCCCGGCCCAGGGCGGCGTTCATGCCGACGGGCGCGAGACCTTTGGCCATTCCCTGATTATCGGCCCCTGGGGCGAGGTGCTGGCGCGCTGCGATGGCAGCGAGCCGGGCCTGGCGGTGGCTGACCTCGATCTCGACGCCGTTGCCGAGGCCCGGCGGCGGATCCCGGCCTGGCAGCTCGACCAGCCGTTCATGCGACCCGCGGCAGGTGCATCATGATCCGCTATGCCCTCACCTGCGAGCACGACCATGCCTGGGAAGCCTGGTTCGATTCCATCGCCTCGTTCGACAGCCAGCTCGACCGGGGCCTGGTGGAATGCCCGGTGTGCGGTTCGACCATGGTGCGCAAGGCGCCGATGGCGCCGGCTGTGCGGACGACCAAGGGCCGGGACATCGCCGCCGAAGTTGCCGCGCTTCTGCCCAAGCCGTCGCCGCCAGTCCCATCCGAAGACGCGGCCCCGAAGCTGGTGAACGCCCCCGATAGCCTCAACCTGCCAGAGCCGGTCCGCGCCGCCCTGGAGGGGTTGCGCGATCATGTGCAGCAGAATTTCGACTATGTCGGCGACAGCTTCGCCCGCGAGGCCCGCGCCATCCACGAAGGCGACAGCGAGCCGCGCCAGATCTACGGCGAAGCCACCGTGCGCGAGACCCGCGAGCTGCTGGAGGACGGGATCGCCGTTGCCCCCCTCCCGGACCTCATCGCCCCCCGCCGGCCCCGTGATGTGAATTGAGGCCGCCCTGCAGCCAGTGCGCTTGCGCTTGACGGGTGCACGGGTCAGGCTGGGGCTGACAGCTTGGAGGCGCACATGATCTGGCGAGCAGCAGTTGCGACGGGAGTTCTGGTTCTGGCTTGCGGCGTGGGGGTGGCGGCTGCCCAGACGACAGGCCCGGCAACGGCGCCAGCGGCAGCCGCGCCGGTGACATGGTCGCTGGCCATTCATGGCGGAGCCGGGGTGATCGAGCGGTCGCGGCTGACGCCGGAGCAGGATCAGGCCTATCGGGCTGCCTTGTCCGAGGCGCTGGCCGTGGGGGCTGCGGTGCTGGCGCGTGGCGGGTCGGCGCTGGATGCCGTGGAGGCGACCGCCCGGCTGATGGAGGACAATCCGCTATTCAATGCCGGACGTGGCGCCGCGATCGGCGCGGACGGGACGGTCACGCTCGATGCCGCCATCATGGATGGTTCGAACCAGAAGGCGGGCGCGGTGGCCGGGGTTATGACCACGCGCCACCCGATCAGCCTGGCCCGGCAGGTGATGGAGACCACCCGCCATGTGTTCCTGATCGGCGCCGGCGCCGACCAGCTGGCACGCGAGCGCGGGCTCGAGCAGGTGGAGAACAGCTGGTTCATCACGCCACGTCGCTGGCGGATGCTGGAACAGGTGCTGACCGAGGACGGCCTGCCGCTGCCGCCCCGCCCGCCTGGCCTGGATCTGCCGCCCCGCCCCACGTCGTCAATGGCGGGCGCCCAGCTGGCAGAAGACACCCGCAGCGTCGAATCGCGGTTTGGCACCATCGGTGTGGTGGCGCGCGACAGTGCCGGTCGGCTGGCGGTGGGCACCACCACGGGCGGCCTGACCGGCAAGCGCTGGGGCCGGGTGGGGGACGCGCCGGTGATCGGTGCGGGGACCTGGGCCGACCGCAGCTGCGCTGTCTCGGCCACCGGCACGGGCGAGTATTTCCTGCGCCTGACCGTGGCCCGCGCGATCTGCTTCGAGGCCGAGCGCCCGGGTACGAGCCTGCAGCAGGCCGCCGACACCGTGATCCACCGCGACCTCACCGGCATGGGCGGTGATGGCGGCGTGATCGTGATGAACGCAGCTGGCGAGGCGGTGTTCAGCCTCAATACCGAAGGCATGTATCGCGGCCAGGTCTCGAGTGCCGCCCCGGCCCGGGTGATGATCTATGCCGACGAGGCCGACGGCCTGGTCGGCACGGCGGCGGCTGCCCGCCCCCACTGACAGGATCGGGCGGCGGGCTGCGGGCGCGCTACCGCGACAGCCACAGCAGGAACTCGCGATTGCCGTCGCCGCCCGTGACGGGGCTCGGCACCATCGCCCGGGCCGCAAAGCCTGCGAGCCCGTCCAGCTGGCCGCGCACCTCGGCGGCCACAAGGTCTGCCACGTCCGGCGCCACCAGCCCGCCGCGCCCCACCCGCTGCGGCCCCGCTTCGAACTGCGGCTTGACCAGCACCACGGCATCCGCCCGCTCTGCCGCCAGCGGCAGCACATGGGGCAATACCTTTCCAAGGCCGATGAAAGACAGATCGGCGGTTACCAGCGTGGGTGCTGGCGACAGGGGGCCAAGACTGCGGGCATCGGTCTTCTCGCGCAGGTCCACCCGCGGATCGTCCCGCAAGGACGTATGAAGCTGGCCGGTGCCGACATCCACCGCCACCACCCGCTCAGCGCCCCGCGCCAGCAGCACCTGTGTGAACCCGCCGGTGGAGGCGCCCAGATCAAGGCAGATCCGGCCCGTCACATCCAGCCCGAATTCCGTCAGCGCATGATCGAGCTTCACCCCCGCCCGCGACACCCAGGCAAACGGCTCGGCGGCCTCCAGCGCCACATCGGGCGCCAGCAGCTCCCCCGGCCTGCCGACCGGGCGACCTGCGGCGCGGACCAGCCCGGCCTCGATCGCACTGCGCGCGCGGCTTCGGCTGTCGATCAGGCCCCGCTCCACCAGCAGCACGTCGGCCCGGACCCGCCCGTCTGCCGCCCGGCTCACCGCTCGACCACCATGTGATAGGCAAAGCGTCCGGCGGGGTGGACGCTGTGGCTGGCCTGGAACAGCCGTCCGTCGGCATCGCGATAGCGGCGTACGGTGCACAGGGCCGGATCGCCAGTGCGGGCGCCCAGCAGGCGGGCTTCCTCGCGATCGAGCAAGACAGCGGTGATGGTCTGCTCGACCGTGCGGGCGGTGGGGCCGCCCCGGCTGTCGATCAGGTCGGCAAGGGCGCCGGACCAGGCGTCGATGTCGGCCCGGGACGGCAGGAGCTGTGCATCCACACAGATATGGGTCAGCGCCAGCGGCTCGGTGCCGCCGGCCCGGACCCGCAGCCCCCGGATCGTGATCCACGCAACATCGGAGCTGAGGGCCAGAGTCTCGATCAGCGCGTCCGCAGCAGGGTCGATGCTGCGGATCACCAGCCGGGCATCGCGGGCATACTGCTGGATGTCGCGCACGTTGCCCCATTCCTGCGCGAATGGCCCGGCAGCCTCGGCCGGGTCCATCACGACAGTGCCCGAACCGCGCCGTCGCCTGATCAGCCCCCGGTCCTGCAGCAGGCGCAGGGCGTCGCGGGCGGTGTGGCGCGACACGCCATAATGTTCGCACAGCTCCATCTCGCCAGGCAGTAACGCGCCCGTGGTGTAGCGGCCGCTGGTGATCTGGGCGGCCAGCTCGTCGGCAATCTGGCGGTAGCGGGGGAGGGGTGTGGTGTCTGTCATGGCGGCGAGTCGACCGATTGTAAGCTGGCGCGGGCGGCGGGCGGGGCAAGGGCTGTCATCAGTGCCCGGCGGTCAGGCTCGGCCACATGGCGCAGATGTGCGGTGCCAAACTCGGTCACGATCACATCCGCATCGGCCCGTCCGATCGAGACCGTGGGAGCATCCAGGCGCGGCACGATCCGGCTGGCGCCGCCCTTGCCCTCGGCCTGGATCATGGTGATGGCGAGGCCGCCCGGCGATGCCCGGGCGCCGCGCAGGAAGTCGACCGCGCCGCCAACTCCGGCGATGCGGCGCGACCCGGCGTATTCGCAGTTGATCTGCCCGGCCAGATCAGCCTCCAGCGCTGCATTGATCGCCCGCAGGCACGGCACTGCGGCCAGCGCGGCCTGCCCGTGAGTCTGCGCAACCGGAGCCAGCTTTAGGCGCGGCTCCTGCGCCATCCGCGCCAGAAAGTCGGCGGTTCCCACCACCAGACCCGTGCGGATCACCCCGTCCGGCGCCAGTGCGCCCTGATCCAGCAGGGCGCCCAGCTCTGTCCC
>JAIXTH010000138.1 GCA_027484265.1 Alphaproteobacteria bacterium
GAAGGCCGGGTCGCGGTCGCCGGCGATGAACAGGGCCGGCCGCTCGATCCGGCGCCCGGCAAACGGGCGCGCGAAGGCGAAATCCCGGCTGTGATTGCGATAGCGGCTGAGCGGTCCGAAGAAGCCGGACTGCCGGAAGTCGGCTTCGTAGCGGTCGAGGGTGGCCTCATCCATCCAGGCGGGCAGGGGGATGCCCCGCTCCAGCGGGTCGGGCAGGATGTCGGGCAGGGCAGCGCCCGCCGGGGCCCGCGCCGGCCACCAGCCATCGGGCGCATCGCCGCTGATCGCGAAGAAGAAGCTGCGCAGGAACCCGCGCGGATCGGCCTCCAGCCTGGCTTCGGCCACACCCGGCTCGCGGAACCAGGACTGGTAGAAGAACCGGCCCTTCGCGTCGAAGCGCTCGTGGATCACCGTATCGAACGACACGTCCGGCACACCTGTGAACGGCACGCTCAGGCCGCACACCGCCGCCACCGCCTGCGGCTGCGTCAGTGCGGTGTGCCACACCATCGGCGCGCCCCAGTCATGGCCCACCAGGATCGCCGGCTGCTGCGGCTGCAGGGCGCGGGCCACCGCCACGATGTCGTCCACCAGCGGCGCCATCGCATAGTCCTCCACCCGGTCGAAGCGCTGCGACCCCGCATAGCCGCGCACCTGCAGGGCCGCGGCCCGGAACCCGGCCTGCGCCACCGCCTCGATCTGATGGCGCCACGCATGCCAGGCCTCGGGAAAGCCGTGGACGAACAGCACGAGCGGGCCGGCGCCCTGGAGGTGCAGCTGCAAGCGGGCGCGCCCGGTGTCGATCCATTGTACTGATGGTTCGTTCGGCATGAAGGCTCCGGTGGCGCATGCTGGCGCCAGCGGTGACATTGGAGCGCATCTGCAGGCACCTGCGCAAGCCGCGCCGGGATGCAGCCGCAAGCGTCTGTGTCCGGAAGTTTTTCAGGCAGTGCCTGACGTTGCGGCAGCGGGGGCTGGTCAAGGGCGCCCCTGCGGGTCTAGGGTTGGCGGTGAAGCACGCGCGGCCGTCAGACTTGCCGCGCATCGGATCGACCATGGCCGAGGGCCGTTCGGGGGCTGGCGCCGGTGACGGCGCCGGACACGAGCCCGCCGCGCGCCAGCGCCGCCAGCGCACGCGTCGGCGTGGCGGCGGCGCTGCAGGTGCGCAGGGCTCGAACAGGGGGGGCGAAGGGGACGGGCAGGCTGGCCAGCCCGCCCGCACGCCTGCGCGCCCGCGCGGCGGTGCCCCAGCGCCGCTGTTTGCCGCGCTGGACCTTGGCACCAACAACTGCCGCCTGCTGGTGGCGCAGAAGCTGCCGGGGGGTGGCTTCCGGGTGGTGGACAGTTTCAGCCGGATCGTGCGGCTGGGCGAGGGCCTTGCCACCAGCGGCGAGCTGGGCACCGCCGCCATGGACCGCACCCATGAGGCACTGGAGGCCATTGCCCGCAAGCTGGCCCGGCGACCGGTGCAGCGGGCACGTTTCGTGGCCACACAGGCCTGCCGAGCCGCCCGCAACGGGCAGGCGTTCCTGGACGAGGACCGCGCCCGCACCGGCATCGCCTTCGAGACCATCACCCCGCGCGAGGAGGCCCATCTGGCGGTGGCTGGCTGTGGGGATCTGATCGGCGAGGGTGCCCGCGCCGCGCTGGTGGTGGACATCGGCGGCGGCTCCACCGAGCTGTCCTTTGCCACCCGGGTGAAGGGCGGGCTGCGGGTGCAGGCCTGGACCTCGCTGCCGGTGGGGGTCGTGACCCTTGCCGACCGCTTCCCCGAGGAGGGCCACGATGCCACCAGCCGGGCGCACTGGTATGGCCGCATGCATGCCGAGGCGCTGGAGCTGGTGCGCGGCTTCCACCGCGACGGGCCGCTGGCACGCCTGTTCGGCGAGGGGCGGGCGCATATCATCGGCACGTCCGGTGCGGTCACCAGCCTGGCCGGTGTGCATCTGGGGCTCGAGCGCTACAGCCGGGCCGAAGTGGACGGGCTGTGGATCGGAACCGACGACACCCGCGCCGCCATCCGCCGCCTGCTGGCAGCCTCCCCCGCCGAGCGGGCGGCAGAACCCTGCATCGGGCCGGAGCGGGCCGATCTGGTGCTGGCAGGGGCCGCCATCCTCGAAGCCGTGCTCGATACCTGGCCCTCGCAGCAGCTGCGGGTGGCCGACCGGGGCCTGCGCGAGGGCCTGATCCTGACCATGATGCGCGATGACCCGGCCCGCGCGCCGCGCGGCGGCCAGCCCGGCCGGTCGCGGCGCAAGCCAGCTGGCCGCCCTGCCAGCCGGTCGCCCCTCAAACCGGACAGCCAGGCATGAGCCGCAAGCCACCCCCGCCGCCACCGCCTGTGGAGCTGCCACCCAGGCGCCGCCGCGTGAACTTCGACCCGGCCGCCGCCGCCCAGGTGCGCGCCACCCCCGAGCGGGTCCGCACCGCGAAGAAGCGCACCGAGCAGAGCGCCCGCTGGCTCGAGCGGCAGCTGAACGATCCCTATGTCAAGCGGGCCAAGGCCGAGGGCTGGCGCTCGCGTGCGGCGTTCAAGCTGATCGAGCTGGACGAGCGGTTCGGGATCGTCCGCTCCGGCGACCGTGTGGTGGATCTGGGCGTCGCACCGGGTGGCTGGGCGCAGGTGGCGCTGGCGCGCGGTGCCGCGCGGGTGGTGGGCGTCGACCTGCTCCATGTCGATCCGATTGCGGGCGTGGAGTTGGTGCAGGGCGACTTCCTCGATCCCGACATGCCCGCGCGGCTGCTGGCGCTGCTCGGCGGGGCGCCGACGCTGGTGATCTCGGACATGGCCGCCAATACGGTGGGCCACCGCGCCACCGACCATCTGCGCACCATCGCGCTGGCCGAAGCTGCGGCCCAGTTCGCGCTGGATACGCTGGCTCCCGGCGGCACCTTCGTGACCAAGGTGTTCCAGGGCGGCTCGGACAGTGGCCTGCTGGCGCAGCTCAAGCAGGCCTTCGCCCAGGTCCGCCACGCCAAGCCCCCGGCCAGCCGCGCCGAAAGCGTCGAGCTCTATCTGGTGGCGCAGGGGCGGCGCTAGGCTGGCAGCGCCGGGCCAGGGCCGCGCGCCGCCGTTCTGGCGGAAATGGACGCGGCCCCGCGTGACGGGTTGTGAGCGCCGGGCGCCAGGATCATGCTCGCACGATGGCGCAGAGCCGGATCGGCAGAATCCGGGCGTCGGGGGAGGTTGCGGTGCCGTCAGAGCCCGAACCATCAGTCCTGCAGGGGTGCACGGGCCCGGCAATTGGCCTGTCCGGTGGCGCGCACCTGCGGCCGGAGCCCGCGCCATGAGTGGCCCGTGGAGCGATTATGTGGGGCGCAGCGAGCAGCGGGTCGATCTGATCACCGCCACGCCCGCGCAGGCGCTGGCGGCCACGCTGGATCATCCGCCACTGGCGGGTGCGCCGGGGGAGGCGATCCCCGGCCTGTGGATCTGGCTGTGGTTCACCCCGCTGGCGGCCATGCGCGAGGTGGGAC
>JAIXTH010000134.1 GCA_027484265.1 Alphaproteobacteria bacterium
GATACAGGCGCCTATGTCAGCTATCTGGAGGGCTGCACCGCGCCGATGCGCGACGAGAACCAGCTGCATGCGGCGGTGGTGGAGCTGGTGGCGCTGGATGACGCCGAGATCAAATATTCCACCGTCCAGAACTGGTATCCCGGCGACAAGGACGGCAAGGGCGGGATCTACAACTTCGTCACCAAGCGGGCCGACTGCCGGGGCGCCCGCTCCAAGGTCAGCTGGACACAGGTCGAGACCGGCTCGGCGGTGACCTGGAAATACCCCTCCTGCATCCTGCGCGGCGAGGAAAGCCAGGGCGAGTTCTATTCGATCGCGGTCACCAACGGTCACCAGCAGGCCGATACCGGCACCAAGATGATCCATCTGGGCCGCAACACCCGCTCGCGCATCGTCTCCAAGGGCATCTCGGCGGGGGTGTCGAACAACACCTATCGCGGCCTGGTCTCGGCCCACGCCCGCGCCGCCGGCGCCCGCAACTTCACCCAGTGCGACAGCCTGCTGATCGGCGACCGCTGCGGCGCCCACACCGTGCCCTATGTCGAGGCCAAGACCCCCCATGCGGTGTTCGAGCATGAGGCCACCACCACCCGCCTGTCGGAAGACCAGCTGTTCTACTGCCGCCAGCGCGGCCTGTCGCAGGAAGACGCCGTGGCCCTGCTGGTGAACGGCTTCGTGCGCGAGGTCCTGCAGGAGCTGCCGATGGAATTCGCCGTGGAGGCCCAGAAGCTGGTGGCCATCAGTCTGGAAGGGAGCGTGGGATGAGCACGATTACGATCCAGCTCGCAGACGACATCCATCAGCTGGCCATCCAGCAGGCACAGGCTGCTCAGCTGACAGTTGGCGAGTTCCTGGAGGGACTGGTGGTGGATGCCGTTGCGAAAGCGCATGGCCACGCCTTCGACCCGTCGCTGTCCGAGGCGGATATCGAGGATATCCGACTGGGGCTCGATGACATCAAGCGCGGGCGAACCGTCACATTGGCGGACGCCCTGGCAGAAAGGGCGGCCAGAGGGTGAGAACAGTCCGCCTCTCGCATGTTGCCCGGCGCCGCATGAACGAGACTGCGGACTGGCTGGACGGACAGCGGTTGGGGCTTGGGGATGCCTTCCTTCTGGACTTTCAGAAGGCCCTGCAGGTTCTGGCGGTGAGGCCCTGGTTGGCCAGACCGAATGGAACCAGCCCGACGCGACTGTGGAGTATGCCGAAGTGGCACAAGGTTATTGTGCTGAAGGCAACACAAAGAACGTTGCACGTTGTGACCATACGCGACGTGCGGCAGCTGAACGAGAACTGAGGGAACCAAGCACGCCGGCGGGGTCCGGCTTCACGACCAGAGTACAGTCAACGTCGACTGAAGCCTTTGGGCTGGCGGTGCCAGACCAGGATGCTGCGGGCGACATTCAATCCACCAAGGGCAGCCATGACCCTTGTTCAATGCCAGGAGCGTACCATGACCAAGTCTTTCGCCCTCTCCTTTGTTGCCATCGGTGCGCTGCTGGCAGCCTGCAATGCGCCGGCCAGCGAGGCAGCCGCCACCACGGACGCAGCTGCGACCCCGGCGGCACCGGCAGCTGCCGCGAACACACCGGTGTCGTGCGAGGGCTTCGAGATCGGCGATCCGCGGCTGGCACAGGACGGCTGCACCCTGTCAGGGCCGGGTCTGACCCGCACGCTGGTGGTGACCAAGCCGGGCGACGCGGTGCGCGTGCAGGTGATCGGCGCCGATGGCACGCCAGGCCAGCTGATCGAGGAGGAATCCTTCGCGCCCTACTCCATCCCCACCCTGTCGGACCTCAACGGTGACGGCGAAGCCGAAGTGCTGGTTCCGAAGGATACCGGCAATGTGAACACCAACTACGCTGTCTATGCCCCGCAGCCCGACGGCACCTACCTGCGCCTTGGCGAGATGTCGGGCACCAATTGGGAGCCCAGCGCCGACGGGTTCCTGGCGGTGTCGAGCCGCTCCAGCGCGGCCTCGGTGGTGATCGACTTCATCGATGTGGAGCCGGGCGGCCTCACCCCCATCGCCAGCGTGGAAGTCACGATGGAAACCGAAGGCGCCAAACCGGTCTGCAAGCTGGTGGAAGGCGCCCCGCTGGTGGACCAGGGCCGCACCACGGCCGAATCCGAGGCGCATTTCTGCGCCGACAAGGTGGCAACGGGAGCCTTCGAATAATGCTCGACATCAAGGACCTGCGCGTCGAGGTTGGCGGCACCGAAATCCTCACCGGGCTGACCCTGTCAGTCCCGGCGGGGGAAGTGCACGCCATCATGGGACCCAATGGGGCAGGCAAGAGCACGCTGTCCTATGCCCTCACCGGCCGCGACGGCTATGAGGTGACCGGCGGCAGCGCCACGCTTGACGGGGTGGACATCCTCGCACTGGAGCCGGAGGAGCGGGCCGCCAACGGCCTGTTCCTGTCCTTCCAGTACCCGCTGGAAATCCCCGGCGTGCCCACCCTCACCTTCCTGCGCACCGCCGTGAATGCCCAGCGCAAGGCGCGCGGCGAGGACGAGCTGCCGGTCCCAGCCTTCATGAAACTGGCGCGCGAGACCGCCAGCCGCCTGAAGATCGATCCGGAAATGCTCAAGCGGCCGCTGAATGTCGGCTTCTCGGGCGGCGAGAAGAAGCGGATGGAGATCTTCCAGATGGCGGTGCTCGCCCCGCGTTTCATGATCCTGGACGAGACCGACTCGGGCCTCGATATCGATGCGCTCAAGATCGTGTCCGACGGGGTGAATGCCCTGCGGGCGCCGGACCGGGGCATGCTGGTGATCACCCACTACCAGAGCCTGCTGGACCATATCCGGCCCGCCCGGGTGCATGTGCTGGCCGGCGGCCGGATCGTCGACAGCGGCGGGCCGGAACTGGCGCTGCAGCTCGAAGCAGCGGGCTATGACCGCTACCAGGACGCTGCCTGATGACCGGTGCCGCGATCACGCTCTCCCC
>JAIXTH010000264.1 GCA_027484265.1 Alphaproteobacteria bacterium
CGCGCCATTCGAAACCGGCGGCGAGGAACACCTCGTCGAGGCCCTCCTCCTCGGCCTGCGCCCGCACCAGGCCCGAGCCCGGCACCACCATCGCCCGCACGCCCGGCGCCACGGAGCGGCCGCGCACCACGGCGGCAGCGGCGCGCAGGTCCTCGATCCGGGAATTGGTGCACGAGCCGATGAACACCCGCTGCACCGGCAGCTCGGTCAGCTTCTGGCCCGGACGGATGTCCATATAGGCGAGGGCGCGGTGGGCGGTCTCGCGGGCGATGGCGTCGGCGAAGCTGTCGGGGTCGGGCACCGGCTGGTCGATGGCGATCACCTGCTCCGGGCTGGTGCCCCAGGTGGCGAGCGGGGCGATGCTGGCGGCGTCGATGGTGACCACGGTGTCGAACACGGCATCGGGATCGCTGTACAGCTGGCGCCAGCTGGACAGCGCCATTTCCCAGGCCCCGCCCTTGGGCGCGGACGGGCGGCCCGCCAGATAGGCGAAGGTCTTCGCATCCGGCGCGATCAGGCCGGCGCGGGCACCGGCCTCGATCGCCATGTTGCAGACCGTCATCCGGCCTTCCATCGACAGCGCCTCGATCGCACTGCCGCGATACTCGATCACATGGCCGGTGCCGCCAGCGGTGCCGATCCGGCCGATGATCGCAAGCGCGATGTCCTTGGCGCCGACGCCCGGCGCCACTGTGCCCTCCACCACCACCGCCATATTCTTCATCTTGCGGGTGCGCAGGGTCTGGGTGGCGAGCACATGCTCGACTTCGGAGGTGCCGATGCCGTGGGCGAGGGCGCCGAAAGCACCGTGGGTGCTGGTGTGGCTGTCGCCGCACACGATGGTCATGCCCGGCTGGGTGCGGCCCTGCTCGGGGCCGACGACATGGACGATGCCGTTGCGGATGTCGCCCATCGGGAAGAAGGTGATGCCGTGGGCGGCCACATTGGCGGCGAGGGTCTCGAGCTGGGTGCGGGCCTGCGGGTCGCGCACGGCGGCCACGCCAGCGGCCTGGTTCTCGGTCGGGGTATTGTGGTCGGCCACCGCCAGCGTGAGGTCGGGGCGGCGCACGGTGCGGCCGGCGGCCTTCAGCCCGGCAAAGGCCTGGGGCGTGGTGACCTCGTGGATCAGATGCAGGTCGATATAGAGCAGGGTCTCGCCATTGGCGGTCTCGGCCACCGCATGGGCATCCCAGATCTTGTCATAGAGCGTCTTGGCCATCGCGCCGGTTTTCATGGTGAGAAGTGGATCGGTGCCAGCGACATAGCCACCCCGGCGCCCCGATGCCAGAGGCGCGCCCAGCCAGCCTCGCGCTATCCCTGGGCCAACGCCGCCGCCACCAGCCCCCGGAACAGCTCCAGCGAGCGCGGCTCCTCGTCCAGCAGCTTTTCGGGGTGCCACTGCACACCGATGCAGAACCGCCGGTCGGTGCGCTCCACCGCCTCGATCACCCCGTCGGGGGCGCGGGCGGTGATCGCCAGCGGCGCGGGGACCTCCAGCAGCGCCTCGCGGTGCAGCGAGTTCACGGTGGCCTCGCCAGCACCAACCAGCGCCGCCAGCTGCGAGCCGGGGGCGATGGTGATGGTGTGCCGGGCATCCGGCTTGTCATGCACGATGCTGGTGCCGGTCACAGCCACGAGGTCGCCCGTCATGCGCGCGCCGGACAGACAGGCCATCAGCTGCATGCCGTTGCAGATCCCCAGATATGGCCGGTCCCGGTCCAGCCACAGCTGCACCAGCGCCCGGTCGATATCGAACCGCTCGGAGTGGGGGGCGTGCGAGCGGTCCCCCGCAACATACCAGTCGGACGGGAAGTTCTGGCGGGCGCCCGTCGAGATCAGGCCTCGGCAGTGAGCGCGCGCGAATTCAACTGAATCAACACTGTAGGGCAGGCCCACCGCCACGCCACCGGCGCGCTCGACACCGCGGAAATAGCCCTTGCCGGTCTCGTACAGCAGGCCGGTGCGGCTGGTGTCCTCATCCAGCAGAATACCGATCAGGGGTTTGCCAGACACCATCATCATCGCAGTCTCAGCGTTTGGGAGCTTCGGTGCGGCGCGACCAGCCCGTGAGCAGATCGGCCAGTTCGTCATGGGCGCCTTCGGGCAACGCCAGCACCAGCCGCACGAACAGGTCGCCCGGCGCGCCCGCCCGGTCGACCCCGCGCCCCTTCAGGCGCAGCACCGTGCCGGTATTGGCGCCCGGCGGCACGGTCAGGGCCACCGGCCCGGTGGGCGTGTCCACCTGCACCTTCGCGCCCTCCAGCGCCTCCACCAGCGAGACCGGCAGGTCCATGCGGACATGGTCGCCATCGCGGCGGAAGCTGGGGTGCGGCTGCACCGTGATGGTCAGCAGCAGGTCGCCCGCGCCCCCTGGTCCGGTGCGGCCCTTGCCCGCCAGCTTGAGGGTGCGGCCCGTCTCGACCCCGGCGGGGATCGTGACGTCGACGGTGGCGCCACCAACCGTCACCCGCTTGCGGGCGCCGCGCACGGCTTCGATGAAGCTGATCTCCAGCGGCGCGCGCACGTCATTGCCGC
>JAIXTH010000014.1 GCA_027484265.1 Alphaproteobacteria bacterium
GATCTGAAACGTGTTTCAGATCAGAGGGGTGGCCTCGTGAAACCTGTTGTCCGGCTTCGGCCCGTCGCTGGAGGCGTGGTTGCAGGCGGGGCGGTTGGCGTCAAGGATGGCGAAGCCACCGCTTGCGGCGCGCAGCGTCCTTGATGCCGACCGGGCCGTCTGCGACCAAAGCCGCAAGCGACGGGCCGAAGCCGGACAACAGGTCTGCGCGGCGTCCTCAGTCCAACCTCCGGGGCGGCCAGGCGATTGCACCGCGCCATGTGGCGCCGGGCGCGCGGGCGCGGTAGGAGGGCGCCGTCATGACTGTCAGTAGCGCCCCTGCCCCCACTTCATCCGTACCCGACATCTCGGTCGTGGTGCCTGTCCACAACGAGGCCGGCGCCGTCGCCACGCTGGTGGCCGAGATTGCAGCCGCGCTGGATGGCTGGGACCACGAGATGATCTTCGTGGACGATGCCTCGCGCGATGACACGCTGCTGGTGCTCGGCAATCTCAAGGGCAGCTATCCGGCGCTGCGGGTGCTGGCCCACCGGTCCAATGCCGGGCAGAGCCGCGCGATCATCACTGGCGTGCGGGCCGCGCGCGGCCGCGCCATCGGCACACTGGACGGCGATGGCCAGAACGATCCTGCCGACTTGCCGCGCCTCTTGATGCGGCTGAACCGCGCCGACGCCCCGCCGCAGCTGGCGATGGTGGGCGGGGTGCGCGCCAAGCGCCAGGACAGCGCCGCCAAGCGCTGGGCCTCGAAACTCGCCAATGCGGTGCGCCAGTTCCTGCTGCGCGACGGCGCGGTGGACAGCGGCTGCGGCATCAAGGTGGTGAAGCGCGAGGTGTTCGCCGCCCTGCCCTACTTCGATCACATGCACCGCTACATGGCGGCGCTGGTGCAGCGCGACGGCTATCTGGTGGAGTTCGAGACTGTGAACCACCGCCCGCGCGGCTCGGGCCAGTCGAAATACACCAATCTGGGCCGGCTCTATGCCGCCCTGTCGGACCTCGTGGGCGTGATCTGGCTGCGCACCCGCCGCCGGATCGAAGGCACGGTGCGCGAGCTGTAACGGGCCCTAACGGACCGGAACCGCCTTCCAGAAATAGCGGGTGAAGCCGCGCCGGGTGTCCCAGTCCTTTATCCGGAACGCCATCCGCATGGCGGTGCCGGCATCCACTTCGCCCGGCTCGACATCGGCGATGTCCATGAAGATCCGGCCGCCGCCGTCGAAGTCCATCATGCCATAGTGGTTCGGCGGATTCATCGAATAGGTCAGATAGTCGGCCGAATAGGACAGGATCCGCGCCGGGCGCTCGGCAAAGCGGTAGGGCTCCTGGGTGTCGGCTTCCGGGCTGTTGGGGGCGACCGACAGGCGCGAGCGCGGGAACTGCACCGTGCCGGTCTTGGTGCAGCGCCCGCCAACCAGGCCCAGGATCTGGTCATTGTTGCGGTAGAGGGTGGTGAGGGCGGTCTTGTTGTCCTTCTCGGCCCGCATGCCCCTGTCCCACTCGACCAGGCGGTTGAACACCAGATACTTCATGTAGCTGGTCTCGTCCTTGCGGTTGGCGAGCCAGCCGCTGACGCCCTTCACCGGCCTGAAACCGGCGATCCGGTCGGTGACGCGCAGCACCAGCGCCTCGCAGCCCTGACCGAACTGCGCCAGCACGATCACCGCGCCGGGCTGCGCCGTTTCCAGCACCTTGGCCAGCATCAGCAGGGCATGGGCCGTCCCGGTCTCGCCCACGCTGGCAGCGAGGTTGTCGGCCACGGCTTCAGCGGCGATCCCCGCCTTGCGGGCCAGGCCTTCGGCCACACCCTTGAAGGTGGAGGGCAGGATGAAATGGCTCACCGCGCCCGCGGCCACGCCCGCATCCGCCAGCGCGCGCCCCAGCACCGGCGGAACCAGCTTCGCAAAGCCCTCGTCCCGGATCCAGCGCTCTTCCCAGTGATAGTCGTGCTCTTCGCCGGCACCCCGGAAGTGATCGACGAAGTCCACCGTGCTGGAGGCCATGCCGATCACGTCGGCCACAGTGTCCCCCTGCCCCACCAGCAGGGCGGCACCGCCATCGCCCCAGTCGAATTCCTGGGTGGAAGCGGCCTTGGCGATACGCCGGTCAGCGGCTGCCACCAGGATCTTCGCACCAGCCGCACCGCGCGCCAGCTCCACGGCCTGGGCCAGGGCGGTCAGACCCGCCTTCTGGCAGCTGGTGATGTCGGCAGCCCGGATCGTGGGCTCGAGCGTGAGGGCAGCGGCCACGATCCCGGCATTGAGCCTGTCGGCAAACGGCGCGGTGGTGGTGGCCAGCAGCAGGCCCGTCACATGGCTGCGGTCGTCGTCGGGGCCGAGCGCATCGCGGGCCGCCTCGACCGCCATGGTCAGCGCATCCTCGTCCCAGTTGCCCAGCGACCGCTCGCCCTTGCCCCGGCCCATCAGGCCCGGCGACAGCCAGCGGTTCGCCTCTGCCATGGCGCGGCGCTGCAGGCGCAGGCGCGGCACATAGGCGCCGTAGGCCAGAATTCCGGTGGCGGCTCCGGTTGCAGTCATCGGCATCTCTCCCCGAGCCCGCCTCCCCGCAGGAGCCGGGGCGGCGCGCGCTGTTCTTGTTGCCAGCAGCTTTGCCGCGCCCACCGCGAAATCTCAAGCCTGCCGGCACGCGCGCCGCTGCAGGGCCCCCGGCAGGAATGAGCTTGCCGGCTGACCGACGGGCGATCATCGTGGCATCGGCTACCCGTTCAGCCCGGCTTCAGGCTGGACCCTGCAAAAGGGGGCGGCCGGGGGGCTGATGGTGAATCGCCGCCCCGTTTGGAGGAAACCATCATGTCCAGCACACTTCGCACTGCCATCACCATTGCCGCCGCCACCGCGCTGCTTGCAGCCCCCATCGCCGCGTCTGCCCGCCAGGCCGCAGGCGCACCCGCCCAGCGTCCGGCAGCCGGTGTGTTCGGCTGTGCGGCAACTGGCAACCAGCAGGAAATCGGCGCTGTTGTGGGCGGCCTTGCCGGCGCCGCGATCGGCAATGCCGTGGGCCGCGACAACCGCACCGTCGGCATCCTGGTCGGCGGCGCCCTCGGCGCGGCGGCTGGCTCGTGGATCGGCTGCCGCCTGCAGATCGCCGACCAGCAGAAGGCGCAGGCCGCCCTGCAGCGCGCCCTCGTCGAGAACAGCAGCCAGAGCTGGCGCAGCGAAATCGGCGCCGCCAGTGGCTCGGTGGACGTTCTGTCCACCCAGATGGTGCAGGTCTCCGGTCCGGGCTTCGGCGCCGAACCGGTCAATGCACCCGGCCTGCCGCCCTTCCCGATGGGTGTGATGCAGCTGACCAACTACGACATGAGCCCGCGCGGCATCTATACCGCCCGCTCGCGCGCGAACCTGCGCGCCGGCCCCGGCACCTCGAATGCGGTGGTGGGCCAGCTGGTGGCGGGTGAGACGGTGGAAGTGCTGGCGGGCGTTCCCGGCCAGCCCTGGGTGCTGGTGGGCAGCCCGGCCGGTGCCCGCGGCTATGTGGCCGCCAGCCTGCTGCGGGGCGGACCGGTCACCAATGCCCGCACGGCCGCCGCCGTGCCCACCCGCCCCTGCCGGATGCTGCGCGAGACCATCGACGGCATTGGCGATGCACCACAGGTGTCGATGTACCGGGGTTGCCAGAACGCCGATGGCAGCTGGAGCCTGAACCCGGCGTGATGCGGGAAAGGCCGTGCATGGAGGTCCGCTGCTCGCAGCGGACCCGCCCGAAGCGCATAAGGCCGACGGATCACGCACCGCTCCGCGTCGCTAGCCCCGCTGTGAACATCGGGCCTGCAGGAGGGCCCGGGGCCCAGCCGCAGGCAGCCGGGCTCTGGCTGCTGAGGATCTGGCCGGTGCTCTTCTGGCCGGTGCTCTTCTGGCCGGTGCTCTTCTGGCCGGTGCTCTTCTGGCCGGGGTTGCTGCGGACGGTTGCGCTCCCCGGCCAATCCGGCAATGTGCGGCGGTCCGTCACCGGCCGCACACCAGTCCGAGCCATCCTTGTCCCAGCCCTCCACTCCTGACCGACTCCCGACGGCGCCCGACGGCCGCCCGGCTGCGGTGCGGGTGCATGCGGCGCGCGGGACGGCAAGCTGGCTGGTGGTGGCGTCGGCCCATTCGGGACGGCACTATCCGCAGGAGATGGTGGCAGCTTCGCGCCTCGACCCGCATGCTCTGCGCCGGTCGGAGGATGCGTTTGTCGATGCGCTGTTTGCCGATGCACCGGATCTTGGAGCCCCGCTGGTCACCACCGACTATGCCCGGGCCTTTGTCGATCTGAACCGGGCGCGCGACGAGATCGACCCGCTGCTGTTCGACGGTGTGGATGCCAGCCAGCCCGGCGCGCGGTCGCTGCGGGTGGTGGCGGGCCTTGGTGTGGTGCCACGCTCGGTGGGCGACGGGGAAGGCATCTATGCACGGCGCCTGCCCCGGACCGAGGCCGCCCGGCGGCTGGCGCTGGTCTATGATCCCTATCACGACGCCCTGGCCGCCACCCTGGATGCGGCCCGCACCCGGCATGGCGCCAGCCTCCTGCTCGACTGCCACTCGATGCCACGCGCCGCGATTGGCCCGAACGGCCCGGATGTGGTGCTGGGCGACCGGTTCGGCGCAGCCTGTGCACCGCAGGTGACAGCAACAGCCGCTGCGGTCCTGCGGGAAGCCGGCCTCGTGGTGGCGCGCAATGCGCCCTATGCAGGCGGCCACGCCACCGGTCTGCACGGCCGCCCGGCCTTTGCCAGCCAGGCGCTGCAGATCGAGATCAACCGCGGCCTGTATCTGGTTGAAGGCGCCCTGACCCTGAAGCCAGGATTCACCGCCCTGCGGACCGTGATGGCGCAGCTGATGCAGGCGCTGGTGGCATGTCAGGGCGACACGCTTTCATTGCCGTCCGCGCGACTGCCCGCAGCCGAATAGTGCCCTAGACTCGATATCTGTGGATCGTTTCCCGAAAGTAGTTGTCCGCCGGAAGCGTGCAATACAATCTATGGGCTTCCAACAGGAGGTTCCCATGCACTGCGCACGTCTGTTCTCATATCTGGTCGGGCTGCTGGCCATCGCTGCGCCGGTTGCCGCGCAGGCGGTCTCGGCGACTGGCACCCAGCTGTTCATCTGGCAAGGTCCCTACTCTGCGCTGGGGGTCAGCGTGGAGGCCCAGGCCCAGGTTCTGGCATCGAACGATATCATTGTCGTCAGCCACGGCTTCACGGTCATCCCGCGCGGAACGCCAGGCGCCGACCCGGCCGACATGCCGCCGGTTGCCACCAACTGCATGGATGTCGGCAACCCGCAGCTGCCTCAGGTCCTGGCGCGGGCCCGCGAGATCAATGGGCAGCTCAAGATCTTCGCCTATGTCCCGGCAACCGCCGATACCGAGACTCTCGAGGTCAACGGGGCTGTCGTCTCCAGCTGCCAGCTGCCGGCAGCCCCGCATCTTGTGGACTGCTCTCAGGGCATCTGCGAGAATTTTGTCTGGTGGGTCGACAAGTGGATGGCCTTCGAGCAGGCCCATGGCGTCGGCATCGATGGCTTCATGATCGACTATGCATCCAGCACGGCGATAACCGCGAACACCCGCAACAACGTGTTCAGCTACGTGCTCGGGAAGAACAAGGCCATCATGGCCAACATCCTGACCCCCTGGCCCGTGCCCTCTGGAAACGCGGGAAACAATTACGTCCGGTTTTCCGGTGAGTGGCTCCAGCAGAACCCCCCGACAAACCAGTATGACAGCCACTATGTCTTGATGGAGGGCTTCTACTTCGGTGGAGGACTGGATGCCGTGCTGGGCAACGCTTCGCTGGGAATCACCCTGGGCAACCATCCGAACCGCGCGAACTACGCAGTCACCGACCTACTCAACATGAACGCGCTCACCTACGAGCCGAGCCAGCGTCCGGTCCTGCTGGCGGCAGCTGCGACAGTCCCGAGCTTCCATCTGTTCGGCGGCCAGGTCGAATGCCAGTCGACCAACATCTGGGCTCCGGCCCTTGCCTATGACCAGTTTCTGCGGGTCTGGACCGAAAGCCTGTGGGCCAAGGGAAAGCGCGGGATCGGCAGCGTCGTCAACGGCACCGCAATCACCGGCGTCAGTGACCCGAGATGGCGTCCCGGGAGTGTGTTCCAGTATACCAATGCCGACCTCGGGACGCTGCAGTCACCGAACCTGCAGGGGCCGCGTGTGTGCAACAACTCCGCCTTCCCGGCGCCGGCGCCGTGACCGGCGTGCCGGAGGCGCCGGCCTCATGTCGCCAGCGGCATTGCCATCCGGTCCAGCGCTGCGGCGAAGTCCACATTCCGCCTGCCATACCAGGCCTCGAGTGCTTCCCGCACAGCGGGGGTGGCGCGGTCCGGGTGGCCGTCCGTGAAGGGGGGCGCCGGATCGTACTCGATCGACAGCTGGATCCGCCGGGCGACGGCCTCGCCGGCAATCTCGGCGGCGATGGTGAGGGCAAAGTCGATGCCGGCGGTCACGCCGCCGCCCGTCAGCAGATTGCCATCGCGCACGACACGCCCGCGGGTCGGAACGGCGCCGCAACGTGACAGCAGCGCATGGTAGGCCCAGTGCGTCGTGGCCCGCCGTCCCTGCAGCAGCCCGGCTGCGCCCAGAACGAAGGCGCCGGTGCAGACACTGGTGACATAGCGCGCGCCCCCGGCCTGGCGGCGCACGAACGCCACCAGCTGCGGGTCCTGCATGGCCGCCTCCACGCCAAAGCCGCCGGGCACACAGATCATGTCGAGCTGCGGGCAGCTGTCGAAGGTCGCGGTGGGCACCAGCCCCAGGCCACAGTCGCTCGGTACCGGAGCCAGGTCGGCGGCCAGGATCAGCACCTGCGCCCCTGGCAGCCGGTGCAGAACCTGCAGCGGGCCGGTGAAATCGAGCTGGGTCACCATCGGGAACAGCACGAAGCCGATGGTGAAGGGCGCGGCACCGGCAGCCGTCGTGCCTGCCTGTGGGTCGGCCTGGGGGTCGGCCTGCGGGGCAAGGGCAGTCCCGCCGGAACGGGCGGCGTCCTTGCGGCGGCGCAGGTTGTCACGCAGGGCAGCCTTGAGGCGGGCCTCGCGGTCGGAGCCGGACGCAGCGGAGGCTGGCGGGGCTGGCGACGGGGGTGACGGCGGGGCTGGCGGCGGGGCGGGAGGGGCTGGTGGCATGGGCGGGCGGCGCTCGTGTGTTATCGCCCGCGTCCCATATGCGCACGGCCTCTTTTCAGGAAGCCCCCGGCCCGCTAGACGGGCCGCCTTCCAACCGGCGCTGCCGTGCAGCGCACCGGACCAGGCCGCAGTAGCTCAGTGGTAGAGCGCGTCATTGGTAATGACGAGGTCGGGAGTTCAATCCTCCCCTGCGGCACCATCTTTTCGTTCAGGTCAGAAGTCAGCAGCGGCCCCTGTCGGCCTGCCCGGCGTCGGCTGGACCACGACAGGCTGCAAGGCCAGGCTGCCGGCACCACGCGATGCCCCATCATCCACCGCAATAGCCGTGCCCGGTGCCGGGCCGGCCAGTGACGGTGCCGACCGGGCGACCGGGGTCTGTGCTGCCGGTGCAGTCCCGCCGCCTCGCCTCCCGGCCAGCCTGGCCGGCGCAAGACTGGCAGATCACCGAACCAGTCGCAGGGCAGTTGGCAGATTGTTGCCCACCCCGCCGGGGATTGGCACTGGCGAGCCGGTGTAGCGGGTGTTGATCACGAGGTTGGGGGAGCCGGACATCAACAGCCGGTTGGTGACCACGACGCTCCAGTCGCTGTCCTCGGCAACCTGTCCGCTGGACGACACCCGCACCCAACCATGGGGGGCGTAGACCGTTCCGAGCACCCGGTTGACGTTCGGCGATGCGATCTCGATGCCGCGTGGACTGCCGCGGGCGACAACCATCACAAAGCCGGCATAGATGCCGCTTCGCCGGCCGGACAGTTCCACAGTGGCGGAATTGATGAACTCGGCATTCGTCGAGGGGCTCATGAAGAACAGCGCCACATCCTCGCCGCGCAGCGTTGCCGTCTGCCGGACCCGCAGCCGTCCCCGGAAGACATGTTCACCAGGACCCAGCGTCAGCTGGGCCGCGTTCTGGACGACGATATGGTCACAGTGCACACCTGCCGGCAGGGTGTGGGTGCCGGTCGAGAACGTCCGCGTCGCGATGGCCGCCGGACATCCCGTCGTAGCGGGCATCGCAATGACCTCGAACGGATCCCTCAGGCGCAAGGCACCCGTGTTGGTCGGCACCGCAAAGCCCGTCCCGTTTGCCATCCGCACGGTCTGGATCACATCGGCTTGCAGAAAGGCAAGTCCGAGCAGGTCGATGTCCCGGTTCGAATGAACAAGACAGCCAGTGGCAGAAATACGTGCGGTATCCAGCATCTGGAACCGGTTTGTTCCGCTTGCCGCCAGCGTCACGATACAGATCGGGGTCTGGGAAGCTGTCTCGGCAACCGCTTGCACCTGGATGCGATAACCGCCGGCTGGGAGCCGGTTGCCGAACATCGATGGTCTGATGGACGTGCCGTCGACGCGGATCAGACCGCCCGCCTGGCTTTGGGCGCCGAAAGTGACCCGCGCGTGCTGCGGATAGTCACCGAGCTGGGCCAGCGCCACACTTCTCACATAGGCCTGCACATCACGGGAACTGCCGCGACCAGCCACCGTCTGGTCAAGGGCGGCGGCCAGAGCTGCGGCATCCGCAGCCTGCTGCATCAGAGCGCGTTCCGATGCCAGACTGGACGTCTCCACCCCTGCCATCACCGCCAGCGCCAGCAATGGCGCGGCAAGCGCCGTCATCAGGGCAACATTGCCCGTGCGGTCGTGGAGCCAGCGCTCCGCCAGATGTTCGAATGGGCCGGGACGCCTTGCCATGAGCCTATCATGCACGATCCAGGTAAAGACCCCGCTAAAGCTCCAGAAAACCACCCAAGCCTGCACAACCGGGTTGGGATGCGGCACCGGGCGCTCCGCCGGACGGCCAACTGCCCGGACCTGCCCCCCTGCTGCGCCAGCCGCAGCTTGCCTGCCGGTGCGAACGCACAACCGAACTGGCAGGAAAGCCAGACACCAGATCGCGGGACGACACCAGCATCCCGTGGAATCGGTCAGTCAGGTCAGTCAAGCCAGACTTTTTCCGATCTGGTTCGACACGGCGGGGGCGGCACCGGACGATGCAGCGTCCTCTCCCGCCTGCAGGGTCAGAGCCGTCTGCAAGGTGTCCAGCAGCGATTTCGGGGATACCGGTTTGGCCAGATGCAGGTCGCTGCCGGCATCGTAGGCCTGGGCGATGTGCTGGCGCATGGCATTGGCGCTCACCATGGCCACAGGGGTCCGCCGTCGTCCGAGGGCGCGTTCCTCCAACCGCAGGAGCCGGGTTGCCTCCAGCCCGTCCAGCACCGGCATCTGCATGTCCATCAAGATGAGATCGAAATCGCCGGCTCTCCAGGCCTCCAGCGCCTGGGCGCCGTTCTCCGCGTCGGTGATCCGCACATTGAAAGGCTCGAGGATCAGGTGGATGACCCGCCGGTTGATGGGGTGATCCTCGGCGAGCAGGATTTTCAGACCGGCCAGGTCACCGGGGCTGCTCTCCGCGTCCTGCCGGCAGGACCCGCCCAGCACCCAGGCCTGGTCCGGGTCTGCCACTGGCCTGGCTCTCGGCAAGGGCAGCATCACATGGAACCGGCTTCCCTCCCCGCGTACCGATGTTGCGGCGATGGTTCCCCCGAGGAGCTGACACAGGGACTGGCTGATCGCGAGGCCGAGACCTGTGCCGCCATAGGTGCGGGTGATGGAACCATCTGCCTGCTGGAAGCGTGTGAAGAGGGCATCGCCTGCCGGAGCGTCGAACCCGATCCCGGTGTCGGTTACGGTTATGGCGAGGCGGGCGGGGCCATCTGCCGCGTCGGCGACATCCACGCTGACGGTCACGGAGCCGCTCGCCGTGAACTTGATGGCATTGGAGGTGAGATTCGAGATCACCTGCCGCAGCCGGACGACATCCCCTTCGAACAGGCCGTGGGCATGCGGTCCGTAGTGGACCTGAAATTCGAGCCCCTTGTCATCGGCGCGCAACCGGAAGACCTCGACAGCGGTCTCGACGGCCTCGCGGAGATCGAATGGGGCGACCTCCAGATCCAGCTTGCCGGCCTCGATCTTGGACATGTCGAGAATGTCGGACAGCAAGCGCACCAGCGTATCGCCGGAAGCCTGGATCAGGCCGATCATCTCGGCCTGGCGGGAATCGAGCGCGGTCTGGGCCAGGGCACCCACAAGGCCCATCACGCCGTTCAGCGGCGTCCGGATCTCGTGGCTCATGTTGGCGAGGAACATGGACTTGGCTGCGTTGGCAGCCTCGGCGCGGTCATGTGCCCGCTGCAGTTCCAGAACCCGGTCCGCCACGGCGGCCTCGAGCCGCTGGGCTTCCTGGCCCAGGCGCTGGTTGGCGTCATAA
>JAIXTH010000124.1 GCA_027484265.1 Alphaproteobacteria bacterium
ACAGCTCTGTGGGCCTACCTCTGAAACCCTTTTCCCCGGTGTCGCCCGTCGCTGACCGCGGGGATGCGGGCGGGACGGACGGTCTCAAGGATGGCGAAGCCACCGCCCCGCGGCGCCCGAAGGGCGTCCTTGAAACCGGACGGCACGCCTGCGATCCACGCTGGCAGCGACGGGCGACACCGGGGAAAAGGGCGGGCGGAGGACCTCTTCCCGTTCACCGCAAACCCCCTGGCAAACCACCGGAGCGCAGCTGCTCGCAGCTGCGCAGGCGCGTCAGCGCCACGACTTTCGAAACGAGGCGCGTAGCGATGGAGCGTCGCTCCGCGCCGCTGGTGCAGCTGCTCGCAGTAGCGCTCCAGAGGTGCGCCTATGGCGGGGGCGATGCGCAGCCGCCGCACCTGTCGCCTTGGGCCGCCACAGGGCGGGTGAGCCGCTGGCCAGGACACAGACGCCCTGGCTCTGTGCCGCCCGGTTGCATCGCACGTCCGATCACCCGATCTTCCGGCGATGTTCGCGCGCCCGGCCATGCCCAGTTCCATCCCGATCCGTCTGCCCTCCGGCGGGCAGGTGGAGGCGCAGGTGCGGGCGCGGCGGGGGACGCGGCGCCTGATGGTGCGCATCGATCCGGTGGGGCGGGGGGTGATCCTGGCGGTGCCGCCGCGCACCGGCCGGGCTGTTCTGGAGGACATGGCGCGCACCCACGCCCAGTGGATCGAAAGCCACCTGCAGGCCCTGCCGCCCCCCATGCCCTTTGCCGAGGGCGCCCTGATCCGGCTGCGGGGCGAGCCGGTCCGGCTGGCGCGCCGCGACGGGCGCGGCGTACCGGTGCTCGAGCCGCCCGCGGCCCCTGGCGAGCCGCGCATCCTGCGGGTGGCCGCCGCCCCGGACCGGTTTGCCGCCCGGGTGGCCATGGCGCTGAAAACCCTGGCCCATACCGACGCGGTCGAGGCTGCCGCCCGGCTGGCACCGCTGCTGGAGGGTCCGCCGCGCAAGGTGACAGTGCGCGATGCCCGCAGCCGCTGGGGCTCGTGCACGTCGCGCGGCGACATCATGATCAACTGGCGCCTGATCGGAGCGCCGCCGTCGGTGCTGTTCTATGTGATGGCGCACGAGCTGGCGCACCTCAAGGAGCTGAACCATTCGCCGCTCTTCTGGGCCGAGACACGGCGGCTGATGCCGGACTATGCCCCCGCCCGGGCCTGGTTGAAGGCCCATGGCAGCAGCCTGCATGCCCTGGGCGCTGCGGCCTGAGGATGCGCCACAGCTGCCCACAGGCGCGGCCAGGCGGGTGAAGGCGCCGTTCAAGGCGGTGCGGCTGGTTGGCCTGTCCGCCAATCGGATATAGGATGCTGTCGCTGGCGCCCCATCCGGACCGCAGCGGGAGCAAGACATGGCCACCGACGACCTCTCGATGCGGCTGATGCGCGCGACGTTCAAGCTCGAGCAGCGCCAGGACGATGGTCTCGCCACGGTCGGTACCGGCTGGCTGGTCAGCCTGCGCGATGCGCCGGGCCGGATCGCCATGGTGACGGCGGGCCACGTGTTCGACCGGATGAAGCGGCCCGAAGCCGTGGTGCACTGGCGCACCCAGGATGCCGGCGGCAAGTGGACGCGCGAGCCGCAGCCGGTCGTGATCCGCGACCCGTTCAACGGCCCGCTGTGGCTGCGTCACCCCGAGCGGGATATCGCGGTGATGCTGGTGAACGCCCCGCCGCAGCCGCGCAGCCATGCCATCGGCTTTGACGAGCTGTCGGATGATCAGGACCTCGAGGCCATCGGCGTGCGGCCGGGCGACGAGATGCTGGCGCTGGGCTATCCGCGCGGCCTGTCGGCGAACGAGATCGGCTTTCCGATCCTGCGGGCCGGGCGGGTGGCATCCTACCCGCTGTGGCCGTCGCGGGAGTTTCCGACCTTTCTGATGGACTTCGCTGTGTTTGCAGGCAATTCCGGCGGTCCGGTTTACATGAGCGCCCGCGGGCGCGCCGACCCGCAAGGCCCGATCGAGATGGTCACCGGCATGCTGGCACAGCAGGTGGTGCTGACCGACGAGCGCCTCGAAATCGGCATCGTCCTCCACGCCGCCTTCGTCCGCGAAGCCCTGGAAGAACTCGCCCGCCGCCACCCGGTGGCGGAGATCAAGGTGGCTTGAAGGAGGGGGCGCCGTCGCGCCAGCCGCTTAGGTGCTGCCCACAAGAGTGCGCGCAGCCTGGATCCACCCGTCACCGCCAGCGCCATCAACCGCCATCAGCCCAACGGCCACTGCCACCGCCCAGGCGAGGCTGGCGAGCGAGCCGACCAGGAAATACTCCGCTGGAATCTGGTCATCGAGTTCCTTGTAGCGGGAGACAGTCTTGAGCGCGATGACCGCAGCAATCACCTCCCAGCTCCCGAACAGAACCCCCACAAGGATCAGGGCGCGTTCCAGATAGCCAATGATCCATCCCGACCTGAGCGCCTCATGGGATGTGGATGACCCTGTCGTCGCGAAGCGCGGGCCGCACAGATGCAGGACACCCCGCACCACCGCCGTACCGGCCGGGCCGATCAGCCAGACGGCTGCGAGCAGGGCAAGGAGCGAGATCATGGGCAGCGCCGCACAGGGGATCAGTGGTCAAGCCGTGACAATTCCCCGAGAACCGCGGCGCGCAAGTGCTGGTAGCGGAGGTTGTCCGCCCCTTGGAGCTGCTTGCGGATCGCCCGTGGCGTTACCTTGAGGCGTGCAGCCATCGCATCGGCCGTCTCCCCCTGAAGCGCCGACAGGACGGCGTCCCGCTGACCCGGGGTCCAGCCTTCCTCCACCAGTGTCAGGCCGATGGCGACTGCTTCCAGCAGCTCTGCCCCGGTCGCCCCGGCCGGCAGCACGAACTGGTAGGCCGTCAGGTCGTTCTTGGTGTTCAGACGGGTCCGGACTTCGGCCAGGCCCGGCCCGCTCATGCCCCAGGCCCGTTCGGGATTGAGCGGCGTGACAAGCCGCGCCGCACCCAGGCAGAACCGGCAGGCGATCCCGTCCTGCAGCAAGGTCAGCCGCAGCCGGTTCGCAATCTCGAACGCGGCCCTGTATCCGGCGGTGATGCCCTGAAACTCGTCGCCCAGCGTGATCGTCAGGGGTGATGCAATGGCCGGCAGGAACGCCAGATTGGCTTGATCGACAGCCGCCGCAAACCGGCTCGCGACGCCGGCTGCGTCCGGCAGCTTCCGGCTGCCGATGATGTCGCCCATCAGCACCACCTGCGGCAGTGCGGGGTGAAAGGCTGGCTGGAGTGCCTGGAACGGAAGGGCCATAACCCAATAGGAACTAAATTCAGTTCCATGTCAAGAGTGGAACATAATTAAGTTCCCAGTCAGTCCGGACCCTCAGTTTACCGCCACCCCCTTGGGCGGCGCGCTGCTCTCGGCGGCGTAGCCGTTGAAGGACAGGCTCTGGCCGCCGGGCTGGATGGCGACGTTCACGGTCTCGCCGTCCTTCACCGCGCCCGACAGCAGCAGGCGGGCGAGGGGGTCCTGTACTTCGCGCTGGATTACCCGCTTGAGGGGCCGCGCGCCATAGGCCGGCTCGTAGCCCTTGTCGGAGATCCACTGCAGCGCCTCCGGCTCCAGCGCCAGCATGATCGAGCGGGATGCCAGCAGCTTCTCGAGCCGCGCCATCTGGATCGGCACGATCCGGTCCATCTCGGCCCGGCCGAGGCGGCGGAACAGGATGATCTCGTCGATCCGGTTGATGAATTCGGGCCGGAAGTTCGAGCGCACCGCATCCATCACCAGCGGCCGCACTTCTTCCACATCCGCGCCTTCGCCCTGGTCGGCCAGATACTGGCTGCCGAGGTTCGAGGTCATCACCAGGATCACGTTCTTGAAGTCGACCGTGCGGCCCTGGCCATCGGTCAGGCGGCCGTCGTCCAGCACCTGCAGCAGCACGTTGAACACGTCCGGGTGCGCCTTCTCGACTTCGTCGAACAGCACCACCTGATAGGGCCTGCGCCGCACCGCCTCGGTCAGGGCGCCGCCCTCGTCATAGCCGACATAGCCCGGAGGCGCGCCGATCAGGCGGCTGACCGAATGCTTCTCCATATACTCCGACATGTCCATCCTTGTGATGGCG
>JAIXTH010000159.1 GCA_027484265.1 Alphaproteobacteria bacterium
ATGGCGCCGATCTAGGGCCTTGGGGCCCGCAAGTGAACCGTCATGGCACCGCAGCTACAGCAGCGCCTGGACCGGCTGCAGCAGTTCGGGTCCGTCATGGGCCACCTTGCCCACCAGATCGCTCACCCGATAGGCCGCCATCACCCCCGGCGCCGGGGCACGGATCAGCTGATGCAGCGCTGCGGGCGGGGTGGCGGGATCCAGCCACAGGCCCCAGGCTTCCGGCTCCAGCACCACCGGGAACCGGTCGTGCAGCGCCGTGAAATCGGGCGCCGCCGCCGTGGTGACAATGGTGCAGCTGATCAGCGGCGGCGCATCGGGCTGCGGCGCCTGCGCCCACAGGCCGGCAAAGGCTGCCGTGGTGCCGTCAGTGCGGTGGATGAAGTGCGGGATGCGCGCCTTGCCCTCGCGCTGCCACTCATAGAAGCCGTCGGCGGGGATCAGACAGCGGTGGCGGGCGAAGGCGGTGCGGAACGAGGGCTTGTCGGCCACGGTCTCGCCACGTGCATTGAACAGCGGTCCGGTGGGCGGGTCCTTCTCCATCCAGCCAGGCCTCAGGCCCCAGCGGGCCATCACGATCCGGCGGTCGCCCGCCTTGCCGATCGCCACCATCGGCACAGACTGGGTCGGCGCCACATTGTAGCGGGGCGGCAGGTTCGGCCTGTCCGTGGAGCCGAACAGATTGGCCATGGCCTCCGGGGGCAGGGTGATGGCATAGCGTCCGCACATGGCCTTTGCTCGCAGTCAGGAGACCCCATGCCAGACCAGCACCCTCCGCGCCAAGTCGTTCCGGCGGTGGGCGTGGTCTGCGTGAACAGTGCCGGCGAGGTCTGCCTGATCCGCAGGGGCAACCCGCCGCTGGCGGGCAGCTGGTCGCTGCCAGGCGGGCGGATCGAGTTTGGCGAGCGGGCAGCCGATGCCGCCCTGCGGGAACTGGCGGAGGAAACCGGGCTTCAGGGGCGACTGATCGGGCTGCTGGATGTGGCCGACGGGATCTTCACGGCCCGCAGCAGCGGCGAGGTGACCCGCCATTATGTGCTGGTGGACTATCTGGTGCACGCCGAGGGCGCGCCGCTGGGCGGCGACGATGCCAGCGAAGCGCGGTGGTTTGCCGAGGCCGAGTGGCGGGCGCTGGGCCTGTGGTCGGAAACGGTGCGGATGATCGAGCTGGGCCTGGCTCAGTCGGTGACGTCGTCGGCCAGTTCCTGAGCAAACCGGTCGATCGCCCGGTCGGCATCTTCCCAGACCCAGGCATGCTGGGACCAGACGATGTCGTTGCTGTACCAGCGATAGGTCACTTCGCCCACAATGGCGCCGGATGCATCGAAGGCGCGGCCCTTCAGCTCGGCGCCGCCAACCCCGAAGCTGGAGAACGAGAGGCCTGGCTCATTCCCCATCTGCTCGAAGGTGGGCCGGTTGGGGACTGCATCCACCAGCTCGACTTCAACCCGGGTCACCGTGGCTGGCAGCTCGCGGCGCAGGCTCGAGCCCACCATATCTTCCAGCACACGCTTCTCGCGCTCGCCATAGTCCTCGGTCAGCTTCTCGGAGAAGTCCTCCGAATAGGTCACCGATACGGTGGGACCCGCCGCAGAAGCGGGGGTTGCCAGCACAGGGGCGGCAAGAGCGAAAGCGGTTGCAGCCGTAACGGCCAGCGAAAGGAAGAACTGTCCGGACATCATCCGTCTCCTGTGATCGCGTATCCTGACTATGGTGCTGCAGACGCCGTCCCGCAAGTTACGTTTGCGAAATCACCGGTCAGGCCGGCGGCCGGCGGAACGAAATCAGCACTTCGCCCCAGGTAATGCCGAACTTCTTGATCTTGGCGCGGTTGATGAGGATGCCATCCGGCTGCAGCCACATGCGATCGTCGAAGGTCACCCGCACCGGGCGCTCCCCCAGATCGAGGTTGATGTCATAGACCCAGGCCAGCTGGTTGCCCTGCACCTGGCCTCGGGCGATCCCGATCACGTCGGGCGCCGTACCCTCATAGCTGGCAGGTCCGGTCTTGCGAATGGTCCAGACCCGGCGCTCCGTGGCGCCATCGGCATAGGCAAAGCGCTCGTCCAGCACCAGCGTGCGACCGTCCCAGGTGCCGTCGATGGTCACCTTGAACTGGCGTTGCAGAGTGCCGGTGCGGTTCTGCACCACGCCCCAGGCCTCTGTCCGACCGAGGAAATAGTCTTCCAGCACCAGATTGGGGACCGCACCGGCCCGCGGCGCCTCCGCCGGGGCGGTGGCACAGGCAGCCGAGAAGGCTGCAAGACCTGTGGCGGCAAAGGCCAGAACTGTCTTTTGCATGGTAGTCGCTCGCATGGGACCCAGCCTTGGGTCCTGTGCGGCTCTCTACGCGGGCTGGTCCCCGCCGGATTGCGCATCCAGCACCAGTTCGGTGTCATCGTGATCGTCTGCGCGGTCCAGGGGAGCCGGGGAGATGGCCTCGGCTGGCGGCTGGACAGGGGCCGGCGCGGCGACTGACGCCGTGTGGTCGGGCATGGTGCTGATCAGGTGCGAGAGGGTTGCTGCATCATGGGCCAGGCGCGTTGCAAACTGGGCAAGGCGCACCCGGGCCCGCTCGATCGCCAGCGCAATGGTCTCGGCCTCGTCCTGGTCCTCGAACGCGGTCTCGCAGGGTGGGATGTTGAAGCCACGCCCATCGCGGCGCAGGGCTATCGGGTTGAGGGCGTAGCCGAAGCCGCCTCGCTCCAGCCCGACGCGCAGGCCATGATGGCCGCCGTCCAGCAGATTGACCTCGCCTTCCGCGGCCATCAGCGAGATCCGCGCCAGGCTGTCCAGCAGCTCGTCGGTGCGGGTGGCCAGAAGGCCGCGCATGACGGGTGATGTGGCGACGCGCCCCTCGATCACCGAGACCGCTGCCTCGTCCAGGCGCTCAATCGCCATGTCGACGCAGGCAGCCGTCCGCTCCAGCACCGCCAGCGCTGTCCTCAGCTCGCCGTCGCGGCGTCGCTGCACCGAGGGGTCGCGCCAGGCGGCGTGGTCCAGCGCCTGGCGCAGGCGCGCCTGATCCAGGGCAGGGGTCTCCGGCCCGTTGGCCCGGTGCGGATCATAGCTTCCCGGCCGGCCGCGTACGGCCTTGCCGCGCCGCGCCGATGCCGGCTGCTGCGAGGGTGCCTTGGTGTTGCCTGCCAGAAAGCCGAACATGTGAGCAGCCATGCGGTTTGAGGAGCACGCAGCCTAGGCACCTGCCGGTCAAGGCGGGGTTAAGCCGGTGTCCACAAAACGTCGGCAATGCTGCGTGCGCCGCTGGCCAGCATCACCAGCCGGTCAAAGCCCAGCGCCACGCCACTGGCAGGCGGCATCAGCGCCAGCGCTTCCAACAGCGCCTCGTCGATCGGATAGCGCTCGCCATACAGGCGCTGCTTCTCGTCCATATCGGCCTCGAAGCGAGCTCGCTGTTCGGCTGGATCGGTCAGCTCGCCAAAGCCATTGGCCAGCTCGACGCCACACACATAAAGCTCGAACCGCTCGGACAGGCGCGGCTCTTGCGGCATGCGCCGGGCCAGAGCCGCCTCGGGGGCCGGATAGCTGTGCAGCACGGTGGGGGCGTCCCGGCCGACGGCGGGCTCGATCCGGGCAGTCAGCACCTTGGTGAAGAGGTCGCTCCAGCTGTCGTCAGCCGCGACATTCAAGCCTGCCGCCACCACCTGCGCCGCCAGTGCGGCCCGGTCCGGGCTGCCATCGGCTCCGAGCGTGGACAACAGGTCGATCCCGGCCAGCTGCATGAAGGCATCCGGCACCGATAGCCACTGCGCCGGTGTATCCCCCGCCAGCGTGCACCCGCGCCACTGCCACCGGCCCGCCCCGCCGTCTTCCGCCACAGCCGCCGCGCCAGCGCGCGCCAGCGCCAGCGCATCCTCCGCCACGGTCCGCCAGTCGGCGCCCGCGCGGTACCACTCCAGCATGGTGAATTCGGCAGCATGCAGCGGGCTGTCGATCTCGCGGTTGCGGAACACCCGCGCCAGCTCGAAGATCCGGGTCTCCCCCGCCGCCAGCAGCTTCTTGCAGGCAAACTCCGGGCTGGTGGCCAGATACAGGTCGCGCGCGGTTCCGTCGGGCCAGAGCCGGCGGGTGGCAAACCCATGCAGGTGGGTCTCGTTCCCCGGCGAGACCTGCAGCTGCCCGCATTCCACCTCGGTAAAGTCCCGCGCCTCGAACCAGGCCCGCACAGCCCGCCGCACCTGTCCCCGCGCCGTCAGGAACGGACGCCGGTCAGCATGGCGGTCGGGGTGGAACCAGGGCATCAACCTCATCAACCTGCATCTACCAACTGCAGACCTGCCAGCTCCTGAAACACGGAAAAGTCGCCGTCATCTGTCAGAAGCGGCAAGCCAGCGTCGAGACATGCCTGGGCAATCATGGCATCAGCCAACCGAGCGCGCCGCCCGGCAGCGAGACAGCGGCCGCGCAAGAGTCCCACTCTCGTCCAATAGCCCTCTTCGAGCTCCAGCGGGGTCAGCGATGCTGCAAGTGTTGTGATTTCAGGCGTCAGAACGCGAACAGACATCAGCTCAGCAACCGTCACCGGCGCCACCAGCAGCGTCGATGTTGCCAAAAGGGTGCTGAGAAGCTCGGCCTTTGGTGTCGCGGCACCTGCCGCCCATGGAATCAGGACACTGGTGTCAGCAACGATCACGTGTCGTCGTCCTTGCCACGCAAGGCCTGCCAGCTGTCGGAAAACTGCACTTTGCCACGCAGGTCCAGCAGCACATCACGACGTCGCTCAGCGGCCAGACGTTCCAGTCCCATGCGAACGGCTTCGGTCTCGCTACCGCCGCAAAGCGCCTGCGCAAGCGCGAGGTCGTCTTGAGACACTTCGATGGTGATCCTGCGGAGAGCGCTCATCCTTGACCAATACCATTTACGGCGATCAGCCTCAACATCATCGGCCCGACACGGGCGTCGGCACAGGGCCGCCAGGCATCACGTCACCCAGCCTGAGCAAGCGGGCTCTCCGCTGAACCTGATGGAGGGTTGGAGCCAGCCTCCTCCACCGACTTGGGGACAACACGCAAAGACTCTACTTTATGTCCCGATGTAACTGAGAGAAGCGAGGGGCTTGAGCTCATAGACAGCTTCGAGCCCCTCAGTTCTCGTCCATCTTCAGGGCGGCGATGAAGGCTTCCTGGGGGATTTCGACCTTGCCGAACTGGCGCATGCGCTTCTTGCCCTCTTTCTGCTTGTCGAGCAGCTTGCGCTTGCGGGTGGCGTCGCCGCCGTAGCATTTGGCGGTCACGTCCTTGCGCAGGGCGCTGATGGTTTCGCGGGCGATGATGCGGCCGCCGATGGCGGCCTGGATCGGGATCTTGAACATGTGCTGCGGGATCAGCTCCTTGAGCTTCTCGCACATCACCCGGCCGCGGCTTTCGGCGCGGTTGCGGTGCACCAGCATCGACAGCGCATCCACCGGCTCGTCGTTAACCAGGATCTGCATCTTCACGAGGTCGCCCTCGCGGCGGTCGACCATCACATAGTCGAAGCTGGCATAGCCCTTCGAGATGCTCTTCAGCCGGTCATAGAAGTCGAACACCACTTCGTTCAGCGGCAACTCATAGACCATCATCGCCCGCGAGCCGACATAGGTCAGCTCCTGCTGGTTGCCGCGCCGGTCCTGGCACAGCTTGATGATTCCGCCGAGATATTCGTCCGGCGTCAGGATCGTGGCCTTAATCCACGGCTCGTGAATCTCGGCGATCTGCATGACATCGGGCATGTCCACGGGGTTGTGCAGCTCGACCACCTCGCCGCCGCGCAGCTTGATCTCATAGACCACCGACGGCGCCGTCGCGATCAGATCGAGATTGAACTCGCGCGCCAGCCGCTCCTGGATGATCTCGAGGTGCAGGAGCCCGAGGAAGCCGCAGCGGAAGCCGAAGCCCAGCGCGGCGCTGGTCTCCATCTCGAACGAGAAGCTGGCATCGTTCAGGCGCAGCTTGCCCATCGCAGCGCGCAGATCCTCGAAATTGGCCGCATCCACCGGGAACAGACCGCAGAACACCACCGGCTGGGCCGGCTTGAAGCCCGGCAGGGCGCTGGCGGTCTGGCGGCGGTCCTCGGTAATGGTGTCACCCACCGCCGCATCGCCGACTTCCTTGATCGAAGCGGTCAGGAACCCGATCTCGCCGGGCCCCAGCGCGTCGATCTCGGTGATCTTGGGCTTGAACACGCCCACCCGGTCCACCCCGTAGGTGGCGCCGGTGGCCATCATCCGCACCTTCATGCCCTTGCGCAGCACCCCGTCCTTGATCCGGACCAGCACCACGACCCCCAGATAGGCATCGTAATAGGCGTCCATCAGCAGCGCCTTCAGCGGCGCATCCGGGTCGCCGTCCTTGGGAGCTGGCAGGCGGTCGATGATGGCGTCCAGCACATCGGGGATGCCGAGGCCGGTCTTGGCCGAGATCATCACCGCCTGGGAGGCGTCGATCCCGATCACCTCCTCGATCTGCGCCTTGATCCGGTCGGGCTCGGCGGCGGGCAGGTCGATCTTGTTGAGGACCGGCACGATCTCGAGGTCGGCGTCGATGGCCTGATAGACATTGGCCAGGGTCTGGGCCTCAACCCCTTGCGAGGCGTCCACCACCAGCAGCGCGCCCTCGCAGGCTGCCAGCGAGCGCGAGACTTCATAGGCAAAGTCCACGTGCCCCGGCGTGTCGATCAGGTTCAGCACATAGGTCTGGCCGTCGCGGACATGGGTCAGGCGCACGGTCTGCGCCTTGATGGTGATGCCGCGCTCGCGCTCGATATCCATATTGTCGAGCACCTGCTCCTTCATCTCCCGATCGGCGAGACCGCCGGTCAGCTGGATCAGGCGGTCCGACAGGGTCGACTTGCCGTGATCGATGTGGGCGACGATGGAGAAGTTGCGGATGGACTGGCGCGGGGTCATGGCCGCGCAGATAGCCCGGCGCGGCTCCAGCGCAAAGCAGGCGGCTCATTCGAGCACAGTAGGTCGCCGCCATGCCGGGCGGCCAGCTAGGCCCAGAGTACCCTGAGCACGATCAGCCCCAGCCCGATGGCCAGGGGGAGAAACCGCGCAAACCGGATGTTCCGCAGTCCGCCGTCAAGCCAGTACGCCCGAATGTGTGCAGGCAGTCGCGCCTGGAGCACCTGACCTCCGTCGCTCGCATCCGCGAAAAACCGTGTGATTGCGAGGCCAAACCAGATCGTCCTGAGCACCCAGAGCGTGTTGCCCGGGTCCGGAGTCTGCCGGAGAAGGAGATAGACCGCATGATACTCATGCGTCCTCTGCATCACGCGCCACAGCACCGGATGCTCTTCCTCCTCTTCGAGAAACCCGGATAGATCAGGGGTCAGGCGGTGCCAGATTCGATTATCCCAGCCGAAAAACTCGACGGCGCGCCTGGCCAGCTCCGGATGCTCCTGCCAGCTGACCTCGACGATTTCGCTCAAGGCGCCCTCGACCAGCAAGTGGATCTCGACCCGATCCATGGCCGGATCGGCCAGGATGTTTTCCAGCGTTGCCTGCGCCGTATCCCAGGGCGACACGGCCGCTGCCGCCTGGTCAAGCTCGGGCTCGACGGGCCCCCACAGCTGCCGCTGCAGCTTGGCCAGCGCCTCGCTGATGCGCTGGCGGTCATCCTCCGGGCCGGGCGCGGCCACCTCAGGGCCGGCGCTGCCTTGCAGCTCCTCGGGCCCGGCGGCTCTCGTGTTGCTGACCGCGTCAAGGGTGACGTCAGGTGCGGTTGATTCAATGGCTGCGGGCGCTTCGATGGTCGTTCTTGACATCGCAGCGCTTGGCGGCGGAGCGGGATCTTCCACGCGATCCTGCTGCTGCCCGTACCAATCCACAACCCGCATGCGATCAGATTGATGAAGAGCAGCCTCGAATGCGGCGCGTAGCGCCATAAACCCGGCTGGATCGTCTTCCGGATTGGTATGCTTGAGGCGTGCTGCATAGGCACGGCGGACCGCGCTCCGATCGCTGGTCGGCTCAATGCCGAGGATCGACCAGGGAGCGTCCGCCATCAGAGAAACGAGCGCCCCTCGAACTGGTCCAGTACCTCCTGAAGATGATCGCTGGCCTCGGCGATGGTGCGGGGATCCTGAGTCTCCACAGCCGCTTCGAACCGCGAGGTCGCGGCATTGAGGAAAGCGCGCTCCTCGCCCAGAGCGGCCTCGATACAGCGCCCCGCCCGTGCCAGCAGCGCCCTGACCCGCTCGGTGTCGCGGGGATGGACCTTCAAGGCCGCCAGCGCAGCGCGACGCTGTTCCAGCTCGCCCGCCGGGATCGCTTCTGGATCATAGACCAACAGCTCACGGCGGATACCGGTCAACGGAACCTCGGCGTTCACTTCGAGCAGGCCATTGATATCATAGGAAAAGCGCACATTGATCGGGATCTCTCTGGCGCGGCCGGGTTGAACCGGCACCTCAAGCCGTCCCAGAAACACATTGTCGCGCACCCAGCGGCTTTCACCCTGATAGACGTTCAGCTCCACGAAGGCCTGGCGGTCATCGAGCGCGCTGTAGGTCTGTTCGCGGCTGACTGGCACCACGCAATTGCGCACCAGGATCGGACTGAAGATGCCAGTCATGAGGCCGCCCTGTGCCTGCGGCTCGGTAATCTCTATGCCCATGGAATAGGGGCAAACATCGGTGAGAACCACTTCCTTCAAGGCAGCATCGCGCGACTTGAGGCCCGCCTGGATGGCGGCGCCTCGCGCCACTGCCTCATCAGGATCAATGGCATGGGAGGGAAAACGGCCGAACATCCGGGTCACGGTCCGCCGGATCAACGGCATCCGCGTGGCGCCCCCCACCAGAACCACTTCGTCAAGTCGGCTTGCCTCGATGCCAGTGTCGCGCAGTGATCGCAGCACCGGGTCACGCAGCCGTTTGACCAGGGGCTCGCTGGCGGCCTCGAAATCCTCGGTGGTGATCGTGGTGTAAAGATCCTGGCCATTCCACACCAGACGGGCAGACGCCTCGCCCTGCTCGCTCAACTGGCGCCGCATCCGCTCTGCTGCCTCGCGGACCCGCTGTTGCAGGACCTCAGGTGCCATGCGGATATCGCCGATCTGGGTCTGCAAGTCGCGTCCAATCAACTGGACCATCACGTCATTGAAATCCTCGCCGCCCAGGCGGTTGTCGCCTGCGCTGGCCCGCACCTCGATCACGCCATCGAACAGCTCGAGGATCGAGACGTCGAAGGTCCCGCCACCCAGGTCGAACACCAGGAACTGCGTCTCGCGGTCCCGCTGGTGCAGCCCATAGGCGAGGGCGGCAGCGGTTGGCTCGTTGATCAGCCGCTCGACCTTCAGACCCGCCAGCTCGCCTGCGCGGCGCGTGGCCTTGCGCTGGCGGTCGTTGAAATAGGCCGGCACCGTGATGACAGCCTCGGTTACGGCTTCGCCCAGGAAGGCCTCGGCATCGGCCTTCAGTGCGCGCAGGACCAGGGCGGACAGCTCTTCGGCGCGGAACGACTTTTTGCCCAGCTCCACGATCTTGTCGGTGCCCATGTAGCGCTTGAAGGCAACGGCGGTGGAGCCGACATGGGTCGATTGTCGCTCGCGTGCCGCCAGGCCGACCAGAACTGCGCCGTCTGGGTCGATGCTCACTGCAGAAGGGGTCAGAACATGGCCGAGGGCATTGGGAACCATCACCGTCTGGCCATCGCGGAACACCGCGCAGGCGCTGTTTGTGGTGCCCAGATCGATGCCGACAATCACGTATCCCACTCCGGATGTACAAGGCGAGCTTGGCGCGAACGGGCCAACTGGCTAGTCTGCGCTCAACTACACAGCGCCAGCCCTGCAAGGGCAAGAGGGCGTGGAGGCCTGAATGGCCGCAGATTGCAGCGCGTGGTGCCGTGATGGTCAGGCTAGCCGAACTAACTCTTCCCCCGCTCGGCTTTCATGGCCGGGCGCGTCGTCGCACCTGGTGGCTGGCGTTGGGGCTGTTGATCCTTGTTCCGATGCCTCTCCTGCCGTTTTCCTTTGAGCTCAGCGGCATGACCCTCTTGATCCTGCTGTTGAACCTCGTCGCCACGACGGTACGTCGTGCCCACGATCTTGATGCCTATGCCTTGCTGCCGGTCCTGTCGCTGCTGGTCCCGCTCGTGGTGCTGGGGGCTGTGGCCGCCGCCTTGGAGGGCACGCCAACCACATCGCCATCAACCATGGTGCCGCTGCTGCTGACGCTGCTGCTGATCCCGCAACTCTTCGCTCTGATGGCACGGCGCGGAACGGCCGGTCCCAATCGCTTTGGCGAGCGGGCGTGGTAATCAGCCGAACTGCGGCTCGAACACCACCATCAGAACCGCCACGATCATCAGCACGAACGGCAGCTCGTTGATGAAGCGGAAGGCCACGTGGCTGAGCGGGCGCTCCCCGACCTCGAACTGGCGGCGCCAGCGGCCGTAGAAGCCCTGCACCACAGTGATCAGCACAACCATCGCCAGCTTCACATGCAGCCAGCCCTGGCTGGTCACAAAATCCAGCCCGCCACGGGCCTCCAGCAGCAACAGTCCAAGGCCCCACACCACGATCATCGAAGGCACCATGATGCCCTTGTAGAGCCGCCGCTCCATCACCTTCAGCGTGGCATCCAGCTCCGAACCCACCGTGGCCGTCGAGTGATAGACATACAGGCGCGGCAGATACATCAGCCCGGCCATCCACGCGATCACCGCAATCAGATGCAACGCGCGCAGCAGCTCGTAGTGGCCGGTGATCCAGTCTGTCATGCGGTGCAGGTCCTCGGGCAGGCGGGGCACTGAACCTTGCAGGTCCCGGTGCGCGCTGCAATCACCCGGTCGGCTGCGCCCAGCGACGTCGATACCAGTCCTGCCAGCGCCTCGATGAAGGCCGGGCGGGTGCCCAGGGCCGGGGCCCGCAGATAGAACGGCACACCCAGCTCGTCCGCCAGCTCGCGATACTCCTCATCCAGCTCCACCAGTGTCTCGATATGCTCGGACACAAAGGCGATCGGACTGACGATCACGCCCACCTTGTCGGTGCCGGCCTGGGTGATGGCGTCTTCGGTGGCGGGGCCGATCCACTGCAGCGGGCCGACGCGGGACTGATAGCAGATCTGGTGCTCCATCCCCTCGGGCAGAAGCGGGATGATCGACGCCACGGTCTCCTCGACCTGGCGCTGGTAGGGGTCGCCCGCATCCACGACCTTCTGCGGCAGTCCATGGGCAGACCACAGCACCCGCACCGGCAGCGGCGAGCCTGCCGCTTCCCAGGCCTCCCGCACCGAGGCCGCATGAGCATCAGTAAAGCCCGGCAGATCGGGATAGCAGCAGATCACCCTGGCCTCGCCGCCCCCCGCCCTCTGCCACGCATCCAGCGACGAGCGTGTGGTGGTGGTCGAAAACTGCGGATACAGCGGCAGCAGAACCGTCTCGTCCGGCTGCCAGGCCTTCACGGCAGCGGCGGCCTCTTCCACCAGCGGATGCCAGTAGCGCATCGCCGGGAAGGCCCTGATCTCGGCACCCGCCATGTCCGGCCGCGCCGCCAGCGCCGCCTCCAGCGCCCGCGCCTGCTTTTCCGTCTCCGGCAGCAGCGGCGAGCCGCCACCCATCTTGGCATAGTTGGCCCGCGCCGACTTGGCGCGCAGCGTCGAGATCAGCCGCGCCAGGAACCAGCGCACCGGCGCGGGCGCCGTGATGATCGCGGGGTCCGAGAACAGGTTCTTGAGGAACGGTCGCACTGCGTCGGGACCATCCGGTCCGCCCAGATTGAACAGGACAACAGCAATACGGCGACCCACGCCCAACCTCCATCAGCGGCCGGTGACGCGTCCGACCAGGTGGGAGACATGTTCTATCGGGGTGCCCGGGACAACACCGTGACCCAGATTGAATACATGTGGACCGCTCGCAGCTGCAGCCAGGATGCGGTCGGTGGCGCGATCCAGGGCAGGTCCGCCCGCCACAAGGCACATCGGATCCAGGTTCCCCTGCAGGCAGACATCCGGCCCGACAGCCGCCCGCGCAGCCGCCAGATCCGCGCCAATGTCCATGCCGACGCAGTTCACCCCGGTTTCACGGGCAAACAGTCCGGTCCTGTGCGACGCCCCGCGCGGGAAACCGATCACCGCAGCCCCTGGCCGCAGCTCGCGCAGGCGGGTCACAGCCTTGCGGATCGGGCCGATCACCCAGTCCTGGAAGGCCTCTTCCGACAGGTCCTCGGCCCAGCTCTCGAATATCTGCACCGCATGGGCGCCGGCATCGAGCTGTGCGGCGAGATGCCGCGCCACGCATTCGGCGAGCAGGTCCAGCATGGCCGCCAGGATTTCGGGATGCTGGAAGCCGAACTTCCGGGCCATTTCCCGGTCACCGCCGCGCCCCTGCACCATATAGGTCGCCAGCGTCCAGGGTGCCCCGGCAAAGCCCAGCATGGTCTGGTCCGGCTCCAGTGCCGCCCGCACCAGCTGCAAGGCCTCATAGACCGGCGACAGCCGTGTCTCCAGGCCATCCGGATTGAGGCGCGCCAGTTCCTCGGCGGTGGTCACCGGCTCCAGGCGGGGCCCTTCACCTTCGGCAAACCGAACCGGGACGCCGAGCGCATCGGGGATCACCAGAATATCCGAGAACAGGATCGCCGCATCCAGCGGATAGCGCCGCAGGGGCTGGAGCGTTGCCTCTGCCGCCGCCTGAGGCGCATAGCAGAACTCCATGAAGGAGGGATGGCGTGCCCGCAGCTCGCGATACTCGGGCAGATGCCGCCCGGCCTGGCGCATCAGCCAGATCGCCGGTCGCTCCTGTCGCTGGCCGCGCAGCGTGCGCAGCAGCTTGGGTTCCTGAGAGCTTTGCGCGAAACTTTGCACCATCACCAACCCCATCCCGATCCAGTTTACGAATCATTAGGAATCAGAAGCGCGGTGGATGAACCGCGCTTCCCGCCACCTCTTCCCCATAGCTGGCCGGACAGCGCGCGTCTGTCCACAGCATGGACGAAGCGCGATTGCCGAATCCCCCACCGGATTCAAGCTGCTGGCGCAACCCATCCACAGAGGGGACAGCCGGGTTACCGGGCCACTGTCCCTGTGGGTCGATGTGGATGTTTCCGGTAGGTTCCAGCAGTCGATGTGTGTGACTGTGCGCGTGTGATCCTGTGACCGCGCTGACAGTCCACAGCGCTTAACCACTTGTTAACATCCCCGGCCTGCGACAGGACGCAGCCAGCACCTCAGTTCCGCCGGAGCCAGCATGCGGCCGACCATTTTTCTCAACGTCCATCTGGTGTCAGATTCCACCGGCGAGACGCTGAATGCCATGATGCGGGCCGTCGCGGCACAGTTCGAGCGGGTCACGCCGCTGGAGCATTCCTATTATCTGGTGCGCTCGCGCCGCCAGCTTGACCGTGTGATGCGCGAGATCGAGGAGATGCCGGGTGTGGTGCTCTATACCCTCGCATCCCATGAACTGCGCGATGCACTCGAGAGCACCTGCAAGCGCCTCGACGTGCCGCACATGGCCCTGCTGGATCCGGTGATCTCGCTGTTCTCCAAGCACCTCGGTCTGTCGGCCAGCGAGAAGATCGGCGGCAAGCAGCAGCTGGATGCCGGGTATTTCAAGCGCATCGAGGCGATGAACTATGCCATGACCCACGATGACGGGCAGATGGTCGAGGAATTCCACGAGGCCGAAGTGGTGCTGGTCGGCCCGAGCCGGACCTCCAAGACCCCGACGTCCATCTATCTGGCTCACCGCGGGGTGCGCACCGCCAATTACCCCCTCGTGCCCCAGGCCCCGATCCCGCCTCCGATCCTGGCGCTGGAAAAGCCGCTGGTGGTGGGCCTGAAGGTGTCGCCCGACCGTCTGATCGCCATCCGCCGCAACCGGCTCTTGTCGCTCAATGCGGATTCGGAGGGCGATTATGTCGATGAGGATTCGGTGCGCGAGGAAGTGACCTTTGCCAACCGCCTGTACGAGCGCCAGGGCTGGCCGGTGATCGATGTGACCCGCAGGTCCATCGAGGAGACCGCCGCCGCGATCCTCAACCTCCTCACCGAAAGGCGCCGCGATGACTGACGCCGGCACTCCCGCCGCCCCGCCGCCGCCGGTGATCCTGGCGTCCACCAGCGCCATCCGCCGGACCCTGCTGATCCAGGCCGGCATCCGGTTCGAGGCGGTCAGCCCCGGTGTGGACGAGGACGCGGCCAAGGTCGCCCTGCGCGCGGCGGGCGCCGGTCCGCGCGAGCAGGCCGATGCGATCGCTGAGATGAAGGCGCTGAAGATATCGGCGCGGCGGCCTGGTCTGGTGATCGGCTGCGATCAGGTACTGGGCTTCGAAGGCGAGGCCTGGGACAAGTCCGCCAGCCTCGAGGAAGCCCGCGAGCGGCTGCTGCAGTGGCGCGGCAAGACCCACACGCTGGAATGTGCCGCCGTGGTTGCCCGGGACGGCGTGCCGATCTGGCGGCAGCTCAAGACCTCGCGCATGACCATGCGCCCGTTTTCCGAGGCGTTCCTCGATGACTATCTGGCCCGCCATGGCACCGAGGCGCTGTCGAGCGTCGGGGTCTATCAGCTGGAGGGGGCCGGGGTGCAGCTGTTCGAGCGGATCGAGGGGGATTACTTCGCTATTCTGGGCCTGCCGCTGATGGAGCTGCTGGCTTTCCTGCGCCTGCACGGAGCCGTGCCAGCATGAAGCTGACCGCCGCCACCCGCCTGTACGGCCTGTTCGGTGCACCGGTGCGGCATTCGCTGTCGCCCGTGCTTCAGAACGGCTGGATCCAGGATCATGGCCTTGATGCCGTCTATCTGGCATTCGATGTGGCGGACGACGGGTTCGAGACTGCTCTGGGCGGGCTGCTGTCCGCAGGCCTCGCAGGGGCCAATGTCACCTTGCCGTTCAAGGAGCGGGCCCTGGCCGCGGCCACCAGCGCCAGCGCCGAGGCGCGGGCAGCCGGAGCCGCCAATACGCTGGTACCCGGCCCGGATGGCCTGCACGCCGACAATACCGATGGCGTGGGCTTCCTGCTCGACCTCGACCAGCGCGCAGCCGGCTGGCGGTCCGTGGCGGACGTGGCCGTTGTGTTCGGGTCGGGCGGGGCTGCGCGCGGCATCGCATCGGCTCTGTCCCGGCAGCCAGGGCTCGCCGTGCGGCTCGTGGCCCGCAATGCCGCAACAGCCGGGCAGCTGGCCCGCGACCTTGGCCTACCGCCAGAGGCGGTGTTCGGCTGGGACCAGGCAGCAGCTGCCCTCGCCGGGGCGGGCCTCGCCGTCAACGCCACCTCGATCGGCCTGAAAGGCGATGGTGCCCTCACGCCAGACTTCAGTGCAATGCACCCGGCGGGCCTGGTGTACGACACGGTCTATACCCCGCGCCAGACGGCGTTCCTGACCGCTGCCGAGGCGGCAGGCCGCGCGGGGCTGAGCGGCCTTGGCATGCTGGCAGGGCAGGGGGCGGTGGCATTCGAGCGCTGGTTCGGGATCCGGCCCGACTTCGCCACCGGCCTTGCCCGTCTGGAAGCGGAGTTGGCGTGATGCTGGTCGTTGCACTCACAGGCTCCATCGGCATGGGCAAGAGCACCACCAGCGCGATGTTCGCCGCGCGCGGTGTTCTGGTGTGGGATGCCGACGCCGCGGTGCACCGGATCTATGGCCCGGGCGGTGCCGCCGTGGCTGGCGTTGAAGCGTTGTTTCCCGGTGTGACCGGGCCCGACGGCGTGGACCGCACCGCGCTGTCAGCCCGGGTGCTGGGCGACCCGGACCGGCTGAAGCAGCTGGAGGCGCTGGTCCATCCCCTCGTGGGGCAGGACCGCGCCGCCTTCCTCGCCGACGCCCGCGCGGCCGGGGCACCCCTGGCGCTGGTGGACGTGCCGCTGCTGTTCGAGACTGGCGGCCAGGCCTATGTGGACGCGGTGATCGTCGTCAGCTGCGATGCGCAGACCCAGCGGCGCCGGGTGCTGGCGCGGCCCGGCATGACCGAAGCCAAGCTCGACGCCATCCTCGCCCGCCAGACCCCGGACGCCACCAAGCGCTCCATGGCCGATTTTGTCGTGGACACCGGCCAGGGCCTTGACCATGCCCGCGAACAGGTGGCCGCTATCCATCAGACCCTCCTGCAACGGGCGGAGCGTGACCATGCGTGAGATCGTTTTCGACACCGAAACCACTGGCACCCGCCCGGATCTCGGCGACCGGGTGGTCGAGATCGGCATGGTCGAGCTGCTGGATCTGGTGCCCACCGGCCGCACCTTCCACCGCTACATCAACCCGCGGCGCGACATGCCCGACGGTGCGTTCCGCGTGCACGGCCTGTCGGAACAGTTCCTCTCGCAGTTCCCGCCCTTCGAGGACCCGTCCATCGTCGACGAGATGATGGGCTTCATCGATGACGCGGTGCTGGTGGCCCACAATGCCGAGTTCGACCGGGGCTTTCTCAACGCCGAGCTGGCGCGGCTGAACCTGGCGCCGATCCCGCAGGCGCGCACTGTCGATACGCTTCTGCTGGCGCGCAAGAAGTTCCCCGGCGCACCCAATTCGCTCGATGCGCTGTGCCGCCGCTTCAGCATCGACCTCGCCGAGCGCGATAAGCACGGGGCGCTGCTCGATTCCAAGCTGCTGGCGGCGGTCTATCTCGAACTCAAGGGAGGCCGGGAAAGGCGTCTTGCGTTCCTCGATCCCCCGGAAGAGGCGCCGTCCGAACCGGGCGCTGTGGCGGCCCCCGTCCGGCCACCCGTCCGCCATGGCACCCGCCCCACCCCGCTCGCCCCCCGTCTGAGCCCGGAAGAAGCCGCAGCCCATGCCGCCTTCATCGCCCGCCTGGGCGCCGAACCCCTCTGGAACCGCCACAGCACCTGACGCCCGCCGCGCGGCCCTGCCAGCAGCCGGGCATTGCACCTGGCGCCGGGTGCGCCCACACAGAGCCCCATGCTACCTGCCAACCGAGCCGACGCCGAAGCCGTCCTGCGCGCCATGGGCCAGTGCGATCCCCTCGCCATGGACCTCACCGCCGCGGCGCTCGCCTGCTCGATCCACGAACACCCCGATGCCCCCTCGGCCGAGGCTCTGGACGTGCTGGAACAGTTGATTGCCGCTGCGCGCGCCAGTCAGCCGCAGACCGTCGAGGCGCTGGCGCAGCTGCTGTTCGGCCGGTTCGGGTTTGAGGGCGATGGCGAGACCTATGACGATCCGGCCAACGCCGATCTGCGCGCCGTATTGGTGCGGCGAAAGGGGCTGCCCGTCGCGCTGGGTGTGGTGTGGCGGCATGTGGCGCGGGCGCTGGGGCTGCCGCTGGCGGGCACCAACATGCCTGGCCACTTCGTGATGCGCATGGAGGCGGCCGATGGGCCGGTCCTGGTGGATGTGTTCCAGGGCGGCGCCATACTCGACCACGCCGCCCTCCAGACCATGGCGCACCAGGCGGGCGAGGCCGGGCTGACGCCCCGGATGATCGAGCCGGTGCCGGATGTGCTGCTCGCCATCCGTCTGCAGACCAATCTGGCCGCCCGCGCCCGCGTGGCCGGGGAGCTGGAGGCCTGGGAGCGGGCGGCGTGGCGCCGCGCGCTGCTGCTGCCATCCGATGCCGGTATCCAGCTGGAACATGCCGAAGCTGCTGCCGCCTGCGGTCTCCTCAGCCGCGCGCGCCAGGCCGCCGAGCTTGCCCTGGCCAGCGCCCGGAACGAGGCCCAGGCCGATGCCGCCCGCCGCATCCTGACCACCACCGGGCGCCGCCTCAACTGACCGGCCCGGCGCTGCCGGCCGGGCCCGCCTGTGTCAGACGGGAGGATGATAGCGCATCGCGACATCGCAGCGGGCATACTCGCTGCCAAACGCGCTCATGATGTCGGCGTCATGGCGGAAGCCGAACTTCTCATAGAGATGAATCGCCGGCGCGCAGGCTGCATTGGTCAGCAGGAACAGGGTGGTGATGTCCTGCCGCCGGGCCTCCTGCAGCACCGCACACAGCAGAAACTCGCCCGCCTTGCGGCCTCGCACCTCCTCGCGCACCCCCATCTTGGTCAGCTCGACCACGCCGGGCTGGCCCGCGGGGTCCACCGGCATCAGCGCGCAGGTTCCGAATATGCCCAGATCATCGCTCTCGGCGAACCAGATCGAGCCGCCCTTGTCGAGGATGTGGGTGCGCGGGTCGGACAGAACCTGGCGGTCCACCGGCTCCAGGGTGAACATCGCGCTGATCCAGGCCGTGTTGATCGCCTCGAAGGCCGCCGCCAGCTCGTCCGCCCGCCCGTCGCTCCAGGGGGTCACCCGCAGGCGGGCGTCGGCGCGGGCCAGCATCGAGCGGTCCGCCAGCCGGGTCTCGACCGCCTGAATATCAGCCAGAAGCCGGCCGCTGGCGCCGCCGCACAGCTCGTCCACCACCGGCACGAGCCGGGTCCAGACCCGGGCCTGGACAATCGCCATGGCGGCCGACCCTTGCGGGGTCAGGCAGATGGTGCGGGTGCGCCGGTCGCCGGCTGCGGGCTGGACAGCCACATGGCCCCGCTGCTCCAGGCCCTGCACGATGCGGGTGATGGCCGGCTGGCTGATCCCCACGCGCTGGGCCGCCTGGCTCACCATCAGCGGGCCGCCCTGCGCCAGCGCTGCCATCAGGCCGATCTCGGCCGGCACCAGATCGACCCCGACCGAATCCAGCATCGCCTGCGCGTCGGCCTGCAACCGCTCACCCAGCCGCTTCAGCCGCGAGCCGAGCGCGATCGGACCCAGCGCTGCCAGAACATCATCCACCGCCATGACACCTCATCCTGATTACATAACGCGTTATATATACCGGACCTGGCCTGGCAAGTAGCGGGGAGGCAGCCAGGCCCCGGGCAGCCTTTGCAGCTGGCCTGAAAGACCGCTAGGACTGCGCGCCTCAGGTTCCACAGGGGTTTTCCATGGATATGCGCCCGTCGTCCAACGCTGCGGCGCGCTCTGGCGCGGTAACCGGCTCATGACCGGCCCCACCACCCGTCCGCTGCGCGTCGCGATCCAGATGGATCCGATCGAGACCGTCAATATCGACGGCGATTCCACCTTCATGATGGCGGAAGAGGCCCAGGCCCGGGGCCATCGGCTGTGGGTCTATCAGCCCCGGCATCTGGTGTGGGACCAGGGGGTGGTGCGCGCCACCGCCCGCCCTGTCACCGTCCAGCGCATCAAGGGCGACCATGCCCGGCTGGGCGAACCCGTCAGCCTCGATCTGGCGGCAGACGTCGATGTGGTGCTGATGCGGCAGGATCCGCCGTTCGACATGGCCTATATCACCGCCGCCCACCTGCTCGAGTTTCTCAAGGGCCGCACGCTGGTGGTGAACGACCCGTTCTGGGTCCGCTCCAGCCCGGAGAAGCTGGTGCCGCTGCTGTTTCCCGAGCTGATGCCACCAACCCTGGTGGCGCGCGACCGGGCCGCGATCGAGGCCTTCCGGGCTGCTCATGGCGACATCGTGGTCAAGCCGCTGTTTGGCAATGCCGGTGCTGCCGTGTTCCGGATCAAGCCCGGCGACGGCAATCTGGGCGCCCTGCTCGACCTGTTCTTTGCCACCGCCCCCGAGCCGGTGATGGTGCAGGCCTTCGTGCCGGATGTGTTTGCCGGCGACAAGCGCATCATTCTGGTGGACGGCGAGCCGGTCGGCGCCCTCAACCGGGTGCCCAAGGGCGACGATATCCGCTCGAACCTGGCGGTCGGCGGCACCGCTCACGCCACCGAGCTGACAGAAGCCGATCTCGCCATCTGCCGCCGCATCGGTCCCACCCTGCGCGAGCGCGGACTGCTGTTTGTCGGCATCGATGTGATCGCAGGGCGGCTCACGGAGATTAATGTGACGTCACCCACAGGCGCGATGGCCATCAAGACCTTCAACGGGGTGGACGTGACGGCCCTGATGTGGGATGCGATCCAGCGTCTGGTTGGAGCCGGGACCTGACGGACAACCCAACCGGCTGGCAACCACAGAGTGCCGGGTTTCGTCCACAGGCGACCGGCGTGCGGTCAGGCAGCTTATTCTGCTTTTGATCGACATCCGTTTCTGATATGTTCCGCTCCGGTGATGGTGTGTGGATGTACCGGAGGCGGAACGATGGTTGCGCGCGTCGTGACCTGGGCATTCGATGGCGCCGAGGCGCGCCGTGTGGACGTTCAGGTCCAGATCACAGAGAACGGGCGTAACCCGTACTTCGCCATCGTCGGCCTGGGCGACAAGGCCGTGGCCGAAAGCCGCGAGCGGGTGCGGTCCGCCTTCGCCGCCATCGGTCTGGCCATTCCGGACAAGCGAGTGCTCGTGAATCTGGCACCGGCCGACCTCCCCAAGGAGGGCTCACACTATGATGCCCCGATCGCGGTGGCGATCCTGGTTGCCGCCGGGATCCTGCCCACCGATGCCACCGAGCGGCTGGCCTGCATTGGCGAGCTGTCGCTGGATGGGCGCTGGCAGCCTGTGGCGGGCGCCCTGCCGGCTGCGGTGGCTTCCCACGGCGAAGGTCTGACGCTGCTGTGCCCGCAGGCATCGGCTGCCGAAGCTGCCTGGTCGGGCGGGGCGGTGGTGGGCGTCGAGACGCTGATGGACTTCATCAATCACGTCCGCGGCCAGCGGGTGCTGACCCAGGCCGAGCCGGGAGTCCTGCTCGAACCGGGGGTGGTTCCCGACCTTGCGGATGTGCGCGGTCAGGAACAGGCCAAGCGCGCGCTCGAGATCGCGGCGGCGGGCGGGCACAATCTGCTGCTGGTCGGGCCGCCGGGGGCTGGCAAGTCGATGCTGGCCCAGCGGTTGCCGGGACTGTTGCCACCCCTGTCGGCGCGCGAGCTGCTGGAAGTGTCGATGGTGCATTCGGTGGCGGGGCTGCTCGAGCGCGGCAGCCTCACGCGCGCGCGCCCGTTTCGGGCGCCGCACCATTCCGCCAGCATGGCCGCCCTGACAGGCGGCGGGGTGCGGGCTCAGCCCGGCGAAGTGTCGCTCGCGCATCATGGCGTGCTGTTTCTCGACGAACTGCCCGAGTTTGGCGCAACCGCACTCGATGCGCTGCGCCAGCCACTGGAAACGGGCGAGGTCACTGTGGCGCGGGCCAACCGCCACGTCACCTGGCCGGCCCGTTTCCAGCTGGTGGCGGCCATGAACCCCTGTCGCTGCGGCGCCGCTGGCGGTCGCACCTGCGGCAAGGCCCCGCGCTGCATGGTGTCGTACCAGACCCGGATCTCCGGGCCGATGCTCGACCGGATCGATCTCCAGCTCGATGTGCCCAGTGTCAGCGCCGCCGATCTGGCCGCGCCGCCCCCCGTCGAAGGCACCCGCGAAGCCGCCGCCCGGGTTGCTGCGGCACGCGAGCGCCAGGCTGTCCGCTTTGCCGACCTGAACGGAACCGTCAGTGTCAATGCCGAGGCCCCGCCCTCCATCCTCGACCGGATTGCAGCCCTGGATTCCGCCGGCCGCGACCTGATGGACAAGGCCGCCGAGAAGATGCGGCTGTCAGCCCGCGCTTATCACCGGACCCTGAAAGTCGCCCGCACCATTGCCGATCTGGACGGTTGCGAGGCGGTCCGCCGCATCCATTTGGCCGAAGCCCTATCCTATCGCCGTGTCGACCCCGCCGTTCAGGCCGACCCCGGCGGGGCCGGACAGCTGGCGCCGGTATAGCCGCCCCTGCCGATCTGATGCGGGGCCGCGACGGTGCGCGGCAGCGCGCAGGACGATCAGGCCCGCCTGCGCTGCGCGGCGTCGGGCTGGAGCGCCGCTGCTTGGCTCGCGGCGCAAGCGTCGCTCATTCCTTGGGCGCGTGACATCGACTGCCATGGCGCTGGCGCGCGTGCGCAGTTGCAAGCAGCTGCGCTCCATTGGTTTGCCGGGAGGTTGGCGGTGAAGGGTGAGAGGTCCTCCGCCCGCCCCTTTCCCCGGTATCGCCCGCCGCTGCCAGCGTGGATCACAGGCGTGCCGTCCGGCCTCAAGGACGCCCCTCGGGCGCCGCTGGGCGGTGCTTCGCATCCTTGAGACCGGCCGTCCCGCCCGCATCCCCGCCGTCAGCGACGGGCGACACCCGGGAAAAGGGCTTTAGAGGTAGGCCACAGAGCTGTGCGCTGGCGCGCACAAGCTCGAAGAGAGGCCTTTTCCGCTCAGGGCCCGCCAGAGAAAAAAGGCGGGGCGGAGCGAGGGGATGAGAAGGCGCTGGGGTAAGGCAAGCCTTGAAGCAACTTGCCTACCCCCCAGTCCCTGTTGGCTGGATAGGCCCCGTTCGAACTGCAGAGCGCATCCTGCCCGCATCCCGGTTGCCCACGTCCCTGCCCGACGGGCGGCCTGCAGGGCTGCGGGCGTGTTTCGGCGGAGTGATCTTGTGAAGTGGCGCCAGATAGGGCATGGGGCGCCCCGAACAGCGGCCCGCATCAGACGGCCGCGCCCGAAAGCCCCTGAAACCGGAGCCTCCCCCGTGACCGCATCCACTGCGGCCCTGCGCAACGTCGCGATCATCGCGCACGTCGACCATGGCAAGACCACCCTCGTTGACCAGATGCTTGCCCAGGGGGGTGCGTTCCGCGAGAACGAGGCCCGCGCCGAACGGGCGATGGACTCCAACCCCCAGGAGCGCGAGCGCGGGATCACAATCCTGGCCAAGTGCACCTCGATTGTCTGGGGTGAGGGCGCCGCCGAAGTGCGCATCAATGTTGTCGACACCCCGGGCCACGCCGACTTCGGCGGCGAGGTCGAGCGCGTCTTGTCGATGGTGGACGGCTGCCTCCTGCTGGTGGACGCGGTCGAAGGGCCGATGCCGCAGACCAAGTTCGTGCTGACCAAGGCACTGGCCATGGGGCTGCGCCCCATTGTGGTGGTCAACAAGGTCGACCGCCCCAACGCCCGCGCCCATGAAGTGCTGGACGAGGTGTTCGAACTGTTCCTGGCGCTGGGCGCCTCCAACGAGCAGCTGGACTTCCCGGTGCTGTACGCTTCGGGCCGCGATGGCTGGGCGACGGCAGTGCTGGAAGGCGCGCGGGAGAATTTCGCGCCGCTGTTCGACACCATCGTCGAGCATGTGCCCGCCCCCAGCGCAGCCGACCGTCGCGACGAGCCGTTCTCGATGCTGGTAACCATGCTGGATTCCGACCCGTTCCTGGGCCGGATCCTGACGGGCCGGGTCGAGAGCGGACGGCTGGAAGCCGGCACGATCCTGAAGGCGATCTCGCTGGACGGGACTGTGGTCGAGCGCGCACGGGTTTCCAAGGTCCTGGCATTCCGCGGCCTGCGCCGCCAGCCGATCGACGAGGCCGAGGCTGGCGACATTGTCTCGATCGCCGGTTTCTCCAGCGCCACGGTGGCCGATACGCTGGCTGATCCGGACGTGGCAGCGGCGATCCCCGCCACCCCGATCGACCCGCCGACCCTGTCGGTGACCGTATCGGTGAACTCCTCACCGCTGGCGGGCCGTGACGGCGACAAGGTGCAGAGCCGGGTGATCCGCGAGCGGCTGTGGAAGCAGGCCGAGACCGACGTGGCGATCCGCGTCGCCGAAACCGCCGAGAAGGACGCCTACGAGCTGCAGGGCCGTGGCGAGCTGCAGATCGGCGTGCTGATCGAGGGCCTGCGCCGCGAGGGCTTCGAGCTGTCGATCTCGCGCCCCCGGGTGCTGACCCGCAAGGACGAGACCACGGGCGAGACACTCGAGCCGGTGGACGAAGCGGTGGTGGACGTCGATGACGAACACACCGGCGTGGTGGTCGAGAAGATGAGCCAGCGCAAGGCAGAGCTGGTGTCGATGGCCCCGTCTGGCGGCGGCAAGACCCGGCTGATCTTCCATGCCCCGGCGCGCGGCCTGATCGGCTATCACTCGGAGTTCCTGACCGACACCCGGGGCACCGGCGTGATGAACCGGCTGTTCCATGGCTGGACCCCCTGGAAGGGGGCGATCGCCAGCCGTCACAACGGCGCGCTGATCTCCACCGAGACCGGGGCGGCGGTGACCTATGCGCTGTTCTATCTGCAGGACCGCGGCACCATGTTCATCGATGCCGGCGAGCAGATCTATCAGGGCATGGTGATCGGCGAGAACGCCAAGACCGACGATCTCGACGTGAACCCGCTGAAGGAAAAGAAGCTGTCCAACGTGCGCAGCTCGGGCAAGGACGAGGCCCTGCGCCTCGTGACTCCGCGCCGCATGACGCTGGAAGCCGCGATCGCCTGGATCGACGACGACGAGCTGGTAGAAGTCACCCCCAAGGCGATCCGCATCCGCAAGCTCGAGCTGAACCCCAGCTTCCGCAAGCGCAAGGTCAAGGCCGACTGACGGCGCAGTGCAAGAGTTGATCCCTGATCGATGTCTCCTGCCCACCAGCCGGACAAGTCGAGAAAGGCCAAGATTGAACCAGCACCCCAAGCGAGAAACGACTTGCGCGCCGCACACACGTGAGGCCTTCTCTCAACTGACAATTGGGCCACCTGAAATGGTGGTGTCCAAGGGTTTTCTGTCGGGCTTTGGGTGGAACCCGACTCCGATTGGTTCGGGAGCGCGCCAATGCCATACCCATCGATTCCCAGCAGTCGCCTGTCGAAATCGCGCGAGCCGGGTGCGAGCCTGAGGCATGCCGCCGCGATCTATCTCCAGACCGCTGCCGTCGTCACGCTGGTCTGTCTGTCGCCGCCTGCCCTCGGGCAGGTCCAGGTTCCGGGTGCCGCCGTGCCCACGCCGACGACGGAGCAGCTGACCATCCGCCGGGAAGCATTGAGGCTGATCGGACGTCAAGCCGATCCAGGGCAGCGGTATCTGGACAACTGCATTGAGCCGGCAACCATCCAAAACGACCTCCCTGGCTATGAAGGAGTCCCGGTCAAGAGATGCGTCTACCGATCCGGCGGGCTGACCAGTGTGGTCTGGAGCATCATGCCATCCAAGGACCAGCTAGCTGACTGGACTGTTGCAGCCTGCACCAGTGTGCCAGAAGCGACGGCACCGGATTGCGTTCGATTCCTCTTGGACCGCAGCAAAAGTACTTCAATCTGGCAGCAGAACTCTGGCACGTACATTGTTAAGGGGTTTGTCAATGAAGCAGCATCCGGTGCAGGTTGCGGTGCTGCTCGCGAAACAGTCCGGGTCATGTTCCTGCACGGCGTCACAGTCCGTGAGTCACACGGCTCGAATCTCTGCCGTCGGGACCGGCTTTCGATCGAAGAGCAGGAAAGACTTGCAGACCCAGAAGCCCCGATCGCCTATTTCATTGCCCGGCCATCATCTGTGTCGCTGGCAGTCGTTGAAGAGGCCTTGGGCTTCAGGGACGGCCAGTTACGCGGCTCATCGCCCATCCATAGAAGCCGTGGCCCACATCCGACGACGGCGTGGTTGGACCTCAACAGAAACAATTACCTTGCTGCCTATATGGGCGGAGTCGATCAGTTTATGATCTATCGGGTCCAAGCGGTCTTCGGGAAGCGCTGACGATCAAAGACAAACTCTTTCAACAATCCATCCACTTGGGGATGCAGAATCCATGATGTCCTTTCGATTAATCGCACTTTTCCTTTCTGTCCTGTTGACCGCTCTGGTGGGAGTGGGAATCAGCCAACCGAAGGCTCAAGTCGTCGCCTTGCCAGAGCAACCCGGCTGGTGTGCCTTCGCACAACAGTATCTGCGCCGCCCGGACGGAGCTGCCATCAATTGTAATACAGCCGCGCCGGGGTCGTCAGGCTTTCGTTGCCTTCGGATGCTGAACTACGGCTGCGTCAAGCAGCGAAGCCCTGATCGGGCTGGTCGCCCGCGCCCGCACCCTGGGACGACTTGGGGCGGGAACACCGCCGGCGCGCGGGATCATGACAATCATGCGGTCTTCGATGATCCGGTTATGTCTGGTGTTGCAGTCCTGAACATCATTCGACGCTATCAGGTTGCTGGTAGTCGCAGTGCGCTGGCGATTGCTGAGCGGTACTCTCCATGGTGCGACACGTTGGGCAGCGGCTCGACAAAGGCCGACAATCAGGGACGGGTTTGGTTCAGGACTTGTGACGTGTCTACTTCCCGCATTCCTCGCGGCGCGTTGCTGTGCGCCAAGCCCGCGAATAACGCCCCGCCTTCTGCTGGTCAGTGTCAGGCTTGCAATTGTCCTTCCCGGATTGCAGTCCCGATTGCTCGCGCTGGCGGGGCGTCTGCTGTTTCTGATCAGGAAGCCATCCTCCAGCCGCTGGAGCTATTTGCGGCAGATGGCACGCCACTCCCCACCGCCAGCGCCGTGCTGCGTGTCAAGCTCCGAAACGAACAGGGCGTCGTCCCGACAGACCAGTACTTGTCTAGAGTGTCGGCAGGGTGGGTGCGCCAAGATTGAAGCATCTACTCCCGGGCAGCAGGGGAGGGCAGAATGAGTCCGGTCGCAGTCAACGGGCCGTCGGTCCGGCTGGAGAGGGCCATCTTCGTCGGCGGCTGCAGTGATGATGGTCCGGGGCCTCCGTGTCTGGCGGATTGTCCCTGACGCCTTCGGCAATCGCGGCCTCGATCTTGCTGGCTCCCAACGTGATCGCGCCCTTGCGTTTCAGTCCAGTACCCCGGCATCCTTCCACGCCTGCTTGGGCCAGCGGGCGTGGACCCAGAACCACTGGGCGGGTGCTTCGCGGATCCTGGCCTCGATGAAGTCGTTGATGGCCTGGACTGAGGGCTGGACGATCTCGTCCACCGGCTTGTCGTAGGGCAGGAGCATCGGCTCCTGCACCGTCACATGGAAGCGGGCGCCCTGGGTGCGCACCAGGCTCATGGTCTGGATCGGGACCTTGAAGCGGTGGGCGAGGCGCACGGCGGCGTCATTGGTCATGCAGCGGTGACCGAAGAAGGTGCCTTCCACGCCGGTATTGTATTTCTGGTCGTTCATCATCGCGACCGAGCCGCCCCGGGCCAGAATCCGCACCAGCCGCATGCCGCCCCGCTGGCCCTTGGGCGCAAACAGCCGCACGCCATAGTCGGCCCGGGCCTTCACGATCATCTCGTCGACCCAGGGATTGTTGGCCTCGCGGTAGGTGACTTCGCAGTCCACCCCCCGGCCCACAATAGCAGCCGGCATCACTTCCCAGTTGGCGAAATGGCCCGAAGCAAACACCGCCCCCCGGCCAGGCTCGAGATAGCGGTCAAGGATGTCGAGGCCGTCGAACGTCACCCGGCTGTCCGGCTGGAACAGGTTGAGCCGGTGCATCTGCACGAACTCGCCCGCCAGCCGCCCGATCCCGTCCCACATCTCGTCCAGCAGCTCGCGCTCTTCCGGGCCTGTCAGACGCGGAAATGCCAGCCGCATGTTGAGCTTTGCGGTGCGGTGCGACGGGGTCAGCGGACCGATGGCACGCAGGAACCGGCCGCCCGCATTGCTGGCGGCTTCGATGCCCATCCCGGTCAGATGGCGCCAGTAGAGACGGAAAGCCCAATACTCGATCCGGTGGGCGAGCGAGCGGGCGCCTTTCTGCGTGGTCATGACATCTGACCCTGTGTGGTGTGACGGCGCGCGGCGCAAGCCTGCAGGGCCCGCTGCAGAAGCCGGTCGAGTGCGCCGTCGGCGGCGACCACCGCCTCCACCTCCACCACCGAAACCTTGCCGGCAAAGTCGGGCGGCAGGCGGGCATGGTCCTTCTCGGTCGTCACCATCTCGCTGGCACCGAAGTGTCGTGCGGTCCGCTCGATCCGGGCCAGGTCGGCGGCCGTGAAGGGGTGGTGGTCCGGGAAGGCGATGAAAGAGGCGATGGCGGCGCCCAGTCCCCGCAGGGTATCGTCAAACTTCTCCGGCCGCCCGATCCCGCAGAAGGCCAGCACCGGTCCCTGGAACCGGCGGGGGCGGGCCTGCAACGTCGCGCGCAGCACCGGCCCGGACAGGTCCGGCAGCGCGATGGCCTCGATCTCGTCGGCGGTTCCGCCCATCAGGATCACGGCATCGGCCCGGGCAAGGCCCGTCGCCACCGGCTCCCGTAGCGGCCCCGCCGGGACCACATGTCCGTTGCCAAAGCCGGTGGCGCCATCCACCACCACCAGGCTGAGGTCCTTCACCAGTGCCGGGTTCTGGTGCCCGTCGTCCATCACGATGGCGGTCATCCCGGCCTGCACCGCCAGCCGGGCTGCCTCGGCCCGGTCACGACCCACGAACACCGGTCCATCACGGGCCAGCATCCGCGGCTCGTCGCCGACATCGGCTGCACTGTGCAGCTCCGGGTCGACCCGCACCGGGCCGCTGAGCTGTCCGCCGTGGCCCCGCGAGACGATGGCGACCTCTCCCCCGGTGAGGGCAGCCAGCCGCGCCCGTACCAGCCGCGCCAGCGGGGTCTTGCCGGTCCCGCCGAGGGTCAGATTGCCGATGCAGATCACCGGCACCGGCAGAGCCAGCGGCCTGCCCAGCGCCAGCCGCCGGGCCGTGGCGCGGGCATAGAGCAGCGCCAGCGGTGTCAGCAGGAAGCACAGGACAGGCGCGGCATCACGGCCCTCCCGCACCAGCCAGAAGGACGGCGGCCTCACGGGCGCACCTGCGGGATCAGCGGCAGCAGGGCGGCGA
>JAIXTH010000209.1 GCA_027484265.1 Alphaproteobacteria bacterium
CGCAGTTTCGCCAGGATCGACATCACCGCGTCCAGGGCCGGCGGCGAATCCGTCTCAGGCAGTGTGTCGAGCAGCTCTCCCGCCAGACCGGACACAACGGCCGGGCTGGCGGGCCAGCGCGACGGGCGGGGATCAGGATTCAGGAGCAGGTCCGCTTCGTGCAATAGGCTCGCGATACGGCCTTGGACTTTGCTGGACGGACTTTCCCCAAGCGCCCGCATGCTATCAACCATCTGCGCAAGGCCCATCGTGCCTGCGAGAAATGGTTCGAGGACAGCGCGCAGGGAGGAGGGTGTCATCAATGCGCACCTTTCCTGGCCGCTGCTGCCGGTCGCTCTTTCTTCTTGTACATCGCCAGCATGCGCTGGGTGACCAGGAAGCCGCCGAAGATGTTGACGGCGGCCAGGGCCACAGCCACGGCGCCCATCCCGCGCGAGAACCAGGTGGCGCCATCGGCGCCGCCATCGGGCAGCGTGGCGGCAGCCGCCACCAGCGCACCCACGATCACCACCGAGGAGATCGCATTGGTCACGGCCATCAGCGGCGTGTGCAGCGCGGGGGTCACGCTCCAGACCACATAATAGCCCACGAAGATCGCCAGCACGAAGATCGCGAGTCGGAACACGGTGGGGTCAACGGCTTCCATGGGTCAGGTCCTTCAGGCGGCAAGCGAGGGGTGCACGACGGCGCCGTCGCGGGTGAGCAGCATGCCCTTGATGATGTCGTCGTCGAAGGCCGGTGCGAAGGCACCGGTCTCCTTGTCGGTCAGCAGCGGCAGCAGCTGCAGCAGGTTCTTAGCGTAGAGCGCGCTGGAATCGGCTGCGAGACGGCCGGGCAGATTGGTGAAGCCGGCGACGGCCACGCCATTGTCCGTTGTCACCACGATGTCAGGCTTGGACAGCGGGCAGTTGCCGCCCTGCTCGACCGCGAGGTCGATGATCACGCTGCCGGGCTTCATGGCAGCCACCATCTCGGGCGTGACCAGAACGGGCGCCGGCCGACCGGGGATCAGCGCCGTGGTGATGACGATGTCCTGCTTGGCGATGTGCTCGGCCACCAGCGCGGCCTGCTTGGCCTGATACTCGGCACTCATCGGCTTGGCATAGCCTGCGGCGGTCTCGGCGGCCTTGAACTCCTCGTCCTCCACCGCGACGAACTTGGCGCCCAGCGAGGCGACCTGTTCCTTGGCAGCGGGGCGCACGTCGGTGGCGGTCACCACCGCGCCAAGGCGGCGGGCAGTGGCGATGGCCTGAAGACCAGCGACGCCGGCGCCCATGATGAAACACCGGGCAGCGGCAACCGTGCCCGCCGCCGTCATCATCATCGGGAAACCGCGCCCGTACAGCGCCGCGGCCTCGATCACGGCGCGGTAGCCTGCAAGGTTCGCCTGGCTCGACAGCGCATCCATCGCCTGGGCCCGGGTGATGCGCGGGGTGAATTCGGTCGACAGCGTGATCAGGCCAGCAGCAGCAGCCTCCTCGATCAGCGGCTTGTCGGCATAGGGCGCGAAGAACGCCACCACGCCTGCGCCCTTGGGCATCAGCTTGATTTCGCCACTGGTGGGGCGCCGCACCTTCAGCACCAGCTCGGCGTCCTTCAGGGCGGCCTTGGCACTGGCGGCGATGGTCGCGCCAGCTTCGGCATAGAGGCTGTCGGGGGTCGCGGCGGCAACTCCGGCCCCGGTCTCCACGGTGACGGTATGGCCAGCAGCCACATACTTCTTAACGGTGTCGGCCGAAGCGGCCACGCGGGTTTCCCCGTCCCGGACTTCCTTGATCACGGCAATACGCATCGACCCGAACGCTCCTCCCCGCGCTGGCGCACGCCAGCCGGTCCGAGGGCATGATAGACCGGTCGCGGCCCCTGCCAAGCTGTCTTGTTGCTGAATGTCCGCGTCGAACACCCGCCGGTCGGGTGTTGTGCTGACTTTTTCACGCGTCAGACGGGTGTTGCCCCTACATAGCGGGCGCGGGGGCGGATCGCGGCACCACTGGCATGCTGTTCGAGGGCATGGGCCAGCCAGCCCACCATGCGCCCGGTGGCAAACAGCACGAATGGCGCATCATCGGGCAGGCCATGGGCAACCGTCAGCGCCGCCAGCGCCATGTCGATGTTGGGCGCGAGGCCACTGGCGGCCATCGCCGCCTCGATGGCACCGCTTGTCTGGCTGCCGAGCCCGCTCGCGGCCAGCAGCGCCGCCGCCCGCGGGTCGAACCCGGCATAGAGCACATGCCCGGCGCCCGGTGCGCCCGCCTGCATCCAGCGGCTGACAGCGGCCTCGGGATCGGCCCCCGCCGCGACCTCGCGCAGATAGGACAGGGCCCCGGCAGAGGCCTCGCCATGGCGTGGCCCCGTCAGGGTGGACAGGCCCGCCAGCGCACAGGCGGCAAGCCCCGCGCCTGTTCCGGCAGCCACCCGCGCTGCAAACGTCGACGGGTTCAGCTCGTGGTCGGCCACCAGCACCAGGGCCGTGCGGATCGCCTCCGCCGCCCCGGGCGCCCGCCAATGCGCGGCCAGACGGCCATGGATCGCCCCGCGCCCGCGAATGCCGCAGATCGCGTCCACCACTCCGTCCAGCAGCCGCCAGGCCTCGTCACTTGAGGCCAGCGACGGACCGGCTGCCTCCCCAGCCAGCCAGCACAGCGCGCGGGCCTTGGCGGTCGGTTGCTCGGGCGGGCGGGGTCGCGGGGTGGTGGCGATGGGGGCCGCACTGCCCCACAGCAGGCGCGCGACATCTTCCAGGCTGGCGGTGCGGGCCAGCTCCACGGCATCCTGGCCTGCATAGACCAGCCGCCCGCCATCCACTCCGGTCAGGGCGGTCTCCAGGACCGGTTCACCCCAGGCAATTGCCTGGGACGCCACCGCCGCCCGCGAGCGGCGCGACCGCTTCCGCTGCATCAGCCGGGCGATATCGCTGGCGCTGTACTGGCTGGCGCGGGGGTCGCGCTCGTCGGGACGTGCCCGGATCAGCCCCCTGCTGACATAGGCATAGAGCGACTGGGATTTCACCCCCAGCTTCTCCAGCGCTGCACTGCGATCCATCCACTCCATGGATAGATTGTATTGATGCCCAGACGGGGTAGCAAGGGTCGAACGGTGTTCACCCCGCGCTTTCAACGTGCAAATCTCTGTGAGTTACTGTTGCCGCAGTCATACCTCAGGCTTCAGCGCTTTGCGATCGGAACCGGGCATTGGGCAGCCTGCGGGGCTACAGACACTACCCTGCCCGCTGGGGCGCCCTCCCTCTCACATGAACATGACTCTCGCTCGAACGGGGGTTCAGCTTATCACCTGGACGTCCACCATCATGCGCGCAGATCGCCTGTACCGGGTTCACACCACTGGATCCAGGTTCTTTTTCGATTTGTCTGATTTCTTGCCGGACGCGCCCCCCGGCTTCCTGACGGATCGAGCCTTGGCAGTGGGGCTTCAATCGAACCATCCGCGATGCCTCCGGTTGTCCAATCGCGGGGCAGCTCATCCAGAGGCGGCGGGCGGTTTGCCGCTGACGGGGTGACAGGTTGATCATATTGATCAAGATTGACGCCCCCGGACCGCGTCGGCCACATGCGCACGAGGTGAAGGCGAGGTGTGGCATGGACAGCGGACTTGAGGGCGTGGTGGCGGCTGAAACAGTGCTGTCGGATGTGGATGGCGGCGCGGGGCGGCTGATCATACGGGGTGTGCCGGTGGAGGCGCTGGCGGTGACCTGCAGCTTCGAGGGTGCCCTGCGGCATCTGTGGAC
>JAIXTH010000189.1 GCA_027484265.1 Alphaproteobacteria bacterium
AGACCGTCGGGCCGCAGACATACATCGTCACACGCGAGGGGTCCTGCGGAACCAGACGGTCCTTGCTGGCGGACAGGGTATTGAACAGCTTGATATCAGTCATCATGTGATCCGGGCGGAACGAGGAACGTAAGACTCGACCGCATCGCACGTGTGTGCTTCTGTCTGCCTCCATAGAGGCACCGGGAGGTTTCGCGAAGGTGCATTTCGCAAGGCCGGGCTGCATTCCCGGATAACACAGGGCGGGCGTTAAGTCCGGGACGCTCCCGGCTCGACCCCCAGCCCCGACAAGGGGAAAGACGTACACAAACATGGACGCTATCACTGATCCCGCCCTGCTCAAGGGCCTGGGCGAGACCGCGCGCCCGACCGAAGCCGAAGCACGGGCTGCGGTCCGCACGCTGCTGCGCTGGGCCGGTGACAATCCCGACCGCGAGGGACTGCTCGACACGCCCAAGCGTGTCGTGAATGCCTACCGCGAGTTCTTCGCCGGCTACGAGATGGACCCGGTGGCCGAGCTGTCGCGCACCTTCGAGGATGTGCAGGGCTATGATGACATCGTCATGCTCCGCGACATCGACGTGGAAAGCCACTGCGAGCACCACATGGTGCCGATCCTGGGCAAGGCGCATGTGGCCTACATGCCCACCAACCGCGTTGTCGGCATCTCGAAGATTGCGCGCGTGGTGGATATCTTCGGCAAGCGCCTGCAGACGCAGGAGACCATGACGGCCCAGATCGCCGACTGCATCACCGAGGCCCTGCGCCCGGCCGGTGTGGCGATCCTGATCGACGCCAAGCACCAGTGCATGACCACCCGCGGCGTGCATCACCCGAATGTGTCGACCATCACCACCCAGTTCACGGGCGTCTTCAAGACCGATGCCGAACTGAAGGACCGGTTCCTGCGTCTGTGCGGCTACCGCTGAGGCGAGGGCTGGCCGTCGCCAGCCCTGCACGGACCTGACCCGGGTAACGACCGGCAACGAAGGGCGCGCCTGTCGGGCGCGCCCTTCGTGCTGGTTGACCCCGGGGCTGACCCCTTGCAGGCCCCCGATCCGGGCGGCTATCCCACCCCAGACCAACGCGAGGCCTATCTTGACCCACACCACCGGCATTGCCGACCCGTCGGAGGCCGCCGCCTTCCTGGCGGCCAACCCCGATATCCAGTTCGTTGACATCCTCTATTCCAGCATGAGCGGGCCGCCGCGCGGCAAGCGGCTGCGGGCCCATGAACTGGCGGGGGTCTATGGCCATGGCCGCTATCTGCCGGGCTCGATCCGGGTGGTGGACATGACGGGGGCCGACAGCGAGGCCACGGGTCTTGTGTGGGAAGATGGCGACGCAGACCGGCTGGCGCGGCCTGCCCCCGGCACCTTGGTGCGTGCGCCCTGGCTGGGCCCCGACTGTGCCCAGTTCATCGCCTCGCTCTACGAGCTGGACGGCACTCCCAGCGACCTCGATCCCCGCCAGGTCCTGCAGGGCGTGATCGCGCGCTTTGCCGAGCTGGGGCTGACGCCGGATGTGGCCTGCGAACTCGAATTCTATCTGTGCGCCCCACGCGCACCCGGCGACGCGCCGAGCCTGCCGCAAAGCGCCGTCACCGGTCACCGGGCCGTGGGCAACGAGGTGTATGGCCTGCGCGAGCTGGACGACCATATGCCGTTCCTGCGCAGCCTCTATGCCGCCGCCGAGGCCCAGGGCCTGCCGATCGAGGCGGCGATCAGCGAATATGCCCCCGGTCAGCTGGAGATCGGGCTCGAGCACCGGGCCGACGCCCTGCGGGTGGCGGACGAGTGCGTGATGTTCAAGCGGGTGGTGAAGGGCTGTGCGGTGGCCCACGGCATGGAGGCCACTTTCATGGCCAAGCCGTTTGCCGGCCTCGCCGGCAATGGCCAGCACCTGCATGTCAGCCTGCTCGACCGGGACGGGCGCAACATCTTTGCCAGCGAGGACCCCGCAGGCACGCCGCAGCTTCGCCAGGCCATCGCCGGCATGCAGGCCCTGATGCCGGCTTCCATGGCGATCTTTGCCCCCAACGCGAATTCCTATCGCCGGTTTGTGGGCAATTCCTATGCACCGGTGGCCGCCACCTGGGGCGTGAACAACCGCACGGTCGGGCTGCGCATCACCGCGGGTGTGCCTGCCAGCCGCCATGTGGAGCACCGCATCAGCGGGGCCGACGCCAATCCCTATCTTGCGCTGGCCGCGATGCTGGCCGGGGTCTATCACGGGCTGGTCAACCAGCTGGATCCCGGACCGATGGTGACGGGAGACGGATACTCCCAGCCGGAGCTGGCGCCGGTATCGCTGCCGCTCAACTGGTTCGCAGCGGTGGACAGTTTCGAGGCATCCGAGCTGCTCGGCAGCTATCTGGGCGCCCGCTTTGTGCGTCTTTACGGCATTGTGAAGCGGACCGAGCAAGATCGATACTTCTCGACCATTCCGCTTGCTGATTATGATTGGTGCTTCCGCAACGCCTGAAAGGCGTTAATGTAGGCATGCACATCGTCCTTCTCGGGACGGGGCTAGGGGAGCACGAAACACATGAGTGGCCATCGACTGACGCCGGAAGAAACCCGATTGTTCCTCCAGATGAAGCCGCAGTCGCGCCGCGCCTTCATGGCGGCATTCGGAGCTACTGCTGCGGGCTTCACCCTGACAGCCTGCGGCGCCGGTGGCGGCGATGGCGAGGCCGCCAAGGCTGGCGAGGCCCCGGCAACCTTCACCATCGCGGGCTCTGAAGGCCCCGAACTGAAGTTCCTCAACTGGGACACCTATATCGGCGAGACCACCCTGGCCGATTTCGAAGCCGCGTCCACCGTGAAGGTCCAGATGGACCTGTTCTCGAACAACGACGAGCTGATGGCCAAGTTCTCGGCCGGCAATCCCGGCTATGACCTGATCATGCCGTCGAACGAGTTCGTGACCCGCATGGCCGAGGCCGACATGCTGCAGGAGCTGGATCATTCCAAAATCCCGAACAAGGCCAACCTGCTGCCCGAGTTCCAGGACGTGGCGTTCGATCCGGGCCGCAAGTACTCGATGCCCTATACCTGGCTGGTGCTGGGGATCGGCTATCGGAAGTCCAAGTTGAAGGACGGCGCCGTGCCCACCTCGTGGAAGGTGCTGTTCGACAGCAGCGACTATGCCGGCCGCATCTCGATGCTGAAGGAATCGGCCGACCTGTTCCGGCTGGTGTTCAAATATCTCGGCAAGGGCATCAACGACTACACGCCCGAGCTGCTGGCGCAGGCCGAGGCTATGCTGATCAAGCAGAAGCCCAACATCAAGATGTTCCACGAGGACAATGGACAGGACCAGCTGGCCTCCGGCGAAGTCGACCTGACCCTCGAGTACAATGGCGACATCGCGCAGCTGATGAAGGAAGATCCCGACGTCGACTTCGTGATCCCCGCTGAGGGCACGCTGATCAACTCCGACTGCATGTGCATTCCGAAGGGTGCCCCGCACCCGAACAACGCCCATGCGCTGATCAACTATCTGCTGGATGCCAAGGTGGGCGCCGATATCGCCAGTACCATCCAGTATGGCACCCCAAATGCCGCCGCCAAGGCACTGATGGACGACAGCTACAAGAACAATCCGGTGATCTTCCCGCCGCCGGAAGTGATGGGCAAGAGCGAGTATGGTGCCTATCAGGGTCTTGATGCTGCCCGCGCCTATGAAGCAGCCATGACCCGGGTGCTGGCGGCCTGAGGCGAGACACCGGGAAACCAGGCAAACAAGGAAGCGGCAGCCATTGGCTGCCGCTTCCATCGTTTCAGGACTGGCACACCTGACAGGCTCAGCCTTCGTCCAGCCCGTCCGGCACGCCGACGGCATGGAAGCCGGCATCGACATGGATCACTTCGGCTGTGGTGGACCGGCCAAGATCCGACAGCAGCCACAGCGCAGCCCCCGCGATCCCCTCCATCGAGGTGTCTTCCTTCATCAGCGACCAGGCCCGCCCGGTACCCAGCAGGCCGCGCCCGCCCTGGATCCCTGCCAGCGCCAGCGTCTTCATCGCCCCCGCCGAGATCGCATTCACCCGGATGCCCTGCGGACCCAGATCCCGGGCGATATAGCGGGTGGCGGCCTCGAGGCCCGCCTTGGCCACACCCATCACATTGTAGGACGGCAGCACCCGCTCGGCGCCGAGATAGGACAGGGTGATCATCGACCCGCCCGGCTGCATCATGGCAGCAGCCCGCTTGGCGGTGGCGACCCACGAGAACACCGAAATGTCCATGGTGCGCAGGAAATTCTCGCGGGTGGTGTTCTCGACGAAACTGCCGCGCAGCTCGTTCTTGTCCGAGAAGGCGATCGAGTGCACGAGGAAGTCGATCCCGCCCCAGGCTTCCTGCAGGGCGGCGAACACCGCATCCAGCTGCGCATCGTCGGTCACGTCGCAGTCCATGATCATCGAGCTGCCCACGCTTTCGGCCAGCGGCTTCATCCGCTTGCCCAGCGCCTCGCCCTGATAGGTAAAGGCCAGCTGCGCGCCCTGGGCTGCCAGTTGCTGGGCGATGCCCCAGGCGATCGAGCGGTCGTTGGCGACACCCATGATCAGGCCGCGCTTGCCCTGCATCAGGGTTCCGGCGGGAAAGCTTTCATCGGACATGGGCTGGTCTCCATTTCGGGGCGCCTTGTGGCGGTGCATCTGGCGCGGCGGTTTCGCAGGGGTGACGGTGGCGGTCAACTCACGCCGTCAGGTTCGGGCGCCCGGCTCAGGCAGGCGGGCCGTCCATCACCTGCACCAGCGAGCCGTCCGGACCGGCTACAGCGCGATAGAAACAGGCATGGAAGCCGACATGGCAGCAGCCGCCATCCCCGCCGACGTCTACCGACAGAAGCACCGCATCCTGGTCACAGTCGATCCGCAGCTCCCGCACGGTCTGGATCTGCCCCGAGCTCTCGCCCTTGAGCCAAAGCGACCCGCGCGAGCGCGACCAATAGTGCGCCTGGCCAGTCTCCAGCGTCCTTTGCAGCGCCTCGGCATTCATCCAGGCCAGCATCAGCACCTCGCGGGTTTCATGGTGCTGGGCGATGGCGGCAATCAGGCCGTCCGGGCCGAAGCGGGGCATCAGCTGGCTGCCACGTTCCAGCTGCCAGGTGGCATCTGCGGATGGGTCGGGGGCGGACATGGCAGCGGTTGTGCCGCTTGCAGGGGCAGGTGGCAAGCGGCAGCGGGAGCCGCGCGGTCCAGCGGCCGGACATGACAGCAGGACTGGACACGGTCGCAACCACTTGAAACACTGACCCAACAGCCAGCAGGAGCTTCCGTGAACCACACGATCCTTCGCCGATCCTTCCTGACCGGAAGCCTTGCGACTGCAGGCGCATTCGCCGTGCCCATGCGCGCGCGCGCCCAGACGACAGCCGCTGCGCCCGCCTGGCTCCAGGGCCTTGAAGACTGGGTCGAGGCACGGCGGGTCGACTGGCGGGTGCCGGGTGCTGCGGTGGCCATCGTGCAGGGCGGGCAGCTGGTATGGTCCGGTGGCTTTGGCACCACGGTGACGGGCAGCGCCGGTGCGCCGGTGACCGCCGACACCCTGTTCCGCTGCGCATCCTCTTCCAAGCAGATTGCCGGGGCCACAGTGGCGGCAGTGGCATCCAGCGGCGCCGTGGACCTGGATGCGCCGGTCAGCCGCTATCTGCCCGGCTTCCGCACCGCGCAGTGGGACGAGTACCGTTCCATCAATCTCAAGGACATGCTGTCCCACCGCACCGGCCTGCCGCGCCACGATCTGGTCTGGTATGGCAACAGCACCCTGACCATGGACGAGCTGATCGGTCGCATGCCGCACCTGGCCATGAACGCACCGCTGCGGGCCCGCTATCAGTACAACAATCTGATGGTCGCACTGGCCGGGCATGCCGCAGCCCGCGCTGCCGGTCTCGCCGACTGGGACGCACTGGCCCGCCAGACCCTGTTCGATCCCCTGGGCATGACCCGTACCAACACCACCATCGCCGCCATGCAGGCGGCGGGCGATTTCTGTCAGGGCCACAGCCTCTCCCCCGCCCGCACGCCGATCCCGGTTCCCTTGCGCCACGACAGCACGCTGGAAGCTGCGGGGGCCGTGAACTCCACGGTCAAGGACTATGCCAATTGGGCGATCATGCAGCTGGCGCGGGGCGAGTTCGGCGGGCGCCGCGTGATGACGGCTGCGGCGGTGGATGCCCAGCGCGAGCCACTGATCCTGGCGGGAGCGGCATCAGGCGAGCATATCGGCCGGGCCTTCTATGGCCTCGGATGGCGCCTCGATACCTACCGCGGGCACGAGCGGGTGCACCATGCGGGCGATCTCAACGGCTTCACTTCGAGGGTGACGCTGTTCCCACGCCTTGGCCTTGGCATCATCGCTTTCGTCAACATGGGCGGAAGTCCGTTTCCGAACAATGTCGTGATGGACCTGAGCGACCGGATCCTCGGCCTGCCGCCACTGGACTGGAGCGGACAGGCGATTGCCCGCCGGAATACCCGCGAGCAAGCGGCGCCTGCCGCGCCCGCAGCAGGGATTGTCGGCACCCAACCCTCGCGGTCCCTGACAGCCTTTGAAGGCACCTACCGCGATCCCGGCTATGGCGATCTGCTGGTGAGCCGGGCCGAGGCTGGCCTCGCCGCCCGCTATGGCGACATGCCCGCGCGCCTCGCACACTGGCACTATGATGTGTTCGAGACCCGCGATGTCCGGATCGAGAATGGCGACTTCGGCGGCCTGAAACTATCGTTTCTGCCCAGCGAGGACGGTTCGATCGGTGCGGTTTCGGTGGAGATGCAGGAAAACGCCCCGCCCGTGGTGTTCCGGCGTACGGCCTGAACCACCGGGGTTCAGGAGGCCTCAGCTGCCATGGCCTTCCGGGCCTGACGGCCCCGCCACCAGCTGATGCCGATCACGGCGATCACCATCACCACTGCGATCATGGGCGCATAGTGCGCGGCCGCCTCGCCAGCCGCCGCCCCCACCAGATGCAGCAGCGCGAATGCCACAGCGGCATAGGCAATCGCGGTCACCACCACATAGACGAAGAACCGCCAGAACGGCGCCTTGAACACCCCCGCCGCCACGTAGAGCGGGATCCGTGTGCCGGGCACGAAGCGGGCGACCAGCATGGTGAGGAACAGGCGCTTGACCACCGCCGACTGAGCCCTGGTCACGGCAGGCTTGGCGGCGATCCGCGCAGCCCAGGGACTGAGGTGCGCCGCCCGCCCGGCCCAGTACTTCCAGGTGTCCGAACAGGTGGTTCCGATCACCAGGATCAGGAACAGGAGGACACTGCTGCCGGCCCCCGATGCCGAAGCGGCCGCCGTGCCGATCATGGCGGCGTCTTCCTGCACGAACGGCGCGACGAACACGCCCAGATACAGGCCATGCTCATACATCTGGGGCAGCAGGTCGGCCATGGGGCGCGGGTGTCCTTTGGGGGCCGGGGCTGGGAGGATACCGCGGCGGCAGTGTCAGCCGATACGATGGACCGGTGTCGTTGGATACACCCAGCGTGGACGCTGCGTCAGTTTCCAGTCGGATTGCGCGGTGCGGTGACATCATTCGGGCCGATCGCCCGATCCGTAGGCCGGGTCGGGTTCTGGCCGCTGCTGGGCGTCGTGCGCTGGCGATAGTTCCACATCTCGGCCTCGTCGCCACACACGGTGGCGAACACCCGCTCGGGCTGGCCGTTGGCGCCGCGCCGCACGGTTTCGATGGTCTGGCAGGTAGCGTCGGGGTTGCTGATGCCGCCTGCGAAGATGTCGTCGGACAGCGCCACTTCCCGGCTGGGCTGACCCTGGGCATCAACAGCCTGGGCGCAGGGCGGCAGGGGCTGGCCCGGCTGCACCACGCACATGCCGCTGTTCTCGCCGAACAGGCTGGCGGACGGGTCGAACTCCTGCACCGACTGATCCGCGCCTGGCACGCGGGCGGCGGGGCCGGCCCAGTCAAGCGGAACGGCAAAGTCGGTGCCTTCCTCGGCCAGCTGACGACGGATTCCGGCGCCGGCCAGATTGCCGTCGCTGGTGCTGGCTGACGGGGCGGACTGGCCCTGGCCGGCGGCAGGCGCGGCCACAGGTGCTGGATCGAGGGCCACCAGGGCAAGGGCTGCGAGGGACACGAGCATGGGCCAGGGCTCCGGCGCGACAATGGGAACCGGTGCATCATCAGCGACTTTCCTTACCGGGGGATGAAGTCAGCCGACCGCTACATCCAGCAGGTCTGTGCGCCTTGCCGCCAGCCCCCGCTTTGCAGTAGGAAGCCCGGGTCCGGGGAGTGGCGCAGGCTGGTAGCGCATCTGGTTTGGGACCAGAGGGTCGCAGGTTCGAATCCTGTCTCCCCGACCATTTCTGTAGGCCCTGTAAGGGTCTGTCCGCTGCAGGAGCCGCGATGTACGCCCGGATCTTCCGCCCCGCCAAGACTGCGATGCAATCGGGCCGCGCCAAAGCCTCGACCTGGGTGCTGGAGTACGAGCCGGAGGCGGCCCGGACCCTCGACCCGCTGACTGGCTGGGTCTCGTCCAGCGACATGCGCGGCCAGATCCGCCTCAGCTTCGACACCCGCGAAGAGGCGATCGCTTACGCCACCGCGAATGGCATCCCGCACCAGGTGAGCGAACCGCGCGAGCCCAAGCGCTTCCCCCGCAGCTACTCCGACAATTTCGCCTTCAGCCGCAAGGAACCCTGGTCGCACTGACCGGTCAGTTCGAGGCCGCTCCAACAGGAAGGCCCCGGCGGGATCCGCCGAGGCCTGGACTTGTCAGATCGGTAGCGGGGTTCACCCCCGATCGCCAAAGAGCGACAGCAGCTGGGACATGGGCTCCGGAAGCGGGACTGAGGCGTCTCGCATAGTGAGACCCAGCGAATCTCCCGCCACTGCCAGCGACCTGCCCCTATTGCCAATGCGGTCTGTGGTGGCGCCTGAGACCTGTGACCAGCCAAGTTACTTGGGCGGCCCCAGCACCTTCAGCTTGCGTTTGGCACAGCTGCGTTTCCACTCCAGCTACTTGTGGCTGGCCATGCGCAGTGACGGCGCCGCTCTCTCAGACAGGGCAGTTCTTTTGGGTCTGCAGTCCCTGCAGATACTGGCGGCGTTCCTGTGCAGCCTTCATTGCTTCTTCAGTGTTCATGTAGGTTCCCACCAAAGCCGGCCAGAAGAAAACAGCAGCAGCAACGTTCGTGCCAGTAACACCGCGATCTTCACGTGCGCCCCGCTCGACAGTCCGGGTTTCCTCGATCGCTGCGGCAAGTTGCTGGCAGTTCAAATTAGCATCACTCGGCATGCGGGTTTCAAGAACCTGCGGCGTTGCGCACGCGGAAGCCAGCATGACTGGAACCAGTACCGCGCCAACCAAAAGCACTTTCTTCATGAACACCATCTCCCCAGTTACCGGCCAAGATTGGCCGGTTAAAGGTAGAGTTAACATGCCCAGGTCGTGCCTACAACGCGCCTGACCAGCAGAAGGAGCCAAAGACAACAACCCTGTGGGGTTCGGCTCACGAGGCCCAATGAGAAAGGCCCCGGCGGGATCCGCCGGGGCCTTTGCCTGTCAGCCGTGACTGCTGGCCGGGATCAGCCCTGGTGGGCCAGGACCGCCAGCAGCAGCAGGGCCACGATGTTGGTGATCTTGATCATCGGGTTCACGGCGGGGCCGGCGGTGTCCTTGTAGGGATCGCCGACGGTGTCACCGGTCACGGACGCCTTGTGAGCTTCCGAGCCCTTCATGTGCTTCACGCCGTCCTTGTCCACGAAGCCATCCTCGAATGACTTCTTGGCATTGTCCCAGGCGCCGCCGCCCGAGGTCATCGAGATGGCCACGAACAGGCCGGTCACGATCACACCCAGCAGCATCGCACCCACGGCGGCCAGCGCGTCTTCCTTGCCCGCGATTGCGAAGATCGCGAAGAACAGCACGATCGGCGAGAGCACCGGCAGCAGCGACGGCACGATCATCTCGCGGATCGCCGACTTGGTCAGGATGTCCACGGCCCGGCCATAGTCAGGCTTGTTCTTGTACTCCATGATCCCGGGAATCTCGCGGAACTGGCGGCGGACTTCAGCCACCACCGATTCCGCTGCCCGGCCCACAGCCGTCATCGACATGCCGCCGAACAGATAGGGCAGCAGGCCGCCGATCAGCAGGCCGACCACCACATAGGGGTTCGACAGGTCGAAGTTCACATCCAGCCCCGCGAAGAACGGATATTCCGCCGGATTGGCAGAGAAGTACTTGAGGTCTTCGGTATAGGCGGCAAACAGCACCAGCGCGCCGAGACCGGCCGAGCCGATGGCATAGCCCTTGGTCACGGCCTTGGTGGTATTGCCCACGGCATCGAGTGCGTCGGTGGTGTGGCGCACTTCCTTGGGCAGACCCGCCATCTCGGCAATGCCGCCGGCATTGTCGGTCACCGGACCGAAGGCGTCGAGCGCCACGATGATCCCGGCCACCGCCAGCATGGTGGTGGTGGCGATCGCCACACCGAACAGGCCGGCCAGATTGAAGGTCACCAGGATGCCGCCGACGATGATGAGGGCCGGCACAGCCGTGGATTCCATCGAGACCGCCAGGCCCTGGATCACGTTGGTGCCATGACCCGAGACCGATGCCTGCGCCACCGACTTCACCGGGCGATAGTTGGTGCCGGTATAGTACTCGGTGATCCACACGATGGCTGCCGTCACCACCAGACCGGCGATGCCCGACAGGAACAGCTGCATGGCGCTGATGATGCGGCCATCCGAGCTGGTCACGGCTTGCGGTACGAAGAACTGCACCACGAACCACAGGCCGACGGCTGACAGCAGACCCGCTGCGATCAGACCCTTGTACAGGGCGCCCATGATGTCGTTGTTCTTGCCCAGGCGCACGAAATAGGTGCCGATGATCGAGGTCACGATCGCCATGGCGCCAATGCCCAGCGGCAGCGCCATCATCATGGCGGCGCTCTCGCGGAAGAAGATCGAGGCCAGCACCATGGTCGCCACCAGCGTCACCGCATAGGTCTCGAACAGGTCGGCGGCCATCCCGGCGCAGTCGCCCACATTGTCACCGACATTGTCGGCAATGGTGGCGGCGTTGCGGGGGTCGTCCTCGGGGATGCCGGCTTCGACCTTGCCCACCATGTCACCGCCGACATCCGCACCCTTGGTGAAGATACCGCCGCCGAGACGGGCGAAGATCGAGATCAGCGACGCGCCGAAGCCGAGCGCGACCAGCGGGTCGATCACTTCGCGGCTGGTGGGCGCATGGCCCAGCGGGCCGGTGAGGATCAGGTAATAAGCGGCAACACCCAGCAGGGCGAGGCCGGCCACCAGCATGCCGGTTACCGCGCCGGCGCGGAACGCCAGCGACAGGCCGGCTGCCAGCGAGGTGCGCGAGGCTTCGGTGGTGCGCACATTGGCCCGGACCGACACGATCATGCCGATATAGCCCGCAAGACCCGACAGCGCCGCGCCGACCACAAAGCCGACGGCCGTGGTGATGTTGAACAGCAGGATCAGCGCAATGGCGACCACGACGCCCACAATGCCGATGGTGGTGTATTGCCGGTTCAGATAGGCGTTGGCGCCTTCCTGGATCGCTGCCGCGATCTCCTGCATCTTCGCGTCGCCTGCGCTGGCCTTCATCACCGACTGAATGGTGACGAAGCCGTAGAGGATGGCGATCACCCCGGCCACAATGGCCGCGATGACGCCAGCTTGACTGGCATCCATTTGATATTGCCCTCGCGTTCTTGTGGTGCGTCCACCCGAACCGGCGGACGCACTTCCCCCCCGTTTAATCGGTTAGCAAAGTCCATAATGTCCGCCGTGCGGCCGTGCAACGGGGGCAGGCAGGCGAGCCGGTCGCCCCCGGGGACACGCGCTCTAGCCTCCGAGCACCCGGCCCGCCACGGCGCCCAGGCGAGTGACCAGATCCGGGTCGCGGGCTTCGGGCGGGGTGACGATCGCAAAGTCGAGGCAGGTATCGATCGGTGAGGGCTTGCGAGGCAGGCTTGCCAGGGTGCGGGCAAGGCCTGCCACCAGCGCCTTGGCCTTGGCGGCATTGGCATGCATCACTTCGAGGATACGGCTGACTTCCACGGCTTCATGGTCATCGTGCCAGCAGTCATAGTCGGTCACCATGGCGATGCTGGCATAGGGCAGCTCGGCCTCGCGGGCGAGTTTGGCCTCTGGCATGTTGGTCATGCCGATCACCGAACAGCCCCAGCCACGGTAGAGGTTGCTTTCGGCCCGGGTCGAGAACTGTGGCCCTTCCATCACGAGATAGGTGCCACCCTCTGCGACCTGCGCCCCTGCAGCCCGGGCCGCCGCCACCGCCAGGCCGGTCAGGCGTGGACAGACCGGGTCGGCCACCGAGACGTGAGCCACGCAGCCGGCCCCGAAGAAGCTCTTCTCGCGGGCAAAGGTGCGGTCGATATACTGGTCGACCGCCACGAAGTGGCCGGGCGGGTATTCTTCCTTCAGGCTGCCCACTGCGGAAATCGACAGCACGTCTGTCACCCCCAGCCGCTTCAGCGCATCCACGTTGGCGCGATAGTTGATGGCACTCGGCGGCGTCCGGTGACCCCGACCATGGCGCGGCAGGAACACCACCCGCTGGCCATCCAGCTCGGCATCGAACAGCTGGTCGGACGGCAGACCCCACGGCGTATCCACCGTCTTCCAGGTCCCCGTCAGGCCAGGAATCTCATACAGCCCCGACCCGCCAATCACGCCCAGCACCCAACCCGACATCACAGTCTCCCTTCCGCCGCCTGACAGAGCGCCAGCCTATGCGCACGGCGCAATGGATCGGCAAGCGGACGCTGCTGCGCGCAAACTGCCGCCGCCCCCCTTCCGTGCCACACAAATGTGTGCAGTAGTGCCGCCAACGCGAGGGGGCGTGCATGCAGGACTGGCGCGAAAACAAACGGTTTTTCTGGGGGACCATGCTGGTGCCCACCGTCTGGTTCGCGGTGTTTTTCGTCATCCCCATGGCCATCGTGTGGGCGTTCTCGTTTGGCACCCAAACCGGACCCGGCCAGATCGAGGTGTCCGGCACCTTTTCCAACTATGCGCGGGTGTTCGAGCCGGCGATCCTGAAGGTGTTCTGGCAGTCGGTGTGGATGGCGGCCGTGGCGACGCTCATCTGTCTGGTCGCCGGCTTCCCGGTGGCGCTGATGATGACCTTTGCCAGCGAGCGGACCCGGGCGTGGCTGCTGCTCCTGATCATGCTGCCGTTCTGGACCAATCTGCTGATCCGCACTTATGCGCTGATCACCGTGCTGGGGCAGACCGGGACCGTCAATGACGGCTTCTCGCTGCTGCATGGACTGCTCACCGGCATCGGCCTGCCGCTGGGCGAATTCCAGCCGCTGGAGCTGCTCTACAACAAGGGGGCGGTGATCACGGGGCTGGTCTATGTGCATCTGCCCTTCATGATCCTGCCGCTCTATGCCGCGCTGGACCGGCTGGACCGGTCGCTGATCGAAGCCAGCCTCGACCTCGGTGCCGGGCATATCCAGACCCTGTTCAAGGTGGTGGTGCCGCTGGCCATGCCGGGGATCATCGCCGGCCTGATCATCACCTTCATCCCGGCGCTGGGCGCGTTCCTGACCCCGGACCTCCTCGGTGGACCGAACGATTCCATGATCGCCAGCCTGATCGACCGACAGTTCAAGCGCGCCAGCGACTGGCCGTTCGGCGCGGCGATCTCGTTCATCCTGATGTATCTGACGCTGCTGTTCTTCGCCCTGCGCGCCGTTGCCGACGCGCGGGCGGCCAAGATGGGGGTGGGCTAGTCCATGGCCCGGATCAAGGCTTCTCCCCGCGCCCCGCTCGACTATGCCAGGGCCCTGCCGCTCCAGCTGTGGCTGGGGGTGGTGCTGCTGTTCCTGTACCTGCCGCTGCTGGTGCTGTTCGTGTTCAGCTTCAATGACAGCCGGCGCACCACGGTGTGGCGCGGCTTCACGCTGGAGTGGTACGGCAAGCTGTTCGAGAACGAGGGCATCCGCGATGCGATGCTGAACTCGCTGCTGATCGCGGTGGCCTGCACGGTGCTGTCGGTGATCCTGGGCGCCCTGATGGCGTTCATGTTCTGGCGGTTCAAGTTTCCGTTCAAGTCCGGGCTGGAAGGCGGGATGAGCCTGCCGATCGTGGTGCCCGAGATCTGCATGGGCGTGGCGCTGCTGATCTTCTTTGCCAAGCTGAACTGGCCCAATGACCTGCCGTGGCCGGTCAATCTCACCCCGATCATCATCGCACATGTGACATTCGCCTTCCCGTTCGTGGCCATCGTGGTGCGGGCAAGGCTCGAGAGCTTCAACCGCGAGCTGGAGGCGGCAGCCCTCGACCTGGGCGCCAGCCAGTGGCGGGCTTTCCGCGATGTGATTGTGCCACACATGGGACCGGGTCTGATTGCCGGGGCGCTGCTGGCCTTCACCCTGTCGCTGGATGACTTCGTGATCACCTTCTTCGTGGGTGGGCCGGGCTCGGTGACTTTCCCGGTGAAGATCTACTCAATGGTACGGTTCTCGGTCACGCCGGAGGTGAACGCAGCCTCCACCGTCCTGATCGTGATCACGGTGGTTGCAACGGCGCTGGCGCTGCGGATGCAGAGCAAGTTCGCCAAGGAAGGACAGGGTTCATGAGCGGGTCCGACGACGATGTGATCATCCGGATCGAGGACGTCACCAAGCGGTGGGGCAAGGTGGTCGGGGTCGACCGTGTCAGCCTCGAGATCCGCCGGGGCGAGTTCTTCGCGCTCCTGGGGCCGTCCGGCTGCGGCAAGACCACGCTGCTGCGGATGATCGCCGGCTTCGAGATGCCCACGGAAGGCAAGATCTGGATCGACGGCCAGGATGTCAGCGCCGTGCCGCCCAACAAGCGGCCGGTGAACATGGTGTTTCAGTCCTATGCGGTGTTCCCGCATCTGACGGTCTACGACAATGTCGCCTATGGCCTGCAGTTCGACAATGTCGCCAAGGCTGACCAGTATCAGCGGGTCATGAAGGCGCTGGCGGACGTGAAGCTCGATCACCTGGCCGAGCGCAAGCCCGACCAGATGAGCGGTGGCCAGCGTCAGCGCGTGGCTCTGGCCCGGGCGCTGGTGAAGCGGCCGAAGGTGCTGCTGCTCGACGAACCGCTCTCGGCGCTGGATGCCAAGCTGCGCGAGGCGATGCGGTTCGAGCTGGCCGAGCTGCAGGACAAGGTCGGCATCACTTTCGTGATGGTGACGCACGACCAGGACGAGGCGCTGGCCATGGCCAGCCGCTGTGCCGTGATGGAGCGCGGCCGTCTGATGCAGACCGCAACCCCGGCCAATCTCTATGAGTTTCCGGCCAATCGTTTCGTGGCCGACTTCATCGGGTCGGTGAACATGTTCGAAGGCCAGCTGATCGCCGACGAACCCGACCATGCCATCGTGGAGAGCCCCGAACTGGGCGGCAAGATCTATTTCGACCACGGAGTCTCCGGCGCCTCCGGCGAGAAGCTGTGGGTTGGCGTGCGGCCCGAGAAGATCGAGCTGGTCAAGAAATTGGAGGGGGCTCCGGTTCCCACGCCGGAGGACAGCCCGGAAGGCTGCAATGTGGTGGCGGGCGTGATCCACCAGATCTCCTATCTGGGTTCGGAAAGCGTCTATGAGGTCAAGCTGGCCAACGACAGGATCGTCCGGGTCTCGCGCCCCAACCTGTCCCGCTGGGACCAGGAGGACTTCACCTGGGACGATCCGGTGTGGCTGCGCTGGCATGGCGACAGCCCGGTATTGCTGCAGGTCTGAGGCCTGCGCTGAGCGAGCCCCCTCGCAACCTGGCGAGCCGCACCCTATCCTGACGGCAGGCCCGCATCCTGTTCGCCGGGCCACTCTGCGAGCGCCGTGAAGAAGATCGCCAAGTCTGCCCCTGTCCAGTTCCTGCTGACGGCGATCCTGGCCGCCTACATGAATCTGGTCCGCATCACCACGCGCTGGACGGTGGTGGGGCGGGAGCATGTGGCGCCGCTGTGGGAGGCGGGGGGCGGGGTGGTCTGGTGCATGTGGCACTCTGGCATGGTCGCCTGCGATGCCCTCTGGCCCAAGGATCGCCAGCCCGTGCTGGTGCTCACCAGCCAGTCTCGCGACGCCAACATCTCCACCCGCGCCATCGAATGGATGCGCCGCAGCACCGTGCGGGGTTCGACCGCCAAGAAGACACTGGACGGCACTGCCACCAAGGGCTCGATCCAGGCATTCCGGGCTATGGTGGCGCACGCGAAGGCTGGCGGCTGTGTCTGCATGACCCCGGACGGGCCACGTGGGCCGCGGATGCGCGCGCAGCCGGGACCGATCCGCGTAGCGAAGGCCGCCGGTGTGCCGATTATCCCCACGGCCTGGGCCATCGCGGGCACCCGGCGGCTGGGCACCTGGGACCGGATGGCCGCCCCCCCGCTGTTCGGGCGCGGGGTCCAGCTCTATGGCCGCCCGATCAATGTGCCGGCGACCGCAGACGCCGCGCTGCTGGAGGCCCTGCGCCAGCAGCTGGAAGACGAGCTCACCCGGCTCCTGAATGAAGCCGAAGCGCTGGTGGGTGGCCAGCCGGTGGAGCCGGCGCCGCTTGCGGGCGTGGCGCCGGCCGGCGGGGTGGGGGAGTCTGCTGCATGAGCCTGCCACCTGCCCTGACCGCCTACCGTCTGGCCACACAGGCCCTTGCTCCGCTCGCCACCCCGCTGCTGACCTGGCGGACCCGCAACAGCAAGGAAGTCCCGGCCCGCCTGTCCGAGCGCCTCGGTACAGCCGCTGCGGACCGGCCGGCGGGCCTGATGGTCTGGCTGCATGGCGCCAGCGTGGGCGAGAGCCAGCTGGGCCTTGCCCTGGCGGCGAGACTGCGGGCTGTCCGGCCCGACCTGTCATTCCTGCACACCAGCGGCACCGTGACATCGGCGGAGGTCATTGCCCGCCGCCTCGGTCCGAACGACCGTCACGCCTTCCTGCCCGTCGATACGCCCGCAGCCGTCGCGGGCTTCTTCGATGCCTGGCGCCCGGATATCGGGATCTGCCTGGAAGGCGAGCTGTGGCCCAATCTGCTGCAGGCCGCCGCTGCCCGCCGCATTCCTCTGGCGCTGGCCAATGCGAGGATGACGGCGCGATCACTGCGCGGCTGGGGACGGACCCCGGCCTCGGCGCGGTATCTTCTGGGCCTCTTTGCCACCATCCTGCCCGCCGATGCCGGCACCCGCGACGGCCTGATGCAGCTGACCGGCCACGACCTGCCACCCGCGGGCAATCTCAAGCTGGCCGCTTCGGTCCCGCAGCCGGACCCCGCACAGCTGACAGAGCTGGCCCCCGCCCTGTCCGGGCGCCCGGTCTGGCTGGCCGCCTCGACCCATGCCGGCGAGGAAGAGCTGGTTCTGGCTGCCCACCAGTCGCTGCTGGCCGGAGCGCCCGATGCCCTGCTGATCCTGGCCCCCCGCCACCCGGAGCGGGCGCAGGATGTGGAGATTGCGGTCCGCAAGGCGGGGTTTGTGCCCGTGCGCCGCTCGCACGACGCCGTGCCGCAGCGCAGCCACGCTGTCTGGCTGTGGGACACGATGGGTGAGCTCGGCACAGCCTTCGCCCTTGCCCCGGTCACCGTGATGGGTGGCAGTCTGGTGGAGAAGGTCGGCGGCCATAATCCGGTGGAGCCGATTGCGATCGGTTCGGCTGTGATCAGCGGCATGAAGGTGCACAACTTCGCAGACCTCTATCTGGATCTGGAAGACGCGGGCGGCGTGGTGCTGGTCGGGGCCGACCCGCAGACGCTGGCGCTCCAGGTTGCCGGGCTGCTGGGGCGACCGGATCAGCGCACTGCAATGCTGGATCACGCCCGTGCGGTGGTGGCGGAGGGTGCCGCAGCGATGGACCGGGC
>JAIXTH010000062.1 GCA_027484265.1 Alphaproteobacteria bacterium
CCCACTGCGCGATCCAGCCGGTGCTGCGAGCCAGCGCGAACAGCACGGTGAACCTCTCTTCGGGGAAACCCATCGCCTTCAGCGTGATGCCCGAATAGAAGTCGATGTTGGGATACAGCTTGCGCTCGACGAAATAGGGATCGTTCAGCGCGATCTTCTCCAGTTCCATCGCCACCTTCAGCAGCGGGTCGTCCTTGATGCCGACTTCGGCCAGCACTTCGTGGCAGGCCTTCTGCATCACCTTCGCGCGCGGATCATAGTTCTTGTAGACCCGGTGCCCGAAGCCCATCAGGCGCACGCCCGAGTTCTTGTCCTTCACCTTGGCCACGAAGTCCGGGATGTTGTCGACATGGCCGATCTCGCGCAGCATGTTGAGCGCGGCTTCATTGGCGCCGCCATGGGCCGGACCCCACAGGCAGGCGATGCCGGCCGCGACGCACGCGAACGGATTGGCGCCCGAGGACCCCGCCAGGCGCACCGTGGAGGTGGAGGCGTTCTGCTCGTGGTCGGCGTGCAGGATGAAGATCTTCTCCATCGCATTGGCCAGAACCGGATTGACCACATAGTCCTCGGCCGGGACCGCAAAGCACATGCGCAGGAAGTTGGCTGCATAGGTCAGCTCGTTGCGCGGGCTGACGAACGGCTGGCCGACCCAGTACTTGTAGGCACGGGCAGCGATCGTCGGGATCTTGGCGATCAGCCGGTGCTGGGTGATCTTGCGCTGCATCGGGTCATCGATGTTCAGGCTGTCGTGATAGAAGGCCGACAGGGCGCCGACGGCGCCGGTCATGACCGCCATCGGGTGGGCGTCGCGACGGAAGCCTTCGAAGAAGCGGTCGAACTGGGCATGCAGCATCGTGTGATAGGTGATGTCATGCTTGAACTTGGCATATTGCTCGGTGGTGGGCAGGTGCCCTTCGAGCAGCAGATAGGCCACTTCCAGGAAGTTCGACTTCTCGGCCAGCTGGTCGATCGGATAGCCACGGTGCAGCAGCACGCCCGCATCGCCGTCGATATAGGTGATCTGGCTCTCGCAGCTGGCGGTGGAGGTGAAGCCCGGATCATAGGTGAACACGTCAGCCTGGGCATAGAGCTTGCGGATGTCGAGGACATCCGGCCCTGTCGCGCCGCCATACACGGGCAGTTCGTAGTTCTTGCCGTTCAGCTCCAGCTTTGCGGTGCCCTTGGGCTGTGCCTTGCTGTCCATGTTGCGCTCCCCTCTCTCGTCCCTCCGAGCCGCCACCCAGCGTCCCGTGTGTTGTCCATGGGCCGTCCGGCCCGCCTCTCCTGCCGCCCGGTTTCGCCTGAAACCAGGGGCGGCGGCAAGTTCCGGTGCCCGAGAGCACCTGTGGGTCCGGCGCCGGTCAGGCGGCGCCAGCGTCGGCCAGCCGGCCCAGCGCCTCGTCACGACCCAGCAGCTCGAGGGCAATGCCGAGGTCGGGCGCAGGCAGGCCGCCTGTCAATGCAGCGCGGATGACCGGTCCGACTTTCCCGAACCCGACGCCCTCCGCTGCCGCAAAATCTGCCACAGCTTGCTTTAACGTCTCGTGTTCCCACTGCGTAACGGCGCAAAGCGCGGCAGCCGCGCGGCCGAGCCGCTCCAGAGCCTCGCCCTGCAGCTGGCCGCGCGCCTTCTCGTCCAGTGCCAGCGGGCGGGTGGCCAGCACGAAGCCGAGCTGGTCCGCCAGCTCCGGGATGGTCTTTGCCCGCTCCTTCAGCGCGCCGATGGCAGGTGCCAGCCGCGCCGGATCGTCCACCGGCCGACCCTGCGCTGCCAGATGGTCGGCCACGAGACCCGCGAGGCGCCCGTTGTCGGCCTGGCGCAGGAAATGCGCGTTCACACTGCCCAGCTTGGCGAAATCCAGCCGCGACGGGCTGCGCCCCAGCCCTTCCAGATCGAACAGCCGCGCCGCGTCCTCGTCCTCGACGATATCCAGATCGCCGTGCGACCACCCGAGCCGGAGCAGATAGGCGCGCATCGTCTCGGGCAGATAGCCCATGTCGCGATATTCGTGCACGGCCTGCGCCCCGTGGCGCTTCGACAGCTTCTTGCCATCCTCGCCATGGATCAGCGGGATGTGGGCATAGACCGGCACCGGCCAGCCGAAGGCCTGGATCAGCGCGCTCTGGCGGGCGGCGTTGGTCAGGTGATCGTCGCCCCGGATCACATGGGTCACGCCCATGTCATGGTCATCCACCACCACCGCCAGCATGTAGGTGGGGGTGCCGTCCGTGCGCAGCAGGATCATGTCGTCCAGGTCATTGCCACGGGTGCGCACGTCGCCCTGCACCTGATCGCGCACCACGATGGTGGCCTGAGCGTTGGGGGCGCGCAGACGCACCGTGTGCGGCTGCGCCGGATCGCCGTCAGTGCGGTCGCGCCAGGGCGAACGGAAGGCGCGGCCCTCGGCGCGGGCTTGGTCCTTGAGAGCGGTCTCCTCGTCCGCTGACAGATAGCAGCGGAACGCGCCGCCACGGACCACCAGCTCCAGTGCGGCTTCCCTGTGCCGGGCAGCGCGGGCGAACTGGAAGATCGGCGGCTCGTCGGCCTCCAGCCCCATCCAGGCCATGCCCTCGAGGATCGCATCGACCGCCTGTTGGGTAGAGCGGGCGCGATCGGTGTCTTCGATGCGCATCAGGAACCGCCCACCGGTCTTGCGCGCATAAAGCCAGTTGAACAACGCGGTCCGTGCACCTCCGATATGCAGATAGCCGGTGGGCGAGGGGGCAAAGCGGGTCACCACCCGCGCCCCGTCTGCGCCGTGTCCGGTGTGTGCCGTGCCCATGACCGTCAACTCTGCCTTTCCCGAAGATGACCCGCCGCCGGGTCTGGCGCGTCTCCTAGCACGCGCGCCCGGCGAGGGAAGGGGCGCGCGGCTGCGTGCCGCATGGGCCGAGGCCTGGGACGGGATCGCGCGCGCGCCACTGCCCGAGCTGGTGGTGTGGGGACCGGTGGGCGTGGCCGTCGGCGCAGCATTGGGCTGCACGCTGCTGGCAGCTGTGCCGCCCGCTGCTGCGGTTGGGGCGCTGGCGCTGCTGGGGCTGGCGGGAGCGGGGGCGCAGCTGGCCGGCGTGCGCCAGGGGCGCGAGTGGATGCTGTGGCTGGGACTGGTGCTGCTGATGGGTGCGGCGCTGGCGGGTGGCTGTGCGTCTGTCCTGCTGCGGGCACAGGTCGTGGCGGCGCCGGTGATCGCAGCCGAAGGCGGCCCCCGGCAGCTGGCCGGCACGGTGATCGAGGTGGACCGGGCGCAGTCGGGCGCCTGGCGGGCGATGCTGGTTGTCGATGCGATCGACGGCCTTGCCCCGGACCGGACACCCCGCCGGGTGCGGATCTCGCTGCGCGAGGACAAGGCTCCGGCGGTCGGCACGCGGCTGTCCTGCGTCGCCACGCTCAATCCGCCCCCGGCTCCGGTGGTGCCGGGGGCCTATGACTTTGCGCGGGCGGCTTGGTTCAAGCAGCTGGGCGCGGTTGGCTATGCACTCAGGCCCTGCGCCGCCCTGCCAGCCGTACCGGCTGAAGGCCTGCTGGCCCGGATCGGGTCGTGGCTGTCAGCCGCCCGCCAGTCGACCGCCGCCGATCTTGCCGAGGGGCACGGCGGGGCAGGGGGCTTTCTGGCGGCCATCGCCACCGGGGACCGCTCGTGGCTCGATCCGGTGGACGTCGAGGCTTTGCAGGCGTCGGGGCTGGCGCACATCGTGTCGGTCTCGGGCCTGCATGTGGCGCTGGTCTCGGGCCTTGTCTTCCTGGCTGTCTGGCGCGGCCTTGCCCTGTGGCCGTGGGTTGCGCTGCGGGTCGATGCCCGCAAGCCAGCCGCTGCGGCGGCGTTCGCAGCAGCACTCGCCTACACGGTCTTTACCGGTGCCGAGGCACCGGCGGTGCGCGCCTGCGTGATGACTGCGGTGGTGCTCGGCGCTGTCATGCTCGACCGGCAGGGGGTGACGCGGCGCGGCCTGGCGATCGCGGCCCTGCTGATCCTGGCGTTCCGGCCCGAGAGCGCGATGGAGCCCGGCTTCCAGATGAGCTTCCTGGCCACCCTGGCGCTGGTGTCACTGTGGGAGGCGGCCCGGCCAGGCGCCACCGGCACCTTTGCGATCCTGCGCGATCCGCGCGGCTGGGTCGCCGCCACGCTGCTGGCCGGTGTGGTCGCCGGAGCCGCCACCGCACCGGTTGCCGCGTCGGTGTTTCACCGGGTCAGCCCGTGGAGCATGGCGGCCAATCTGATGGCGGCGCCCTTGCAGGACTTCGTGGTGGCCCCCGCTGCCCTCACCGCCGTGGTGCTGTCGCCCTTCGGCTGGGACGAGCCATTCTGGCAGCTGGCGCGCTGGGGGCTCGACCGGATTCTCGATATCGCCCACTGGGTTGCGGTCTGGCCGGGCGCAGGCGCGAGCGTGGCCGATGCCGGGCCGGTTCCGCCGCTGTTGCTGGTGGCAGCCATCGTGATCCTGTGCCTCGCCCGCACGGTGCTGCGCTGGTTGGCGGTGCCGCTGGCGGCGTTGGGTCTGTGTCTGTGGTGGCTGGCGCCGCCGGTGGAGGGCTGGATCGCGCCGCAGGGCCGGGCATTTCTGGCGGCACCCGCCGGCAGCTGGCCGCAGCTGTGCTTCCTGCCCGGCGCCCGGTTCGATGCGGTGCGGCTGGTGGACGAGGCCGGATTGCCGGCACGGACTGCCAGGGCCGTGGTGCCGCCGCCGCGCACGCGCGGGGACGATAGCTGTCTGGCGGGCGGGTCCGACTGGACCTTGCATTTCGAGCCGGACGGCACCGGCGACCTGCGGCCGGTGCTGACGGTTCAGGGGCTGCCCCGCGCCCTGTCACCCGACGAACTGCCCGGTGGCGGCCTGTTGCTGCGCCGTGGGCAGTCGCTGGACCTGCTCACCCACGCGCCCGCCCATGCACCCTGGAACAGGGCGCGTGCGTCAGGTGGTGCGGGCGGCGAAGCCGTCGCCGAGCTCGTTGGCGAGCGCTGAGCTGGTGGTGCCGGACTCCGGGGCGGCGGCGGACGCCGCGTCAGCAGGCGCGGTGCCTGCCTCGGCATCCTTGCTGTCCTTCTGTGCCGGGGCAGCCGCATCACGGTCGGCTGCAGGTGCCGCCAGAACCGGCACGTCCGCCAGCGGGTCGGCCAGGCGCCGGGAGCGTCCCTCGAAGGCACCGCCTTCCTCGATGATCAGCACCGCATGGGTCAGGTCGCCATTGATCACGCCGGACCCGGCCAGCTGGATGGTGCGCGCCCGCACATCACCCGCCACCTTGCCGCGCACAGTCGCGGTCTCGGCCACCACATTGCCCGTGATCTCGCCGTCGCGGCCGATGGTCAGAGCGGCGCAGCGCACATCACCGGTCACCTTGCCGTCCACCACCACATTGCCGGTCGCCGTGATCGAGCCGTTCACCACGCAGCCAGCCGCAACCGCAGTTGCCGACGCAGCCGTGATAGGCGCCGCCGCCGGGCGGGCGACTGGCGGGATCATGATGTCGCTCACCGGTTCGGCGTCGGCGGTTTCTTTCTTGTTGCCCCACATGATCGTGCACCCTCGTCATGCGCCTGTTGTCCGGCGCTTGTTTGCCGGGCCTGTTTCGCCTGTCCGACGATCCGGTGCAACCGCATGCGGCGGTGACGGGCGGCTTGCGACGCAGTTCGGCTGGCGCCAGACTGCTGGGCGGACGCGGCACCCCTTGCCCCCTCACAGCCGGAAGCTCCCATGCGCATCGCCATCCTCGGCGCGGCCCGGATTGCCGCCAGGGCCCTGATCGAGCCGGCCCGCGCCTATGCCGGCCCGCACGCGCGGCCGCAGGTGCGCGCCATCGGCGCCTCCAGTCCTGCCCGCGCCCGGGCCTTTGCTGCCGAGCATGGGATCCCCGTTGCAGGCTCCTATGCCGACGTGATCGCACGCGACGATGTGGACCTGGTCTACATCGCCCTGCCGCCCTCGGCCCACGCGCACTGGACTGTCGAGGCCCTGAAGGCCGGCAAGCACGTGATGGTGGAAAAGCCCTCGGCCCTCGATGCCGGCGAGGCGCGGGCGATGGTGGCAGCGGCCACGGCTGCTGGCCGCAGGCTGGTGGAGGCCTTCCACTATGCCTGGCATCCGCTGTTCCTGCGGGCGCAGGAGATGGTGCACGGCGGCATGCTGGGCGCGGTGCACCGCATCGAGGCGGCCTTCGAGGCCGACATCCCGTTCATGCCCGATGAATTCCGCTGGCGGCCGGACCTCGGCGGCGGCGCTCTGGCGGACCTCGGCTGCTATCCGGTCAGCTGGGTGCGCGGTCTCGTCGAGGACGAGCCGCAGGTGACAGACGCGGCGCAGCGGCTGGCGCAGGGTGTCGACGTCGGCACCACCGCCGGTCTGGTGCTGGCAGGCGGCGGGACGGCGGCCATCAGCTGTTCCATGGATCATCCAGGGCCCCGCGCCATCTGGCTGACCGTCGCGGGCAGCGCGGGCACCTTGCGCATCCAGAACCCGCTGGCGCCGCAGTTCGGCCACCGCTTCGTGCTGGAACGGCCCGACGGGACCGTGCACGAAGAGCGCTTCGCACTGCGCCCCACCTTCGAATACCAGTTCGACGGCATCCTCGATGCCATCCTCACCGGCGCCCCGATGCGCCCCGAAGGCGATGAGATCATCGCCAACATCGCCCTGATGGACGCCATCCGCGCCGCCGCCACCCGAACCACCACAGACCCTGCGCCATGACCGATCTGCCCGCACCGCCCGCACCATTCAGCGTCTTCATTCCCGAAGAGACCATCGCGCGCATCCTGGCGCAGGTGCGTGCCTGGCGGATGCCGCCGGTTCCCGCGGACGAAGGCGCCGACGACTGGTCGCGCGGCACGAACGGTGCCTTCCTGGCCCGGCTGCGCCAGCACTGGCTGGAGGCTTTTGACTGGTGGCGCTGGGAAGCGCGGCTGAATGCCTGGCCACAATATACTGCCGATATCGAGGGCCAGCGGATCCACTTCTATCACGTGGTGGGCGAGGCAGGCGGGCGCCGCCCGCTGCTGATCACCCACGGCTGGCCGGGCTCGGTGGTCGAGTTTCTGGACGTAATCGAGCCGCTGGCCTTTCCCTCGCGCCATGGCGGCGACCCGGCCGATGCCTTCGACCTCGTGATCCCCTCACTGCCCGGCTATGGCTTCTCCGGCGCCCCCGCCCGCCCGATCGGCCAGCGGGCCACCGCCGGGCTGTGGCGCCAGCTGATGGGGCTTCTGGGCTATGAGCGGTTCGTGGCGCAGGGGGGCGACTGGGGCTCGCTGGTCACCAGCTGGCTCGGCCTTGATCATGCCGACGCCGTCGAGGCGATCCACCTCAACATGATCGGCCTGCGCCCCACACCCGCCACGCCGCAGAACCCGGAAGAAGTGGCGTGGCTCACCCGCATGGGCCAGAACATGCAACTGGGCGGCGCCTATTTCCAGCAGCAGGCCACCAAGCCGCAGACGCTGGCCTTTGCCCTGGCCGACAGCCCGATGGGGCAGGCGGCCTGGATCCTGGAGAAGTTCCACGGCTGGTCCGACCTGACGGAGGGGCGCACGCTGGAGAGCGTTTACGGCCTCGACAGGCTGCTGGCGAATGTGATGGTCTATCTGGTTACCGGCTCGTTCGGCACCTCGGTCTGGTACTACCGCGCCCTGCTGGAGGAGAATGGCGGCAACGGCCTGCCCGAGGGCCAGCGGGTGGAGGTGCCCACCGGCTTTGCCAATTTCCCCGGCGAGAGCCTGTATGTCGCCCCGCCCCGCAGCTGGGCCGAGCGGGCCTATCAGGTGGTGCGCTGGACCGACATGCCGCGCGGCGGTCACTTCGCGGCTATGGAATGCCCCGACCTGTTCACCGACGAGCTGCGCGCCTTTGCCCGCCAGATCGGGTACAGGTCATGAGCGGCCTGCCCCGAACCGGGATGGCCGCGCGGGCGGCTCTTTCCGCTCTGTCCGGTGCCCTCCTGCTGGCTCCGGTCCCCGCACTGGCGGCCCCCGATACCGAAGTCGCCGGCGTGCTGGATGTGATTGCGGCCAGCGGTGAGCGCGACGCCCCGGCAGGAGCTGTAGCGGCTGGTGATGCCGGATCCGATGGCTTGCTGTTCGATGCACAGGGTGCTGTCGCCTGGGTCTGGACCCTCGACAGCGGGCTGCAGCCGGGGATCACGCTGGGAGCACGGGCCCAGCGGACGGTGCGGGCCCTGCCCGCAGACCTGCGCTTTCCGGCCTCGCCAGTGCCGCCGGCCACGCGCGTGGAAACCGACGCCTGGATCGACAGGGCCGGGGTTTTCGTGCGGGGGGGATGGGGCGAAGTGGCCGTGGGCTCTGGACCCGGTGCCGCCGAGACCACCCTGGTGACGGTGCCGGGCCTGTTCGGTCTGGCCGAGCGGGGCGGGATCAGCGCCACCGGCCTTGCCGGCACCGGCATTCCAGAGCCCGGCCTGTCGGGCAGCGCGCCGCGGCTGGCGCTCACCAGTGTGCGGATCATCGGCGTGCGCGCCAGCCTGTCCTGGACGCCCGAGGTTGCTGGCGGGCGTCCCGATGCACCGCGACCGCTGCGTCTGCCCGGCGCCCGGCTGGAGGGTGTGGCCGAAGCGGGGATCGATGCCACGGTGCGCCTCGGCGGCCTTGAGTATGGCATCGGCCTGTCGCGTTCGCAGGGAACCCTGCGCGGCCCGGCCCTGGGGGACAGCGACATCGATCTGACCGCCCTCAGCCTGCGGGTCGATGGAGAGGGCTGGCGGGCGGGCCTCGGGCGCCGCTCCGGCTGGCAGGGGCCGGTGCTGGGCGCGCATGAGTCCACGGAGTTCTCGGTTGGATTCGACAGCGGTGCCTGGACCTGGCTTGTGCAGGCCTGGCAGTCGCAGGACAGCCTCCAGCCCAGCAGCCAGCGGGGTGTCTCGATTCGGGGCGGTTTTGCCCTCACGGACCGGGTGCTGCTGGTGGGTGGCGTGACATCAGCGCAACGGCTGCCGGAGAGTCGCGCGATTTCCAGTGTGATGGCTGGGAAAGAGCGGATCGATGGCATTGTCGCAGGTTTCGCAATCACCTATTAAAGGGGTGAGCGGCATAATGGCCGTTCTGGGGGAGATGTGCGGCCACGCTGGCACATCTGTGAGGGACGGTGAAGGCGATGCGCGTTGTTCTGCCTGCTCTGCTGCTGGGGGTCGCCTGTCTGGCGTCCGTGCCCGCGCATGCGCAGCAGGTGCGCCAGTCGCAGACCCAATCCTCCGCCAGCCAGCAGGACGAGGCGCCGTGGTACGAGCGCTTCACCTTCGGTGGCCATACGGCTGGTGGCGCCAATCCCCGCGTGCCACGGGCCGAGCAACGCGCCCGGGTGCCCGTTGGGCCGCAGAGCCGTTGGGGCGTGTCGGTGGGTGTTGACCAGCCGGCTGTCCAGTCGTCCGTTCCCGGCAGCCGCACACAGGGCCCGACCGCTTCGGCTGGCGTGACCTACAATGTCACGCCCCGCGCCCGCGTCGGCGCCGCCGTCACCGTGCCGACCGAGCCGCCGTCCACCGCCGACCGCGAAGCCCGCTCGCGCGAGCAGCGCCGTCCGGCCCAGCCCGGCGTCCGTGTGGAATCGGCGTTCCAGTTCTAGGCACTGGTCCAGGCTCTGGCCGGGAACAGCGTTGGTCTAGAACGGCTTGACGGCCCCGAAGAATGCCGTGGATGCGATCCCGATCCAGTAGACATAGGCGATCAAGCGGCCAAAGCGGATCGACCGCTCCAGCTTCGCTTCGGCGTCGTCGTCCGGCCCCTCCGCCAGCACCCGGAACAGAACGGTCCATTCGCGCATGATGAAGCGCAAGATCAGGCCGATCACCAGCATGCCGGCATAGACCGTCATCTTGGCCGGATACCACAGCTGCCCCTGACCCACGTCCAGCAGGCCGCCACCGAAGAAGGCCGGCACCGCCAGCAGCAGCAGGGCCGGGATCAGCACGAAGCGGACCGCCTCGTCAGCCCGGGTCAGGGCCAGACCCAGGTCGCTCTCGCGCGCCATGAAGGCAGCCCAGCACAGGGCCAGCCAGCCAAGGGCCAGCCCCCACATCACCCAGATGCCCGGCCCGTCCAGAAACGGCACGAACCCGTACAGGTGGCCCATATGCAGCCCCAGGGGCAGCAGCAGGATGATGCCGGTGCGCGCCAGGATATCGATGCGATAGGCGGTCTCCATGTGCCGCCGCCGCTCGTCGAGCGACAGCTTGCGGTTCACCACATTGTAGCTGGTCTGGAACACGCCCCACTCGCCACCCAGCCAGTAGACCATGGCGAGGATGTGCAGCCAGCGCACGACATCAAGCTCGTTGATATTCACCCGCTGCCCCCTCCGCCGTGACCGACAGGCGAGTGGTAGGGTCAAATGATATACCATTCAAGCGCTCCCGGGGCCGTGCGCCTGGCGCGAAACGTCGCATCCGGGCCCGCTGGAGCGCGGGCCCCTGGCCGGGCATCGCACCGAAGCGGGCCGCCGCAGAGGGCGCTATAGGGGGCGCGGCAGAGGGCGTCGCAGAGGCGGCGCGGTCCGGCGGTTGCGTCCCTCGGCCTGGCAGGGCACGGTGAGCCTTCACCAGCAGCGGGGGAGGACCATGTCGGGATCGCAGACCAAGGCGCGTATCCTTGCCGCTGCGCTCGAGCTGTTCAATGCCGAGGGCTATGCGGCCCTGTCGGCGGTGGACGTGGCGTCGGCGCTGTCGATCTCGCCGGGCCATCTCTACTATCATTTCAAGGGCAAGCCGGACCTCGCCGCCGCGCTGCTGGATGCCCACCTCGACGAGCTGGAGGCGATCACCGCCAACGCCCTGCGCGAGCTGGCAGCCGAGGGCGCCAGTCTGGAGACGCTGTGGACCCAGGTGCATATCCTGGTGGAGGAAGTGCACGACACCCGCTTTGCCTGGCGGGAGGGCCGGGTTCTGTGGGCCAGCGACGCGCGGCTCGCCGGTCTGATGCGGCGGGGCGGGGCCTTGCTGGAAGACTTTGCGCGCGCGGCCCTGGTGCGGCTGCGTGCGACAGGCGCGATCGTGGTGCGCGATGAAGTGCTCGATGGTCTGGTGGCGCAGCTGGCGCTCGGCATCGCCCTGCAGACCACCTGGCAGGAGCTGGCCACCGGCGGCACATTGCCGGACCGGGCTCTGGTGGCGCGGGCCGCCGCCTTGATCATGTTGCCGCTGACAGGGCTCCACAGCCCCGGGGCATCATGAAACCAATGCCGCAACTGTTCGCCGGCCGCGCAAGGCCCCTTCCACGGGCGCGGGGCTGTGCCTACATCGGCGTCGGGCCCGACAGGATGGCCGGAGCGGTGTGACGTGGCTGACGAACCCTATGGCGTCCTGGGTCTGAAGAGGGGCGCCTCGTCCGACGAGGTGCGCAAGGCCTATCGCAAGCTCGCCAAGCAGTATCACCCCGACCGCAATCCCGGCGACAAGGCTTCCGAAGAGAAATTCAAGCGGATCTCGGCCGCCTTCACCTTCCTCGACGACGACCAGCGCCGCGCCCGTTATGATCGCGGCGAGATCGATGCCGATGGCAATCCGGCCTTTGCCGGCTTTCGCGGAACCGGGGCCGCTGGCGGCCCGCGCAGTGGTGGCGGGCGCGGTCCGTTCGGTGGCGGCGACCCGTTCGGTCCAGGCGGCCCCTTCGGACCTGGCGGACCGTTTGCCGGCATGGGTGGCTTCACCCAGCAAACCCGCGAGAGCTCCAGCCAGTCGAGCCGCACCGGCGCTGCCGGCGGGATGAGCCCGGAGTTCGAGGAATTCTTCGGCGACATGTTCGGCCGTAGCGGCGCCAGCGGCCCCGGTCCGGGCGCCGCCGCCGGGCGCGGCAATGACGTGCGCGCGCCGCTGGAGATCAGCTTCATCGAAGCCGTGCGCGGCGCCCGCAAGCGGGTGACGGTTGGCGGCGCCACCGTCGACGTCACCATCCCCGCCGGGGTCGAGACTGGCCGCACCCTCAAGCTGGCGGGCAAGGGCCGGGCCGGGCCGGGGGGCGCGGGCGACCTGCTGCTGACCATCACGGTGCAGCCGCACCCCAGCTTCCGCGGCGACGGCGATCATGTGCGGATGGACCTGCCGGTCTCGCTGGTGGAGGCGCTCGAGGGCG
>JAIXTH010000200.1 GCA_027484265.1 Alphaproteobacteria bacterium
GGACAGCGAATCGATCAGGGCCGCAGCCTTCGGCGACTGCACAGAATCGTCCTGCGCGATGTAGCGCACGAGGACGTTGGTATCGAGCCCGATCACCCACGCTCTCCCGTCGCCGACGCTGCAATCGCGGCGTTCATCGCCTCGATGCTGACCGGCTTGCCCGGCCGAGGGATCAGGCCCTTCAGCGCGGTGACCGACTGCGTGGCCGCGACCACCTCGAAACGCCCCTTCGCGACCTCGACGAACTCGACCCGATCCCCGGTATCGACCCCGAGTGCGACGCGCACGCTCGCCGGGATCGTGATCTGCCCTTTCGTGGTGATGGTTGCTGCGGTCACGCGGGCCTCCATGATGTTTGCCTTACGAGATAGTAAGGCAAACACGCAGGGCACCGCATCCGACCGCTAGGCCACGCCTGTTGCAGAAACGACCGATTCCGAGAAAGGGCGGTGTGCACGATATAAACAATAGATGAATGACAAGAACTGAAATTCTCGTGGAATCCGTGTGAGACAGATACGCACAAGTGCCAAAGTCTGAGACCTCATGACGAACTCTGATCCCCGGCCAGGTCGTGGCCTCGCGGTGACGCGCAGCAAGTTGCTTTGGCTGCTCGGCAGCAGTGGAAGGCGATTCTCATCTTGGCCGTGTCCTTCGTCATCTGGCTCTAGATCAGCTAGCCGAACCGCCCGAAGCCGGCCCAGGGACAACGCATTCACCACAGGAGCTATGCCATGAAAAAGTCGCCCGAACTGCCCGGCTCCACCAGTCGCCTGGCCTCTGTCCTACGTTCGCCGGCGATGAAGGATGCCATCGCCACCCTGGCAGGCAACAACGACCTGACCCACGACCGGATGTTCGAACCGGTCAACGCCGTGGTCGCCGAGCGCCTCTCAAAGGCCCTGCCGAAGCAGCCGGAGACGATGTTCTCGGATCGGCCGATCACCGAAGCGATCATCCTGGAGAAGACCCGGCCTGTGCTGCTGGTCCGCGATGGCAAGTACGACATCGCCCGCCTGCCGGCAGTCGAGCAGGAAATCTCGCCCTTCCGCTCCAAGCTGGTGCCGCGCATCAACGCGGTGGGTCGCATCGAGCTGAGCGACCACGACTCCATGTCCTGGTGCGGAACCGGCTGGTTGGTGGCCGACGATCTCATAATCACCAACCGGCATGTGGCCGAGCTGTTCGCGCAAGCCGATGGCCGGAAATTCCGCTACCGCCTCAACCAACGCGGGCGCTACGTGGGTTCGCGCATCGATTTCCGCGAAGAACACAAGGTTCCCACGAGCAACGAGTTCGGCATTGGCGAGATCCTGTGGATCGCCGAGAGCAGCGATGCCGCACCCGACATGGCCGTGCTCAAGGTCAGGCGGGCAGAGGGTCTGCCGGAGCCGCTGGAGATCGCTACCAAGGACGCGGTGGCCGGGCAGTGGATCGGTGTCGTCGGCTATCCCGCCTACGACGACCGCAACGACTCTTCGCTGATGGAGCGGATCTTCGAGAACATCTTCGAGGTCAAGCGCTTCGCACCCGGCCGGGTGGTCAACCCCGGCAACGGCCGCTGGTACCTGACCCACGAGGCCACCACCTTGGGCGGCAACTCCGGTTCGGCGGTCCTCGACCTGGCCAGCGGCAAGGTGCTCGGTCTGCACTTCGGCGGCAGCTTCAAAGAGACCAACTACGCCGTGAAGGCGTCGGTGATCCAGAAGATCATCGCTCGGCGCTCGTGGGTGCCGGTGACGCGCCACGAGCTGGCGATCGAAACCGAGGCCTTCAAGGACTTCAAGCGCACCGCCGCGAGCATGAAGGACCGCGCCGGCTACACGTCTGGCTTCCTGGGCGCGGACAAGTCCGTGCCCTTACCGACGCCGGGTACCAAGCACAGCGTTCTGCCGGTCGACTTCGAGAAGAACGCGCTGCCGTACACCCACTTCTCGATCGTGATGAGCAAGACGCGGCGGCTGGCCATCGTGGCGGCCGAGAACATTGATGGCGCGCTCAAGATCAAGCTCAAGCGCAAGGACAAGTGGGGCTACGACCCGCGCCTGACCGAAAAGCAACAGCTCGGCCACCATGACTTCTACGGTCCCCAACCGTTCGACAAGGGACACCTAGTGCGGCGCGAGAATCCCGGCTGGGGCGCAACGGAAGCGGAAGCCCAGCTCGGTGAAGACGACTCCTTCATTTACACCAATGCGGCACCGCAGATGCCCGGCCTCAACCAGAAGACTTGGCTGTCGCTGGAGAACTACGTGCTCGACAGCACGCGCACCCACGGTTTCAAGGTGTGTGTGTTCACCGGCCCGGTGTTCCGCGACGACGATCCGACCTACGAAGACGTGCAGGTGCCGCTGGAGTTCTGGAAGGTCGTGGTCGCTCTCGATGCCGATACCAAGGAGCTATTGACGTCGGCGTACCTGCTGAGTCAGGAAAGCATCATGCCGACAGAGGGATTCCGGTTCGGTCCGTTCAAGACCTACCAGGTCCCGATCACCCACATCGAGAAGGAAGCCGGCATCAAGTTCGCCAAGACCGTGCGCGAGGCCGACGTCTTCCATGGCGGCACTGCCGAAACGCTGGCCACCTCGCTGCGCTTCCTGGAGATTGAGAACCCGGAGGACATCGTCCTGAGCAGGAAGTGACCTTGCCCGCGGAAACCGTATCCCTTGCTGACGTGATGGAATCGAAGCAAGGAGAACGGACATGACGACGAAGACGGGCACGAAGATGAAGGCGCGGGCGCGCTACACGCAGGGTATGTCTGCCTGATGATGCGGGTCGAGGTTGGCGATCCGCGGCGCACGGTGTTTTTGCACCTTGCACGCCTGTGAAACCTCGCGGGGGCGAGCTCCGCGCATAGGTTTCAGGCAGGTGGCAATTTCTGGTCTGCGGGATTTCTCAGTGCGTCGAAGCAGCCTTCGACTTGGCGCGTTCGGTGGCTTCGGTCGCCAGCGCGCGATCGCCAATCTCCTGCGTCATGGTGAAGCGCATCGACGTCACCTTCCAGGCGCCGTCGAGCTTCCGCAGCGTCCAGTAGTAGGTGCCAATCGGCCGCCAGAGGCGGTCGCCGATCCAGTGCCGGCCATCGACGTTGGCGGTGGCCGTGGCATCGTCGCCGCGTACCTCGGCACGGACGTCGGTGAGTTCGTGCCAGGTGGCGTCGAAACCCGGCACGATGCCGCGCCAGCCGTCCATGAGCTGGGCGGGGGTCATCAGCTGTGGCTCGCCA
>JAIXTH010000132.1 GCA_027484265.1 Alphaproteobacteria bacterium
GGGCAGTAAGGCCAGCACCAACCACTGGAGCGCAGCTGCTCGCAGCTGCGCTCCAGTGGTTTGCCCGGAGTTTGGCGGTCAACGGATAGAGGTCCTCCGCCCGCCCTTCTCCCTGGTGCCACCCGCCGCTGCCAGCGTGGATCGCAGGCGTGCCGTCCGGTTTCAAGGACGCCCTTCGGGCGCCGCGGGGTGGTGGCTTCGCCATCCTTGAGACCGTCCGTCCCGCCTGCATCCCCGCCGTCAGCGACGGGCGACACCGGGGAAAAGGCTTTCGGGCAAGGGCCCAAGAGCTGTGCGCTGGCGCGCACCAGCTCAAGTAAGGCTTTTTCCCGCTCGGGGCTCGCCAAAGAAAGGGGGGGGCTGGCCGCCCCGCTGGACCGCGCGGCTCCTGCCGCGCCCATGGTGGCGGCTATGCGCGGCAGGAGCCGCGCGGTCCAGCGGCGCGCAGCTGCGCTCAAGCCAAGCCCGTGCACCCCTCTGCGCCAACCTGTTGAGCCGGGCGGCGCTGTCATGCGATGCGCGCGGGATGGATCTGGTTCTCGTGCCGCACCCCGATGCCCCGCCCCGCGCGCCGCTGGCGCTGGCGGCGACCTGCGTGCGGCATGGCAGCCGGCTGGAGCTGGTTTACCGGCTGGACGATCCGGGGGCAGCAGTCAGCTGGCCTGCGCCCCTGCCGGACGGGCAGGCGGCGCGCACCGACCGGCTGTGGACCACCAGCTGCTGCGAGCTGTTCGTGCGGCTGCCGGGCGCGGCAGCCTATGTCGAGTTCAACTTTGCCCCGGCCGGCCATTGGGCTGCCTATGCCTTCGATGGCCACCGCCAGGGCATGCGCGACCTGCCGCTGGCGGCGCCGCCGCTGGTGCGTCAGACCGGACCCGATGGCCGCTGGCTGGCGGTCAGTGTGGATGTGCCGCTGGATCCGGACGCGCCGTGGCAGGCCAGCCTCACCACCGTGATCGACGAAACCGGGGCTGGCCAGTCGTACTGGGCGCTGGCCCATGCTCCAGAGCAGGCCGACTTCCATCATCCGGCCACGTTCGTGCTCGATCTGGCCCCCACTTCCCCCGCTGCCCCGGGGCAACCGGAAACCGCACCATGAAGACCGGCATCGACCGCCTGCTTGAAGACCCCGCCTTGCGCGCGCCGCTGGCGGGCCGCCGCGTGGCCCTGCTGGCGCATCCGGCCTCGGTCACCCGCGCCCTGACCCACAGCCTCGACGAGCTGGCGGCGCTGCCCGACCTCAAGATCACCGCTGCCTTCGGGCCGCAGCATGGCATGCGCGGTGACAAGCAGGACAACATGATCGAGACCGAGGACTTCACCGATCCGGTGCATGGCATCCCGGTGTTCAGTCTCTATGGCGAGGTGCGCCGCCCCACCGGCAACATGATGGCGCCGTGGGACGTGGTGCTGGTGGACCTCCAGGATGTGGGCTGCCGGATCTACACCTTCATCACCACGCTGCTCTATGTGCTGGAAGAGGCCGCCCGCCACGGCAAGGAAGTGTGGGTGCTCGACCGCCCCAATCCGGCGGGCCGCCCGGTGGAAGGCACCAGCCTGCGGCCGGGCTATGAGAGTTTCGTCGGGGCAGGGCCGATGCCGATGCGCCACGGCCTGACCCTCGGCGAGATGGGTCACTGGTTCATCCGCCACTACGGGCTTGATGTGGCCTACAAGGTCATCACCATGGAGGGCTGGGAGCCGGAGGCAGCGCCCGGCCACGGCTGGCCGCTGCTGGAACGCTCGTGGGTCAACCCCAGTCCCAATGCCGCCAGTCTCGCCATGGCCCGCGCCTATGCCGGCACGGTGATGCTGGAAGGCGCCACCTTGTCGGAAGGGCGCGGCACCACCCGTCCGCTGGAGCTGTTCGGGGCGCCCGATATCGATGCGCGCGCGGTGATCGCCAAGATGCAGGCGCTGGCGCCGCAGTGGCTGGCAGGCTGCACCCTGCGCGACTGCTGGTTCGAGCCGACGTTCCACAAGCACAAGGGCCAGCTGTGCAACGGGGTGCAGATCCACTGCGACCACCCCGCCTATGACCACCACGCCTTCCGCCCCTGGCGGGTGCAGGCGCTGGCCTTCAAGGCGATCCGCGTCCTGTATCCGGATTATGCCCTCTGGCGCGGCCCCGAGTTCGCCTACGAATACACCAGCGGCCATCTCGCCATCGACATCATCAATGGCGGCCCGCAGCTGCGCAACTGGGTCGACGACCCCGCCGCCACCCCCGCCGACCTCGACGCCATCGCCGTGCCCGACGAAGACGCATGGCGCGCCGAAGTGGCGAGCCTGCTTCTGTATTGACGTCACGCGGCGGGCTCGCTGACCCCGGTCGCGATCAGCGTGTTTGTCCATTGGCAGCCAGGTTTGGGAAACCTGAGAGTTCAATCGCTCTGATCGAATTGCCATAGGTTATCGGCGGCGGTCGATCATGTCGATCTAAACGGCCTGCCGGGGTGGACAATGACCGGTGCCCGGATATTGAATGATCTGGGGTTTGGATGCTGGCGGGCCGGGTTCTGTCGCAGGCGTCCGCCCGCCGCTTCTAGGGAAGCGGCGGTGGCCCGGACACAAGGGAAAATCACCATGCGCACCGGTTCAGTCACAACCCGCAGCGGGATGAATCGCTATCTGATCGCCACGTCTTCCCTGGTGGGCGGTGTACTGGCGGCCTTGATCGGATCGAGCGCAGCGGCCCAGGCCGGCCCCGATCCGACGCCGGTCCAGCACTGGGACGGCAGCGATACCACGGGCACCGTCAATACCGCCAACGGGAATGGCGGCACGGGCACCTGGACTCCAACCAGTGCCAATTGGGTGACCGGCCCTGACTGGGCGAGCGAAGGTGTGTTCCAGGGCGGAACCGCTGTCTTTGCGACGACGGGCGGCACGGTCACGATCGCGAATGGCCCGGTCAGTGCCGGGCGGATATCGGTGCAGGCGCCCAACTATATCTTCTCCGGCGATGCCATACAGAATGCGTCCTCGACCGCGCCACTGGTTCTGACCGGAACCAACGAAGCGATCTTTCTGAACCGCCTTGTTTCTTCCAGCGGCGTGGTCCTGTCGGGAACTGCCAGCAGGGCAACGCTTGCGGGTGTTGTGGATGGCAATGTGACCAGCGAGCTGCCGCAGTTCGTGTTGGGTGTGGGCAATAGCAACCTTGGCGGGCGGCCCGGCGTCATCAATGGGAATGTGACCCTGGCAGGGACCAATACCCTGATGATGCTGAGCACCAGCAGCGTGACCGGAGTCGTAAACCTCGCGGGCGGGCTGAATTCGTTGTTGACAGTCGGAGCTAATCTACCGGTCCCGCAATTGCCGGGTTCGCCGAGCTATATACCACAGCCTACGGCAGTGTCGATTGGCGGAGTTGCCGGTAACGGAAGTCTGTTCGTCGGCAATGCAGCTCTGACGATCGGGATCGGCAACATCTCGTCCGAATTCAATGGGAGATGGCAGACAGTCGGGACGGTACGAAAGGTCGGGACTGGCACGCTCACGATGGGAGCGGGCGCCGTCTCGGGCGGTTTGGGTCAGTTGTTCATCGAGCAGGGACGCTTCGTGGTCCAGCACAGTTCAGGGACGGGACCCGTGTTCTCACTTGGCGCCGTCACCATCGGTGGCGGTATTCTGGAGATCCGGTCGCCTACCAACATCTTTCAGATCGGCGGCACGGGCAATGTCGAAGTCATCGATAGCATCCTGACGATCAACGGCATGGCGGAGCCGAATCGCTTTGTCTCGCCATCTTTCTCGGGCAGCGGGACGGTGCGGTTTGTGCAGCTTGGCTACAATCTGAACACCGCAAGTACAGTCAGGCGGCTGGAAATTGGTTTGGAGACACTCATAAGTCCCCAGGTCAACATAACAGCTCCGGTGACTGCTGACGTGTTTTTTGTCAACAGTGGTGGTATCGCCTTCAATTCGAGCACCATGACTGCAAACGTGCAGCTCCGCGGTCCAAATGGTAGTGTGATTCCTAACTACTCTTTCCTTAATACGGGGACAATTAATGGAAATGTAGATTCGAACGGACTGTTTATTAACGGCGGAACTATAAACGGAAATGTACGACATTCCTATGTAACCGAAAACGTTTCAAGTATGACATTGCAGTCTACGTCCGTAATCAACGGCAATCTGACCGTTGAGCGGGCTCTTACTACAGTGGCTGGAACCGTGAATGGTGACTTGATACTGAATGGAGGCCGGATCGGCGTAACAGCTACCCGAACATTCAATGTCAGTGGGGCGGTGCGTCTGGAGGGTGGCCTGTTTTCTGCCATTACCGGCTCGATCATCACCACTGGCATTTCGGGTACGGGCGGGCTGAATTCTAACGGCTTTTTCCTGCTGAACGGGGCCACGGATTCGGTCGTAACCGGCCCGCTGACATTCCTGGTCCCGAACGGCGTGACCCGCTCGCTGGAGAAGCGTGGCGGCGGTCGCCTCACCGTTACTGCCCTTCGGGTTCGCGACCTGTTGGTGACGGGCGGGGAAGTACAGATTTCGCTCGGTGCTTTCCCGGCCCCATTCGCCGCGAACTTTGACTTCGATTTCTTCACCAACAATGCGCGACTGGTGTCACTGGGAACTGCCAGGGGCATTGCTGGCATCAATACCAGCTGGTTTGCCCATCGCGGCCTGACAGTCGAGCTTCTGGACAACCAGTCCTCAGGCCAGGTGGAGGGCTTTGGTGCCACCAACATCGGCCAGCTGATCAACAGCGGGTCGGTCGGCCACTCCGGCGGTCTCGTCGCAGACCGCGTCACCAATACCGGCTGGATTGGGGCACTGGGCCTGGTCCCGGGTACGGTCGTCCGGTTCGGGCGGGCGGATGGCCCCGCGCCAAGGTTCGGTTCCTCACCTGTCGCAGTTGTCAACAATGGCTATATGGGCTTCACCAATGTGGATGTCCGGATTGAAAACGGGCTGACCGGCGCCGGCCACATTGAGCTCAACAATGCCAACCTGACGATCGGACCCTATGGTTCCGGGTGGGGCGGGGCCACGCCGCTGGTCTACTCGGGGTGGATCAGCGGCACCGGCAATCTGGCGACGCTGGCGCCAATCCGCTTCACGAACCGCATCTCGGTATCCGGCACCATGGACCTGACGTCCGTGACGGTATCGGGCAGTGCAGGGGTGCTGGATTCGTCGCAGATCACCCTGCGCGGTGCGAGCAACAATCTGGGGACCCTTGGACGCCTAGACGGCACCGTCCTCAATCTCGGCACCTTCACCAATTTCGGGATCCTGCGCGGCACCGTGACCAATCGGGGCGTGCTGGATATGGCCAACATCATTCTGGGTGACTTCATCAATGAGTCGGGCGGAACGATGCAGATTTCGTTCGACTCGGAAGTCAGGGGCATCACCACGCTGGCTTCGGGTTCGACCCTTTTGATGCGCACTGGCCTCCTCCTGACCCGCGGACTGAACGGGGCGGGCATCCTCGATTCCGGCTCCGGACCCGCCACGCTGACCCTCGGGGCAGTGGGCGGCTCCTTCACGGGCACGGTGAGGGGCACCGGCACGATCGTGTCCACTGGCGCAGGCGTTCAGTCATTTGCGGCAAGCGGACTGACAGAATTCGGCGGCAGGCTCGATGTGCCCACTGGTACCCTGATCCTGACCGGCACGGGCGGGTCCTCGCAGAACGCGCGTGCCACGATCAGCGCTGGCGCCACACTCCAGCTGGACCAGACCACATGGCAGGTTGCCTCGCTGGGCGGTACCGGCACCGTCAACCTCAACGGTGCCACATCGGGCCTGTCGATCGGACTTGGCAACACCTCATCCCGCTTTGACGGCCTCATCCAGGGCACGGGCAGGCTGACAAAGGTGGGAACCGGCGTCCTCACGCTGGGTGCAGCCAACAGCTTCACCGGTGGGTTGGCGATCGCGGGCGGCGTCATTGAACTGACCACTGCCCAGGCGGCATCCACTGGTGCGGTCGTCATGAGTGCGGGTGCGGTGCTGCGGCCGCTGGTGCCCATGACCTTTGCCAACTCGATCAGCCTCCCGGGCGGGATGGGCGCGGCCGTGGATACCGGTGCCAGTGCGGTGACCCTCAGCGGGGCGTTGTCTGGCGGTCGCCTGGTCAAGCTCGGCAGTGGAACGCTGACTCTGTCCGGACCCCTGAGCTTCACCGGTGGTGTCGAAGTGGCGGAAGGAACGCTGATCGGCAACGTCAGCGCCCTGCCGGGGGATGCCAGCATCTTCGGGACGCTGGTTCTGGAGCAGCCCAACGATGCCATCAGCGTGCGGCAGATCATCGGGACCGGCGCGCTGGTCAAGAGTGGTGCCGGGCGACTGATCTATGGCGGGATCAGCAATAACTTCACCGGCACGACGCTGGTGAGCGGCGGCACGCTGGAGCTGAACGGACAGCTTGGCCAGTCGGCGATTACCGTCGCCAGCGGAGCAACCCTCAGCGGCAACGGCTACTCAGGTGGGCTGACCGCACAGTCGGGGGCGACGGTTTCGCCAGGCGCTGGCAATCTGGGCGTGCTCTATGTTCTCGGCAATGCGACCCTGGCCGCTGGCAGCACCTTTGTGGCCGATGTGCAGGTGTCTGGGCCCGGCGGCACGCCAGCGCCTGCTGCTGACGGGTTGGTCGTGTCGGGCACGGCCGAGCTTGCCGGCGCGATCCGGGTCAACCTGTTCGGGGCCCCCGGCAGCTTCGAGCAGCGTCTCATGGTGGTGCAGGCGCTGGGCGGGCGCACGGGGACCTTCTCTGGCCTGACCGTCAACGGGACGCTGCCGCCTGCGATCAATGCGCGGATGGTCTATGACGCGACTTCGGCCATGGTGGAGTTTGCACCGGCCCAGCTGGCGACGGTGCTGGCCGGGGAGGGGCTCAGTGCCAACCAGTCGGCACTGGTGACGGGGCTTGATGCGGCGACGGCCGGCGGCGCCACGCCGTCGCGGCTGTTTGCGCTGTATATGCTGCAGCCCGGCGAGATTGCCGGTGCGGTGCGGCTGATGTCGGGCGAAGCCTATGCCTCGACGGCGCAGATTGCGATGGTGGACGGGACGCTGGCGTCGGACATGGCGCTGGACCGGTCACGGCTGCTGTCGGACACCGCGTTCTTCGGCAGCAGGGGCCGTGGGCTGGCGGGCGATGTGGGGCCGGGGACCGGCCGCGGCTCGATGGCCTGGGTGCAGGTGGCCGGTACCAGCGCAACGGCGGGCAGCGACGGCAATGCCAGCGGTTTCGAGCGCAGCGCCTCGCTGGTGGCCTTCGGTCTGGATCTGGCCGATCCCTCCGGCACCGGCAACTGGCGGTTCGGGGTGATGGCGGCGCGGTCGGTCTCAGACTTCGAGATGGCGGGTGTGGGCTCGCGCGGGCGCCTGACCAGCGTGGGCGGTGGGGTCTATGCCGGCTGGAACGGGCCTCTGGGTGCCCTGCGGTTGGGGATCAACCATGCCGTGCTCGACGGGCAGATGACGCGCTCGTTCGAGATTGCGGGGTTCCGGACCGGTGCACGGGGCGTGTTCGCCGGCAGCAGCACCAGTACCTATGTCGAGTTCGCCCGGCCGTTTGGCGGGCCTGGCGGCATGCTGCTGGAGCCTTATTCGAACGTGTCCTTCAGCCAGGTGAGCCTGCAGGGGCTCGCCGAGACGGGTGGGCCGGTGGCGCTGGCGGTGGATGACAGCACCCAGCAGCTGGGCTTTGCCACAGTGGGCCTGCGGGCGGGCCGGATGATGTCGCTGCCGGGGGGCGGGCTGGTCAGCCTGACGGGTGGTGTCGGCATGCGGGTTCTGCTGGAGGGCGGCACCCAGAGTGTCCGCACCGGACTGGCGGATCTGCCGACGGGCACCAATCCGGTCTCGGCCGCGATGCTCTCGGATCGGGAGTTCCTGGTTGAGGGCACGATCAGCTTCCGCCTGACCAGCCAGCTGGCTGGCTCGAGCGGCTACACCGGCGCCTTCGACGGCACCGTCGAGGAGCACGGCGCCCGCGCAGCCCTGCGCTGGAGCTTCTAGCGGTCATCCGGTCAATCGGGCGCGCCAAGCTGCAGACTCTTGGGCCGTTGGTGTTGACCCCTGCGATTCCCTTGGCTAAAGGCCCGCGTCCCGTATGGATCGGCTGTGAGCGCAAGCTCAGACGCGGTTCCGGGCATCCTCATGGTGGCGCCGCCGAAAAGGGCGCTGATGCAAGCCGCATGGCGTCTTGCTGCCACCGCGTTTGAGGATCCCCGCGATCTCCGCATGGCCGGAACCACACAGGAAAAGCTTTGCGCGGCCTGCCGCGCGCTGCCCGGGTCTCAAGGCCCATCGGCATGCGCGGACGGTCGCGTTCGGTGTTTGACCGGCGGAATGCACTTTTGCAGACCCGCCATGAGAGGGTGACGATGGCGCAACAGACCATCCGCATCAGGCTGAAGGCCTTTGATCATCGCGCGCTGGACCAGTCCGCGCGGGAGATCGTCGGCACGGCCAAGCGTACCGGGGCAATGGTGCGCGGACCTGTTCCGCTGCCCACCCGGATGGAACGCTTCACGGTGAACCGTTCGCCGCACGTCGACAAGAAGTCGCGCGAACAGTTCGAAATCCGCACGCACAAGCGTGTTCTCGACATCGTCGACCCCACCCCGCAGACCGTGGACGCGCTCATGAAGCTCGACCTGGCGGCCGGCGTGGACGTCGAGATCAAGCTCTGAGGACCCGATCGATGCGTACCGGTGTAATCGCCAAGAAAATGGGCATGACCCGCGTGTTCGCCGCTGACGGCGCCCACGTGCCGGTGACCGTGCTCTCGCTGGAAGGCTGCCAGGTCGTTGCCCAGCGCACCTCGGACCGTGACGGCTACGTCGCGCTCCAGCTCGGTGCGGGCAAGCGCAAGGCCAAGAACGTCTCCCAGCCTGTGCGCGGCCACTTCGCCAAGGCCCAGGTTGAACCCAAGGCCAAGGTCAAGGAATTCCGCGTTTCCGAAGCCAACCTCGTCGAGGTCGGCATGGAAATCACCGCCGACCACTTCGTGGCCGGCCAGAAGGTCGACGTGGCCGGCACCTCCATCGGCAAGGGTTTTGCCGGTGCGATGAAGCGCTGGAACTTCGGCGGCCTGCGCGCCACCCACGGCGTCTCGGTCTCGCACCGCTCGCACGGTTCGACCGGCCAGCGCCAGGATCCCGGCAAGGTGTTCAAGGGCAAGAAGATGGCCGGCCATCTGGGTGTGGAGCGGGTGACCGTCCAGAACCTGGAAGTCGTGCGCACCGATGCCGAGCGCGGCCTGATCCTGATCCGCGGCGCCCTGCCGGGCCCCGAAGGCAGCTGGGTCGAAGTGACCGACGCCGTCAAGAAGGCCCTGCCGGAAGGCGTGCCGGTCCCGGCCGCGTTCCGCAAGCCCTCCGATCTGTCCGTTGTGGACGCCGACACCGCCCCGGTGATCGCGCCGCCCGCTCCGGAAGCCCCCACCACTGAAGAAGGCGCCGGACAATGAAGCTCGACGTCGTGACCCTGGACGGCGGCAAGGCCGGCTCGATCGAGCTGGACGATGCCATCTTCGCCGTCTCCCCGCGCAAGGACATCCTGCAGCGCGTGGTCAAGTGGCAGCTCGCCAAGCGCCGCGCCGGCACCCATGACACCCAGAACCGGGGTGAAGTGAGCCGGTCGCACTCCAAGTTCGGTCGCCAGAAGGGTTCGGGCGGCGCCCGCCACGGCTCGCGCAACGCCCCGATCTTCCGGGGTGGTGGCGTGGCCCACGGCCCGCACCCGCGCTCGCACGCCCACAGCCTGAACAAGAAGGTCCGGGCCCTGGGCATGAAGATGGCGCTGTCGGCCAAGGCCGCCGAAGGCACCCTGCTGGTGCTGGACAGCGCCGTGCTGGACGCCCCGAAGACCAAGGCGCTGAAGGAGCGCTTCGCCAAGCTGGGGCTGACCAATGCCCTGGTGATCGGCGGAGCCGAGCTCGACGGCAACTTCAAGCTGGCTGCCCGTGCGATCCCGAATGTGGACGTGCTGCCTGCCGCCGGCCTGAACGTCTATGACGTGCTGCGCCGCAACACCCTGGTGCTGACCCGTGACGCGGTGGATGCCGTCGCCGCGCGGTTCGCGCCGAAGACCGAAGGTGAGGCCGCGTGATGAGCACGATCGCCGAACGCCACTACGACACCATTGTCGCGCCGTGGATTACCGAGAAGGGCACCCTGCTCGCCGAGCAGAACAAGGTGGTCTTCACGGTCCCGCTGACCGCCACCAAGCCGCAGATCAAGGAAGCCGTCGAGGCCCTGTTCAAGGTGAAGGTGAAGGCCGTCAACACCATTCTCGTGGAAGGCAAGACCAAGCGCTTCCGCGGACGTGTTGGCACCCGGTCCGACTTCAAGAAAGCGATCGTCACCCTCCGCGATGGTGACATGATCGACGTGACGACGGGGCTCTGAAACCATGTCGCTCAAGACGTTCAAGCCGACCTCGGAAGGGCGCCGCCAGCTCGTGATCGTGGGCCGTGAAGGCCTGCACAAGGGCAAGCCGGTCAAGGCTCTCACCGAAGGCCTCACCAAGTCCGGTGGCCGCAACAACATGGGACGCGTCACCGCGTTCCGTCATGCCGGCGGTCACAAGCGGACCTACCGCATCATCGACTTCAAGCGCCGCAAGTGGGACATGCCCGCGACCGTCGAGCGCCTGGAGTATGACCCGAACCGCACCGCCTTCATCGCCCTGATCAAGTATCAGGACGGCGAGCTGGCCTATATCGTGGCTCCGCAGCGTCTGGCTGCCGGCGACACGGTGGTGGCTGGCGAGAAGGTCGACGTGAAGCCGGGCAACGCGATGCCGCTCAAGTCGATCCCGGTCGGCACCATCATCCACAATGTGGAGATGAAGCCGATGAAGGGTGCGCAGATCGCACGCTCGGCCGGCTGCTATGTGCAGCTGGTGGGCCGCGACGCGGGCTACGCCCAGATCCGCCTGTCTTCGGGCGAACTGCGCATGGTTCCGGACAGCTGCATGGCCACCATCGGTGCCGTGTCGAACCCGGACAACATGAACGAGAACTCGGGCAAGGCTGGTCGCTCGCGCTGGATGGGCGTGCGTCCGTCGGTGCGCGGTGTGGCCATGAACCCGGTCGACCACCCGATGGGCGGCGGCGAAGGCCGCACCAGCGGTGGCCGCCACCCGACCACCCCGTGGGGCAAGAAGACCCGCGGTCCGAAGACCCGTCAGAACAAGGCGACCGATCGTTTGATCATCCGTCGCCGTCACGAGAAGAAGGCGTAATCCGATGCCGCGTTCGGTTTGGAAGGGCCCGTTCGTCGACGGTTACCTGTTCGGCAAAGTCGAGAAGGCGCAAGCCTCCGGCCGCCGGGAAGCGATCAAGATCTGGTCGCGCCGCTCGACGATCATGCCCCAATTCGTTGGTCAGACCTTCCAGGTCCACAACGGGCACAAGTTCCTGCCCGTGTCGGTCACCGAGGAAATGGTCGGACACAAGTTTGGCGAGTTCTCTCCGACCCGTACCTACTACGGGCACGGCGCGGACAAGAAAGCCAAGCGGAGGTAATCGCTCATGTCGAAGCCGAAGACCCCCCGCGCGCTGCCGGACAACGCCTGCAAGGCCGTTGCCCGCAACCTGCGCGTCAGCCCGCAGAAGCTGAACCTCGTGGCTCAGTCGATCCGTGGCCTGGCCGTGCAGAAGGCGCTGAATGAACTGGAATTCTCGCCGAAGCGGATCGCTCTGGACGTGCGCAAGTGCCTCCAGTCGGCGATCGCCAATGCCGAGAACAACCACAATCTCGACATCGACGCGCTCGTCGTGGAACAAGCCTATGTGGGCAAGGGCCTCGTGATGAAGCGCATGATCACCCGCGCACGTGGCCGGGGCTCGCGGATCGAAAAGCCGTTCGCCCACCTCACGATCATCGTCCGCGAACTGGAAGGGGCCGCCTGATGGGCCAGAAGGTCAATCCGATCGGTCTGCGCCTCGGCGTGAACCGCACCTGGGAATCGCGCTGGTACGCGAACACCGGTGAATATGCGCGTCTTCTGCACGAAGACCTCGCGATCCGCGCCTACCTGAAGACCAAGCTCAAGCAGGCCGGCATCTCGCGCATCGTGATCGAGCGTCCGCACAAGAAGTGCCGCGTCACGGTCTACACCGCCCGCCCGGGCGTGGTGATCGGCAAGAAGGGCGAGGACATCCAGAAGCTCCGCAAGGATCTGGCTGCCCGCGTCAAGGACGCCGACGTGTTCCTGAACCTGGTGGAAGTGCGCAAGCCGGAAATCGATGCCCAGCTGGTGGCCGAAAGCGTCGCCCAGCAGCTCGAGCGCCGGGTGGCGTTCCGCCGCGCGATGAAGCGCACCATGCAGTCGGCCATGCGCCTCGGTGCCCAGGGCATCCGGATCAACGTCTCGGGCCGCCTCGGCGGTGCCGAAATCGCCCGGATGGAATGGTACCGCGAAGGCCGCGTGCCGCTGCACACCCTGCGCGCCGATGTGGACTATGGCTTTGCTGAAGCCACCACTGCCTACGGGATCATCGGGGTGAAGACCTGGGTGTTCAAGGGCGAGATCTACGAACGCGATCCGATGGCGCAGGACAAGCGCGCCCAGGAAAGCGGCGAGAACCGTGCCCGCCGTGACAATGACCGCGAAGACCGGCCCCGCCGTGACCGCGACGACCGTGGGCCCCGCCGCCCGCGTCGTGGCGGTGAAGACCGCGCTGGCGCCTGAGGGGATTGAACCATGTTGCAGCCGAAGCGGACCAAATTCCGCAAGCAGCACAAGGGCCGCATCCATGGTCAGGCGACCGTGGGCGCGACCCTCAGCTTCGGGGCCTATGGCCTCAAGACGCTCGAGCCCGAGCGGATCACTGCGCGTCAGATCGAGGCTTGCCGCCGTGCGATCACCCGCCAGATGAAGCGCCAGGGCAAGGTCTGGATCCGGGTGTTCCCGGACGTTCCGGTGTCCAGCAAGCCTGCCGAAGTCCGCATGGGCTCGGGCAAGGGCTCGCCGGACTTCTGGGCCGCCCGCGTGAAGCCAGGCCGGATCATTTTCGAGATCGACGGTGTGCCCGACGAGATCGCGCGCGAGGCCCTGCGCCTCGGCGCCGCGAAGCTGCCGGTCCAGACCAAGATCATCGCCCGCGCCGACTTCGGTCTGGCGTGAGGACGGAGACAGTCATGAAGGCCGTAGAAGTCCGGGCGCTGACGCCCGACCAACTGAAGGAAGAGCTGCTCAAGCTCAAGAAAGAGCAGTTCAACCTGCGTTTCCAACGCGCGACGGGTCAGATGGAAAAGACCCACCGCGTCAACGAGGTCCGCAAGGACATCGCGCGCATCAAGACGATGCTGCGCGAGAAGACGGCGCAAGCCGGAGCTTGAGGAGAGAACGATGCCAAAGCGTCTCATGCAGGGCGTCGTGGTGAGCGACAAGGGCGACAAGAGTGTCGTCGTGAAGGTCGAGCGGACCTTCCTTCACCCGCTGCTCAGGAAGACCGTGCGCCGGTCGAAGCGTTACCACGCCCACGATGAAGGCAATGCCTTCAAGACGGGGGAAGTGGTCACGATCCAGGAATGCCCGCCGAAGTCAAAGCTGAAGCGGTGGGAAGTGGTCGGTCGCGTCGGCGCCTGACGGCTCCGATACGGACTGATAGAGAGGATCAACGATGATTCAGATGCAGACCAATCTGGACGTCGCGGATAATTCCGGGGCTCGTCGCGTCATGTGCATCAAGGTGCTGGGCGGTTCGAAGCGTCGGTATGCCTCCGTGGGAGACATCATTGTGGTGTCGATCAAGGAAGCGATTCCGCGAGGCCGGGTGAAGAAGGGCGACGTCCGCAAGGCCGTCGTCGTGCGCGTGTCCAAGGACATCAAGCGCAAGGACGGATCGGTGATCCGTTTCGACACGAATGCGGCTGTGCTGGTGAACAACTCCGGCGAGCCGATCGGTACCCGGATCTTCGGACCGGTTCCGCGCGAACTGCGCGCGAAGAACCACATGAAGATCATTTCGCTGGCTCCGGAGGTGCTCTGAGATGGCTGCGAAGATCAAGAAGGGCGACAAGGTCGTGATCCTGGCCGGCAAGGACAAGGGCAAGACCGGATCCGTTCTGAAGGTGCTGCCGACCGAGAACCGTCTCGTCGTTGACGGCGTGAACGTGGTGAAGCGTCACCAGAAGGCTACCCAGACTTCTGAGGGCACGATCCGCACGTTCCCGGCTCCGATCGCGGCGTCGAACGTCGGCTATATGGACCCGCGCGACGGCAAGCCGACCCGGGTTGGTTTCAAGACGCTGGACGATGGCCGCAAGGTCCGCATCGCCAAGCGTTCCGGCGAGGTGATCGGCGATGTCTGAAGCCTATGAACCCCGGTTGAAGGCCGAGTATCGTGCGCGCATCCGTGCCGCGATGAAGGAGCAGTTCGGCTATTCCAACGAGATGCAGGTCCCGGCCCTCGACAAGGTCGTGATCAACATGGGCGTTGGCGAGGCCGTGGCCGACTCCAAGAAGCTGCAGTCGGCCCTGGCCGCCCTGCAGGCCATCAGCGGCCAGAAGCCGGTGGCCACCACCGCCCGCAAGTCCATCGCCGGCTTCAAGCTGCGCGAAGGGATGAAGGTCGGTGCCAAGGTCACCCTGCGCCGCGAGCGGATGTACGAGTTCCTCGACCGTCTGGTCACGATCGCGCTGCCGCGCGTGAAGGACTTCCGCGGCCTGAACGGCAAGTCGTTCGACGGGCGTGGCAACTACGCGATGGGTCTCAAGGAGCACCTGGTGTTCCCCGAGATCAACTATGACCAGGTCGACAGCTCCTGGGGCATGGACATTATCGTGTGCACCACCGCACGCACCAATGAGGAAGCCAAGGCTCTCCTCACCGAATTCAACTTCCCGTTCCGGAACTGAGACCATGGCCAAAAAGGGTTCCATCAACCGCAACGAGAACCGCAAGCGTCTGGCGAAGAAGTTCGCCGGCAAGCGGGCTCGTCTCAAGGCCATTGCGCTGGACGAAAACCTGCCGATGGACGAGCGCTTCGGCGCCCGTCTGAAGCTGGCCGCCCTGCCGCGCAACTCGGCCGAGAACCGCTACCGCAACCGCTGCGAACTGACTGGTCGTCCGCGCGGTTTTTACAAGAAGCTCCGCATGTCGCGGATTGCACTGCGTGAACTGGCTTCGCGCGGTCTGATCCCCGGCATGGTGAAGGCAAGCTGGTAAGGAGGGTCGTCAATGAACGTGAACGATCCCATCGGCGACATGATCACCCGGATCCGCAATGCACAAATGCGGAACCGCCCGACCGTGTCGACCCCCGCCTCCAAGCTCCGGGCCCGCGTGCTCGATGTGCTGGTCGAGGAGGGATACATCCGTGGCTACCGTGAGGTTTCCGAAGGCGTCCACAAGTCGCTGGAAATCGAACTGAAGTACTTCGACGGCGCTCCGGTGATCGAGATGATCGCCCGCGTGTCGAAGCCTGGTCGCCGTGTCTATTCGTCGGTCAAGGACCTCCCGCTGGTTCGCAATGGCCTGGGTATCGCTGTCGTTTCCACGCCCCAGGGCGTGATGAGCGACAACGCCGCCCGCGCCGCGAATGTCGGCGGCGAAGTCCTGATCCAGGTCTACTAAGGGGAGCTCGCAGATGTCGCGTATCGGCAAGAAGCCTGTTGCCCTGGCCGGCGCCACCATCACGGTGGATGGCGCTCTGGTGAAGGCCAAGGGTCCCAAGGGCGAACTGACCTTCTCCAAGCACGACCTGGTGTCGGTCAGCGTGGACGGTGGCGCCGCCACCGTGTCCCCCGCCAACGACAGCAAGCAGGCCCGTGCCCTGTGGGGCATGACCCGCTCGATGGTCTCCAACATGGTGGAAGGTGTCACCAAGGGCTTCGAGCGCAAGCTCGAGCTGGTCGGCGTGGGCTACCGCGCCGCGCTGAAGGGCACCGATCTCGAGCTGTCGCTCGGCTACTCCCACCCTGTCGTCTACAAGGCCCCCAAGGGCGTGACCTTCGCCGTGGCCAAGCCCACGGAAATCACGCTGTCGGGTGCCGACAAGCAGCAGCTCGGACAGGTCGCCTCGGAAATCCGTGGCTGGCGTCCGCCGGAGCCCTACAAGGGCAAGGGTGTGCGCTACGCCGGCGAAACCGTCCGTCGCAAGGAAGGCAAGAAGAAGTAATGGCTGGCTACCTGTCCATCAAGGCCAAGCGCGCGCAGCGCACGCGCACCCGCCTGCGGGCGGTTGCCAACGGCCGCCCGCGCCTGTCGGTTCACCGTTCGCTCAAGAACATCTCGGTCCAGGTGATCGACGATGTGACGGGCGTGACGCTCGCGGCCGCTTCCTCCCTGGAAGCGGATCTCGTGAAGGCCGAAGGCACCAAGTCCGATCTCGCTGCGGCGGTGGGCAAGCTCGTTGCCGAGCGTGCCATCGCCAAGGGCGTCTCCAAGGTCGTGTTCGACCGTGGCGGCTATCTGTTCCACGGGCGCGTCAAAGCGCTCGCCGATGCCGCCCGCGGCGCCGGCCTCGAGTTCTAAGGAGAGAACGTGATGGCACGCAGGCCGGAACGTGAACAGCGCGAAGAGCGCGACAGCGAGTTTGAAGACAA
>JAIXTH010000196.1 GCA_027484265.1 Alphaproteobacteria bacterium
CGGGCAATGGTGGGCGGTCCTCCGCCCGCCCTTTTCCCCGGTGCCCCCGCCGTCAGCGACGGGCGACACCGGGGAAAAGGGTTTCAGAGCAAGGCCCAAAGAGCTGTGCGCTGGCGCGCACCAGCTCAAGCAAGGCTTTTTCAGCTCGGGGCTCGCCAAAGAAAAGGGGGGGGGAAGGGGGGCTGGCCACCCGCCTTGCGGCCCGGTCAAGGCGGCGCGAATCGGCTGGATCGCTGGACCGCGCGGCTCCCGCCGCGCATCGCCCTCACCATGGGCGCGGCAGGAGCCGCGCGGTCCAGCGGGGCGCGGGTGGCGCGGTTGGCGTCTAGGATGGCGACGGGCCGAGGCCGGACAACAGGAGTGCGCAGAGCAATGCTCATCCGTTCAGCCCAAAACGCGACCGTCGCGGCGCTTGTGCGCAAGGCAGATGCCGGAACCCGCCAGCCATGCTCTATGGCACCGGCACATCTGTCAGGAGCCTGGCGCCATGGACCTCTCCCGCTTTCCCCGCCGCCGCTACACCGAGGGCGCCACGCCGCTCGTCCCCCTGCCCCGTTTCAGCGCGGCGCTGGCGGCCAGCTGCCCGGCGGGGCGCGCGCCCGAGGTCTGGATCAAGCGCGATGACCTGCTGGGCCTGTCGCCGGGCGGCAACAAGACCCGCAAGCTCGAATTCCTGATGGCCGAGGCGCTGGCCAGGGGCGCCGACACGATCATCACCTGCGGCGCACCCCAGAGCAATCACTGCCGCCTCACCCTCGCCGCCGCCATCACCGAGGGCCTCAAGTGCCGGTTCGTGATCGAGGAGCGGGTGCCGGGCAGCTTCAGCGAGACCGCCAGCGGCAACCATTTCCTGTTCCGCCTCTATGGGGTGGAGGACATCACGGTGGTGCCGGCGGGCACCGACATGGCAGCGGCGATGCAGGCGGTGGCCGACCAGGTGCGGGCTGCGGGCGGCACGCCCTATGTGATCCCCGGCGGCGGCAGCAATGCGCTGGGCGGGCTTGGCTATGTGGCCTGCGCACAGGAGCTGCAGGTGCAGATGACCGACCAGGGGACCCGCTTCGATGCCGTGGTGGTGGGGTCGGGCAGCTCGGGCACCCATGGCGGGATGGTGGCCGGCTTCCTCGGCAACCGGATCCAGGTGCCGCTGCTGGGGGTGGGTGTCAGCCGCGACCCGGTGGACCAGGCGCCCCTCGTGCAGCGGGAGGCGCAGGCGATCCTCGACCTGCTGGGCGTGGATCTCCAGGTGGGCGAAGCCGATGTGTCCTGTGTCGGCGGTTACTGGCAGCCGAAATACTCGATCCCCAACGCCGGGATGGTGGAAGCGGTGCAGATGCTGGCCCGCACCGAGGCGGTGCTGCTGGATCCGGTCTATACCGGCAAGATCATGGCCGGGCTGATCGGCCTTGCCCGCGCCGGACACTGGGCCGATGGCGAGCGGGTGCTGTTCCTGCACACCGGCGGCATGCCCGCGCTGTTTGCCTATACCGGCGAGCTGCTGGGCTGAGCGAAGCGCGGGTCAGGGCCGGGGTGATCCCTCCGGTCCGTCCCCGCCCCGGCCCAGCCAGGTTTCGGGGGGGCGGGCCAGAAAGTCGGTGACGAAGGCCGTGGCCGGGGCGCTGCGCAGTTCGTGCGGGGTGCCCACCTGCTCGATCAGGCCGTCGCGCATCACCGCCACCCGGTCGGCGAGGGCCAGCGCCTCGTCCTGGTCATGGGTGACGAACACGGTGGTGACGCCGGTGCGGTCGTGGATGTCGCGCAGCGCCCCGCGCAGCTCGCGCCGCACCTTCGCATCGAGGGCGCCGAACGGCTCGTCGAGCAGCAGGAGCCTGGGTTCGATGGCCAGCGCCCGGGCCAGCGCCACCCGCTGGCGCTGGCCGCCGGACAGCTGGGTGGGATAGCGCGCGCCGAGGCCTTCCAGATGCACCAGCGCCAGCAGGTCCTCGACCCGCTGCACGATCTGGGCCCGGCCGGGCCGCAGCGCACGCGGGCGGGCGTTGAGGCCGAAGGCCACGTTCTGTGCCACCGTCATGTGGCGGAACAGCGCATAGTGCTGGAACACCATGCCGATGCCGCGCTGGCGGGCCGGGACCCGGGTGATGTCCTGTCCCCCGAACCAGACGGTCCCTGCATCAGGCACCTCCAGCCCCGCCAGCACCCGCAGCAGCGTGGTCTTGCCCGAGCCGGACGGACCCAGCAGCGCGAGGAACTCGCCGTCGCCAGCCTGCAGCGATACCCCCTGCAGCGCCTGCGTGCCGGGAAAGGCCTTGGTCACGGTCTGGATATCAAGTGACATGATCGGCCCTTCAGCGTTGCTTCAGCGCGGCCAGCTCCGCGCCATGGCGCAGCTCCAGCAGATGCTTCACCGCCAGCGTGATCACGGCAAACATCGCCAGGATCGCCGCCAGACTGAAAGCCGCGACACTGTTGTATTCATTATAGAGGATTTCGACCTGCAGCGGCATGGTGGCAGTCTGTCCCCGGATGTGCCCCGACACCACCGACACCGCCCCGAACTCGCCCATGGCCCGGGCGGTGCACAGAAGCACCCCGTGCATCAGGGCCCAGCGGATGTTGGGCAGGGTCACCAGAAAGAAGGTGCGCCACGGCCCGGCGCCCAAAGTGGCGGCGGCCTGTTCCTCGTTGATGCCCTGGGCCTGCATGATCGGAATCAGCTGGCGGGCCACGAAGGGCAAGGTCACCAGGGTGGTGGCGAGCACCAGCCCCGTGAAGGCAAAGATCACCTCGATCCCCAGCGCTTCCAGCACCGGCCCCAGCCAGCCATGGGTTCCATAGAGCAGGACCAGCATCAGGCCCGACACCACCGGCGAGATCGAGAACGGCAGGTCGATTAGGGCGATCAGCAGCGGCCGCCCCGGAAAGTCGAACTTGGTCACCGCCCAGGCGGCGGCGATCCCGAACACGGTATTCAGCGGGACCGCCACCAGACAGACCAGCACGGTGAGGCGCATGGCCGAGCGTGCCTCGGGATCGGCGGCGGCCTCCAGGAACAGCGCCGCTCCCTTGCGGA
>JAIXTH010000183.1 GCA_027484265.1 Alphaproteobacteria bacterium
AGGCGCGGCTCCTGCGCCATCCGCGCCAGAAAGTCGGCGGTTCCCACCACCAGACCCGTGCGGATCACCCCGTCCGGCGCCAGTGCGCCCTGATCCAGCAGGGCGCCCAGCTCTGTCCCCACCAAACCTGAATGAAGGTTCAGTCGATGGCGGCCCGCCAGCGCCGCCAGGATCGCGCCGGGCAGGCGGCCGATCCCGATCTGGATGGTGGCACCATCGGGAACCAGCTCGGTGACGCCCCGCACGAGGCTGTCGGGACCCCCGGCGCCGGGCTCGACCGTGACTGGCGGCTCGTCGATGTGGCACACAGCGTCAAGACCGGCGGGGTCCACACGGGGTGCCCCCATCACGGGCGGGATTGCGGCATTCACCAGCCCGACCCGCAGCCTGCCTGTGTCTGGCGCCAGATCTCCGGAGAAGCCCAGCGTGCACAGTCCGTCCGGACCCGGGCGCGACAGGTGGAGCACCTGAACCGCGGGGCGCATGTCCTGCAGCCGTGCGGCAAACGCGCTGTAGTGCAGCGGGAACAGCCGGGTGCGCCCGTCGGCCAGGCTGACCTGCCAGTCCACTGACGGGATGCACAGCTCGGCCCTGGCATCGGGATGCAGGGCCGCCCAGTCAAACCGGTTCACCCCGGGCACCCACAGTCCCGTGAACGTCAGCCCGGCCGCCAGCTCGGGCCGTCGCGCATAGGCCGCACTCAGGACCGTTGCCTCCATCGCGCCGCCGGGCAGCAGCACGCGTCCGCCGCACCCGTGGCGGGCGATCAGGTCGACGCTGGCCTCAAGGGAGATGCGGGGCGGCATGCGGCGGCGGGCTTTCCTGCGTTGCGCGGCAGCACGTGCGTGCTAATGGCGGCATATGTCCGGACAAATACCCGCCCGACAAGTCGCATCCGCAACCCTCGCGCAGCATTTTGCGGCTGTGGTGGCTGCCGCCGATGCCGGTGACCTGCCGCAGACCGCCCGGGCGGCGGTGCGGACCTTCACGCTGGACACCATCGGCGTTGGTATCGCTGGGTGCCGCTCACCCTATGCGGCAGGGGTGGCCCGGGCGGCCTCTGGCTGGGGCAGCGGTGACCAGGCTCATGTGCTGGCCACCGGCGAGCCGCTGCCGCCACCGGCCGCAGCCATGGTCAATGCCTTCCAGGCCCATGCGCTCGAGTTCGACTGCGTGCATGAGGCAGCGGTGCTGCACCCCTTCACCGTGGTGATTCCGGTGCTGCTGGCAGAGGCCGAGCGGCGCCTGGCTGCGGGGGAGGTGCCGCTGGATGGCGCGACCTTCATGGCGGCGGCGGCTGCCGGGGTGGAGATGGCGGCGAGCCTGGGTGCAGCCGCGCTGTCGCAGATCCGCTTCTTCCGCCCCGCCACCTGCGGCCTGTTTGGCGCCACGGCGGCGCTGGCTCGCGCCCGCGGCCTCGACGCCAGCCAGACCGCCCACGCCTTCGGCTATGCGCTGGCCTTCGCCAGTGGCACCATGCAGGCCCATGTCGAGGGCACTCCGGCCCTTGCGGCCAGTGTGGGTGCCGCAGCCCGCAGTGCGTTCACGGCTGTGGATCTGGTGCAGGCCGGCCTCCCCGGTCCGATGGTCTCGCTGGAGGGGCCCTTCGGCTATCTCGCCCTCTTCGAGCAGGCCGTGGATATCGAGCGGATTGCGGGCCGCTTTGGCAAGCAGTGGCGGGTCTGCGAGGTGTCGCACAAGCCGTTCCCAACCGGCCGTGCCGCCCATGGCGGGATCGACATGATCCAGCAGCTGCGGGCCGGGGGCCTGACCGCAGACCGGCTCGACCGGCTGGTGATCGAGGCGCCGCCGCTGATACACCATCTGGTGGGCCGTCCGATCCTGCCGCCACCGCTCGAAGTGAATTATGCCCGGCTGTGCCTGCCCTATGTGGGGGCGGTGGCATTGCTGACCGGCGGGGTGCGCCTCACCGACTTCGAGCCCGACCGGCTGAATGATCCAGCCGTGCACCGGGTGGCGGCGCGGATCGAGGTTGTTGTGAACCCTACGGTCCAGGATCAGGCCGCCTTCGTGCCGCAACGGGCGACGGCCACTCTGAAGGATGGCGGCGAGATGGTGGTGGCGATCAATGCCCTGCTGGGGGCACCGGCCCGCCCGCTGTCGCGCGAGGCCCATCTCGAGAAGTTCCGCGCCTGCGCCGGCTTTGGCTGGGCGCAGCTGCAGCCGGATCGGGTAGACAGCCTGGCCCATGGCCTGATCGAGGCCTGCGACCGGCTCGAAACCCTGCCCGACACATCGATCCTGGCCCGGCTCGCCGCCGGGATGGAGGCCTAAGACCCCATGCCGCTCGAACACAGCACCTTCTTCGAGAGCGTCGACTATCCGGCCCTGCTCCGCGATCACCCGCTGGGCGACGGGTTCGTGGCGATGGCGAAGAGCCTGTCGCGCGATGAGCTGCGGGCCCGCCAGGAGGTGATGTTTGCCCGGCAGGTGGCGCGGGCCTGGCAGACCGCCTTCTACCGTCGCCTCTGGGGCCGCGCCGGCATCGCCCCCGGCGACATCCGCAGCCTCGACGACCTGCCGCGCCTGCCCACCTTCGGCAAGCAGGAGATTGTCGAGAGCATCACGATCGCGCCGCCCTTCGGCGATTTCGCGGGCCTGGATGCCTATGAGGACGGCGCCCGCCCGCCGCTGATCTTCCACACCACCAGCGGCACCACCGGCAAGCCGCAGCCGCTGTTCTTCGGCCCCCGCACCCGCGAGGTACAGAACCTGCTGCTGGCCCGGGTCTATCGCTTCCAGGGCCTCAGGCCCGATGATGTGGCCCACTCGGTCTATGGCCACGGCATGATCAATGGCGGCCACTATATCCGCGAGGCCGTCACCCGCTGGACCAGCGCCATCTTCCTGTCGGCCGGCACCGGGATCGAGACCCGCTCGGCCCAGCAGGTGGCGCTGATGCGCGACTTTGGCGTGACCGTGCTGCTGGGCTTTGCCGACTATCTCAAGAAGCTGGCAGAGACCGCGCGGGCCGAGGGCATCGAGCCGGGGCGCGACATCCCGATCCGGATGATCTCCGGCCAGTTCGGGCGCGAGGACAAGGAGGCGGTGTCGAAGCTTTGGGGCGGGGCGGCCTGTTTCGACTGGTATGGCGTCGGCGACACCGGCGTGATCGCAGCCGAAGGCCCGGACCGCGATGGCCATTATGTGATGGAGGACGCCCACTTCATCGAGCTGTGCGACATCGACAGCGGCGCCCCGGTGGCGGATGGGGAAACTGTCGATCTGGTGGTGACCTGCCTGTTCAAGGAAGACGTCTATCCCATCATCCGCTTCAACACCCACGACGTGACCCGCATCCGCACCGATAGCTCGTCG
>JAIXTH010000126.1 GCA_027484265.1 Alphaproteobacteria bacterium
CCGGGTCCAGCGGCCCATCCCAGGCCAGATCCCAGCGCGCAGCCGCCGAGCCGGGCAAGGCCCCGGAGGCGCCCGGATCACCCATCAGCAAGATTACCGGACGCCCCGCTCCGGTGAAGCCCGCCAGCCGCTGCTGCAGTACCCCGGGGGTGAGGTCGGCGGTGCCCTGCACGAAACCCTCCAGCCGTGCCTGCGGTGTCTGGGTCACCTGGTTGCGGGCCAGGTCGGTCATGATGGCGCTGGCCCGGTCGGCAGCCTGCAGGGTCGGGCCGATCCGCACCGCCCGCTCGAAGAGCGCGCGCCGGCCATCGCGGGCAACCGCCAGCTCGTCATTGGAAAAGCCGGAGACTGCGGCGACCCGTACCTCGCCCGCCACGGCCTCCAGCGCCGCGGGCCAGCGCCCTGCCACAGGGACCACCGTGATCCGCAGCTCCCAGCCGTTGGCGGCGCGCTCCACCCGCACGGCAGAGGACGTGAAGGGTGCGTCGGGGGCAGCCGCCACCCGGCCCAGCCGCGCCTGCAGCATGTCCTCCAGCAGCCTGGTTCCATCCCACCAGCTCTGGCGGGCTGCTGTGTCCAGCGTGCCACGGGTCGCTTCCTCAGGGACCAGAAACCGCACCGTCAGCTGCGGGGGTGCGGCCGGATCCGGTACAACGACCGTGCGCGTCTGGCTGGTCGATGGCCAGCGACCATTGTCCGGCAGGGGCGCCGGGCCCCGGACAGCCGGACCCCAGTCGGCAAAGCCGGTCCAGATCATCGCCTCCACTGCCGCGGGATCCACGTCGCCCACAATCACCAGAACCGCCCGGTCAGGCCGGTACCAGGTCCGGTAGAACTGGCGCAGGCTGTCAGGCGTGGCCGCCCTGACGCTGTCGGCCGTGCCGAGGGGGCTGCGACGGGCGGCGAGGTCCTCCGGCGTGGCTGCCATCTCGGCTTCTCGGGCCGCGGCCCGGCCCGGGGTTGATGCAGCTCCGATCTCGGCCAGCACCACGCCCTTCTCCCGCGCGAGGGCCTCGGGAGCCAGAGTGAGCCGGGAGGCTGTCTCGCGCAGGATGAACAGCGCCTCGCTCACACCGGCGCCGCCACTGGCCGGCAGGTCGATCCGGAAGATGGTCTCGGTGTCGGAGACCGTGGCATTGAGATCGCGCCCGAAAGCGGCGCCAGCCCGCTCGAGCCGCGCCACCATCTCGCCCTCGGGAATCGCCTGCGAGCCATTGAAGGCCATGTGCTCGATCAGATGGGCATAGCCGAGCTGATCCTCGCCCTCATGGATGGCCCCAACAGCGAGGCGCAGGCGCACCGAGACCAGACCGGCCGGAGCGGTGCGCCGTTCGATGGCATAGCGCATCCCGTTGGGCAGGATGCCGAACCGGATCGCAGGGTCGGCCGCCAGGTCCGAACCGTCGGTCGGCAGGCGTGCGCCTGCTGGCGGCATGGCGACCGGAAAGTCCACTGCTGGATGGGGGACTTGCGGCCGGACGGCCCCGGTGCCGCCAGCCTCGCTGCCAGCGAGGCCTGCCTGGCTGGCGCTGTTGATTCCTGAGATGCCCGTGATGCCGCCGTCGGCCGCATCAGGGTCCAGCTGGACGGCCTGGGCCGCGCCGCCACTGACCAGCAAGGCAAGCCCCGCCATCAGCCAGGCAGCGACCGCACGGACACGCGTCCCCATCTGCCGTCGCCGGCCCCCCCCTGGTCCTTGCCCAGCCTGATGCGTCCGCTGCCCCATAACGGCAGGAATAGCCGCGCCCGGTGTTCGTGGTAAACCTTCATTTACCCTGGCAGGTCTACCGATCGTGCCGTACTCGGAGCCCGTTTCCCCTGTGACAGTTGAAGTCCGCCCTGGCCGAAAGCTGGACTGCGCAGCCCTCAGTGTGCTGATCGTGGATGACCAGCCTTTCTTCCGGGTGCTGCTCAGCGAAATCCTGCGCAACATTGGCGTGCGCGAGATCCACACGGCGACCGACGGGCTCGATGCGCTCGATGCTCTCGACAATATCGTGGCGGATGTGGTGATCACCGACTGGGTGATGCCCGAGATGGACGGGCTGGAACTTGCGGCCGCTATCCGCAAGATGGACGATCCACTTGTGCGGGCGGTGCCGATCATTCTGGTCACGGCCAACAATCTCAAGAGCCAGATCGAGAAGGCCCGCAACTGCGGTATTGACACCTTTGTACTCAAGCCCGTCTCGATCAAGTCGGTCATCGAGCGCCTGCGCGAAGTGATCGAGCGGCCCCGCCCACTGGTGCTGACCGAGGCCTATCGTGGCCCGTGCCGCCGGCGTCGGTCCGACCCGGCGTTCCGGGGTCCGTTCCGCCGGATCGACGACCCGATGGAAATCGACACGCCGGAGGATGTGACCGGCACGCTCGGCTCGATGATCTCGATGGCGACCCAGAGGATTGCCCAGCTGGCCCGGGGCCTGAAGAACGGCAAGCTCGACAATCTGCGCCCGATCCGTCTAGCGACCGATGAAGTGCGCGGTCTTGCCGAGGAGATCGAGGACGGCGAGATCAAGCGGGTAGCCCTGGGGTTGGCCCGCTATATCGACACGCTTGGCAGCCCAGCCCTCGCCCGCGCCGATGTGATCCAGACCCACCTCGAAGCCATCGAAGTGCTGATGAAGACCCCGCGGAACGAGAAGGTCTTGCGCGGTCGCGTGGTGCAGGGCCTCGAGCAGGTTGTCGCAAAGACTCTCAAGGCGGCCTGACACCCAACCGGGCTTGCATGCTGTGCCGTGGCGTTGCCTGCGCGCTGCTGCGCACTATGCAGCCTAGCAGACCAGCCTTGGTCCCGGACCCTTTGCCATGCTTGCCCGCCTTCTCACCGCCCCCGCCCGCCGCGCTGCCGCCAGGCGCCTGTTTGAGGAGGTCACCCGGGTCTGGCGCGATCCGCAGCTGTTCGACACCGGCGGCTTTGCCGATGATCCGGATGGCCGGTTCGAGGCCTGCGCGCTGTTCTCGACTGTGCTGTTCACCCGTCTTGCCGGGCGGGGTGCCCAGGCCGAGGAGCTGTCGCAGGCTGTCTTCGACATCACGTTCAAGGCGTTCGACCAGGCACTGCGCGACCTTGGGGTGGGCGACGTGCATGTGGGCAAGCGCATCCGGCTGATGGCCGAGAGCTTCTACGGGCGCCTTCATGCCTATCGTCCGGCTCTGGAGGCCCGCGATGCCGCGGCACTCGCCGGCGAGATCGCCCGCAACGGTCTGGGGCGCCCGGTCGAGCCCGACGGCTTCGAACACACCGTCGCCGCCCGCGCCCTGTTCTGGCTCGCCACACTCGAGGCAGCCAGTGATGCCCGGCTTCTGGACGGTCGCCCGGGCGGCTGACGGGCATCATCGGAGCTGCACCGGGAGGCCACCGTGCTGACGGGTCCTGCGGGGCAGTGATGGACGCGCGCCGCGTGCTCGCCTATCCAGCGCGGTGGTGATTTGTGCGGACCGGCTGGCAGCCGGGTCCGCGCGTGCGTGCGGGGATCTTGATGACCGACACCTCCGATGGGATGGGCCGGGAGGCCGGGGACGGCGGCGGGACCGGGTACGGTGCGCGCCGCCCGAGACTGCGTCTGCCGCGCCTGGGCATCCTGGGCTGGCTGATCGCGATCATTGCGGGGGCCATTGTCGTCGGGATTGCGGTGCTGGCCTGGCTGGCGTGGGACTTTCAGGTCGAGAGCGCCCGCAAGGCAGCTGCCGATGCGGGTGAAGTGCCGGTGATGGCTGACTTTGCCCCCGGTCAGCCCAAGCCCGATGACGTGCTGTTCCGGGTGGCCGGATCGGCTGCCCTGGCGGACCAGGTGATCCCGGACATGGCGGCGGCCTGGATGCGGGGGCAGGGCTATGGCGGCGTGTCGATCAACCGCTCGGGCCAGGTCATCGAGGTTGAGGGCTCGCGCGGGGGGCAGCCGGCGCGGGTGCTGGTGGTGTCCGGCTCGGCCACGGGGGGCTTCCGCGCCATGGTCGAGCGGCGGGTGGAGGCGGTCGTTTCGATGCGCCCGATCGCTCCGACCGAAGCCGACCGACTGTCGGCATTCGGTGACATGAACAACCCGGCCAGCGAGCGGGTCGTGGGGCTGGTGCCGGAACTGATCGTGGTGCACCGTTCAAACCCGGTGGACGCCATCACCACAGACACGCTGGCACGCGTGGTGGCGGGCGAAATCACTGAATGGGCGGACATTGTTTCGCAAAAGAGTGGCCCCATCGAAGTGCGGCTGGAAAGCCCGCGCCGCGACGGCACCGCGGTTTCCAATCTGCTGGGGGACCGCGAGGCACCCGAAACTGCCGAGCGGCTGCCGGACGCAACCGCCGTGTTCGACGATGTGGCCGCTGGTGTCGGTCGGGTGGGGATTGCGATCCGCAACAGCAGTGCCAGCGGCGTCAAGGCGCTGGGCGTGGGCGAGCGCAATGCCCGGATCGTGATGCCCGATGACTTCTCGGTGCTGACAGAGGCCTATCCGTTCACCCGCCGGGCCAGGCTCTATGTCGGCTCGTCCAATGTGGACACCAATGCGCGTTCCTTCGCCGATTTCGTGGCGAGCCAGACCGGGCGAACCATCGCGCGGCGGTCCGGCTTCCTCGCCCCGGCCATGGAAGCGGTGAGCTACCGGCCCACCAGTGACGCGCCCCAGGGCTACCGCAACTTTGCTGCCGGCGCCCAGCGGATGAACTTCGACCTGAGATTCCATCTCGGCTCCAGCGAGCCCGACGCCAAAGCGGCCCGCGACATCGAAGAGTTCGTGCAGTTCGTGGCGGCCAACAGCATCGATCCGCGCCGGATCGCTCTGCTCGGGTTTGCCGACAATGTCGGTGCCCGTGCCACCAATGTGGGTCTTGCCCAGGCCCGGGCCGAGACCGTGGCCAATATTCTGCGCCAGAGGGGCGTGGGCACTGGCCTGATCCGCTCGTTCGGCGAGGCGATGCCCGTGGGGGCCAATGCCACCGAGGACGGCCGCATCCGCAACCGGCGCGTGGAGGTATGGGTGTGCGCACCGCCGGCCTGCCCGCTGATCGATCTGGCCGCCGGGCCGCTGCAGGATACCACACCGCAAGCCCGGACCCTGCCAGCCGGTGTGCGCCTCGGCCCGGGCCCGCGCCTGCAGCCCGGCGATGAACCGCCCAAGGGCTGACCCCCAAAGTCCCGGAGACAGCCACGTGAGCGCCCACAACCCTCTGATCCCCCCCACGCCTGCTGCCGTGGACTATGCCGCCGGTGACGGGCGCGAGCGTCCTGCTGCCGGGCTCGACACGGCGGTGGACCCGGTGGTGCTGTTTGCCGACTGGCTGGCGGCGGCGCGTGCCAGCGAGCTGAACGACTGCAACGCCATGTCGCTGGCTACAGTGGACGGTGACGGGATGCCTGACGTGCGGGTGGTGCTGCTCAAGGATTTCGACGCGCGCGGCTTCACCTTCTTCACCAATTACGACAGCGCCAAGAGCGCGCAGCTGACCGGTAGCGGCAAGGCCGCGCTGGGCTTCCACTGGAAGAGCCTGCGCCGTCAGGTGCGGGCGCGTGGCCGGGTGGAGCGGGCCAGCGATGCCGAATCCGACGCCTATTTCGCCACCCGTGCCCGGGAGAGCCAGATCGGCGCCTGGGCCTCGCGCCAGTCAAGGCCGCTGTCGGGCACCGATGAGCTGGTGGCGGCCGTCGCCGACGTGGCAGCCCGCTTCGAAGGCCAGCCCGTGCCGCGCCCGCCGTTCTGGGGTGGCTGGCGGCTGGTGCCCCAGACGGTCGAGTTCTGGAATGATGGGGCCTTCCGCCTGCACGAGCGGCTGGTGTTCTCCGCGACGCCCGACGGCTGGAGCCGCGGCCGCCTGTATCCCTGACGCATCCGGACTGACTGGAACCTGCAGCCATGAGCGAAGCCCCCGTCCTTGTGCGCCGTGAGGGAGCACTCGCCCGCCTGACCCTGAACCGACCCCAGGCGCTGCATGCGCTGGATCTCGAGATGGTGGAGATCATGACCGCCGCGCTGCTGGACTGGCGCGGGGACGCCACCGTCGGGGCGGTGCTGATCGACCATGCCGGGCCGCGCGGCTTCTGTGCCGGTGGCGATATCCGGATGCTGGCTGAAAGCGGGCAGGGGGATGGCAGCGCCGCGCGCGCCTTCTTCCATGCCGAGTACCGGCTGAACCATCTGCTGCAGAGCTATCCGAGGCCGGTGGTGGCTCTGATGGACGGCGTGACCATGGGCGGCGGGGTCGGGATCAGCGTGCATGGCCGCTTCCGGATCGCCACCGACCGCACCACCTTTGCCATGCCCGAGACCGGGATCGGCCTGTTCCCGGACGTGGGCGGCGGCTGGTTCCTGCCGCGCCTGCCGGGCGAGACCGGCACCTGGCTGGCCCTGACCGGCACCCGCCTCAAGGCCGCCGACTGTATCGCAGCGGGTGTCGCCACCCATTATGTGCCCGACGAGCTGGTGGGTGCGGTGCGGGCGCAGATTGCCGGGGCTGCCGCCGGCCACGACCCGGCCGCGTCCCTGGCCAGCGGGCTCGATGCCCTCGACGAGCCTGCCGGGCGGCTTGTGGAGCTGACGCCGGCCAACCGCGCTGTGATCGACCGCTGCTTTGCCACAGATACGGTGGAGGCGATCCTGGCAGCTCTGGAGGCGGACGGATCGGAGTTTGCCACCCGCCAGCTGGCCCTGCTGGCCACCAAGTCACCCCAGACCCTGAAGGTGGCGCTGCGCCAGCTGCGGGCGGGGCGGGCGATGGACAGCTTTGCCGGGGTGATGGCGATGGAATACCGGATCGGCGCCCGTGTGGTGCACCGCCACGACTTCCGCGAGGGCGTACGCGCCGTGATCATCGACAAGGACAATGCCTCCGCCTGGAGCCCTGCCACCGTCGAGGCCGTGGATGAGGCGCTGCTGGATGCGATCTTCGCGCCGCTGGCACCGGACCTGCCGGAGTGGACCCCGCTGCCGGAGCTGGCTTGAGTTGGCCTGATCCGGTTCCGGATCAACTGCGTGCGGCGGGCTGTCCGGCGCACCGCGCTGCTTGGCGCGGACGCGCGGGTCTGTCACAAGCGCGCCCGACAGACCGGGCCGGGGGAGACAGGCCGGACAGGGAAGGTGCGGGCCGGGCAGACTCAGTCCACCCTTGCATCCGACTGCCGGTGACCCACCCAGACCCGACCCGCCAGATACCGGACCCGACATGACGCAAGCCGAAGCTCCCAAGCCACCCCGCACCCGCAGGCGGGTCCTGCTCAAGCTGTCCGGCGAGGCGCTGATGGGGGATGGCAGGTTCGGGATCGACCCGGCCACCTGCGCCCGCTTCGCACGTGAAGTGGTGGAGGCCCGCGACAGCGCCAATGTCGAGCTGTGCCTAGTGATCGGTGGCGGCAACATCTTCCGCGGCATGGCCGGTGCCGCCCAGGGGATGGAGCGGGCCACCGCCGACTATATGGGCATGCTGGCCACCATCATGAACGCGCTGGCGATGCAGGGCGCGCTGGAGCAGCTCGGCGCCTACACACGGGTGATGAGTGCGATCCCGATGGACAGCGTGTGCGAGCCCTATATCCGGCGCCGGGCCGAGCGGCACATGGAGAAGGGCCGGATCGTGATCTTTGCCGCCGGTGTCGGCAGCCCGTTCTTCACCACCGATTCCGGCGCGGCCCTGCGGGCCGCAGAGATGCAATGCGATGCGCTGCTGAAGGGCACCAGCGTGGACGGCGTCTACACCGCCGACCCGCGCCTCGACCCCACCGCCACCCGCTATGAGACCCTCAGCTACACCGATGTGCTGAGCAAGAATCTCAAGGTGATGGATGCTGCCGCCGTCAGCCTGATGCGCGACAACAACATCCCGATCATCGTCTTCAACATCCGCGAGCCCGGACGCCTCAAGCAGGTTCTGGCGGGCACCGGCGTGTGCACCACCATCACGGGCGGTTGACGCGGACCCACAGCAAGGGAGAAACGGCCATGGCCGCATACAGTATCGACGACATCAAGCGCCGGATGGACGGGGCGGTTGCCTCGCTGCGCTCCGACCTGTCGGGGCTGCGCACCGGGCGCGCCAACATCAATCTGCTCGAGCCGGTGATGGTCGACGCCTATGGCTCGACGGTCCCGCTGAACCAGGTGGGTGCCATCAGTGCCCCAGACCCCCGCATGCTGGCGGTGACGGTGTGGGACAAGGGCACCGTGGTGGCTGTCGAGAAGGCGATCCGCAATGCGGGCCTCGGCCTCAACCCGATCGTGGATGGCCAGACCCTGCGGGTCCCGCTGCCGCCCCTCAATGAGGAGCGCCGCCGCGAGCTGTCGAAGCTCGCAGGCAAATATGCCGAGGCTGCCCGCGTGGCGGTGCGCAACGTGCGCCGCGACGGCATGGAGCTCCTCAAAAAGGCCGAAAAGGAAGGCGACATCTCTGAAGATGACCACAAGAAGCAGTCGGGTATCGTCCAGAAGGAAACCGACAGCTTCATCGCCGAGATCGACCGCGTGCTGAAGGCCAAGGAAGAGGAGATCATGCAGGTCTGATGGCTGCCGGGGCTGCCCTTCCGCTCGAGGCACGGGCACCGGATGCGGCCAGTGCCGCGCCGGGCGCCCGTCCGCGTCACGTCGCCATCATCATGGATGGCAACGGGCGCTGGGCGAAGTCGCGGCACCAGCCCCGGACCCTCGGCCACAAGGCCGGAGTGGATGCCCTGCGCCGAACCGTCGAGGCGGCGGGGGACCTCGGGCTTGAAGTCCTCACGGTCTATGCCTTTTCCACCGAGAACTGGCGCCGTCCGGCTTCTGAAGTGGAGTGGCTGTTCGCGCTGCTGCGCTCCTATGTGCGCTCTGACCTCGACCGGCTGGATGCAGCCGGGGTGCGGATCCGGGTTCTGGGGCGGCGCGAGGGCCTGCCGCAGGACATCCTGGACCTGATCGCCCTGGCCGAGACCCGCACCGCTGCCAACACTGCGATGACCCTGGTGATCGCCTTCAACTATGGCGGCCAGGCCGAGCTTGTGGATGCGATGCGTGCCATTGCCCGGCGGGTTCTGCTGGGCGGGGTCGATCCCGACAGCATCGACGAGGCGATGATTGCCGAGAGTCTCGGCACCGCCGACTGGCCCGATCCGGAACTGATCGTGCGCACCAGTGGCGAGCAGCGGCTGTCGAACTTCCTGATCTGGCAGTCGGCCTATTCGGAATTCGTCTTCACCCCCGTCCTGTGGCCTGACTTCGGGCGGCGCGATCTCGAGGCAGCTCTGAACGAGTATGCCGGACGTCAGCGCCGCTTCGGGGGCGTGTGAGCGCGCGTGGACGGGGCGGGGGACCATATCACGGGCGAGCCGGGCACAGCCGCCGGGCGCAATCCGTTGCATGCGGCGGACCTGAGGCTGCGGGTCGCGTCCGCGCTGGTCCTGATCGCAGGATCGCTGGCGGCGGCCTGGATCGGCGGTCTGCCCTGGGCGGTGCTGTCCATGCTGGTGGCAGGCGCCATGGCCTTCGAGTGGACGCGGATGGCCGACACCACCCGCGACTATGCCAGCATCGCCGTGGCGGTTGCGACCCTGTGCGGCCTCGGCTTCGTGATCGGGCCGGAGATCGTGCAGGTGGCGTGCGTGGTGACCTTCGCCATCACCCTGGCGCTGTGCGCCCATCGCGGCGGGCCGGTGGGCATCGTGGGGGCGGGCTATCTGGCGGTGACGGGCTATGCACTGGCGGCGCTGCGGGTGGAGCCGGAAGTCGGGCGGGCGCTGATCTTCGCGCTGTTTGCCATCGTGTGGGCGACCGATACCGGAGCCTATGCCTTCGGGCGCTGGATCGGCGGGCCAAAGCTGCTGCCGGCTGCCAGCCCCAACAAGACCTGGGCGGGCTTCTTCGGCGGGATCGGGGCTGCCTGCCTGTCGGTGGGCGTGTTTGCAGCCGTCGCTGGCCTGCCGGTGATGGCCTGGATTGTCACCGGCATCCTGGCCTCGGTGGTGTCGCAGGGCGGTGACCTGCTGGAATCCATGGCCAAGCGGCATTTCGGGGTGAAGGACACGGCGGGCTTCATTCCCGGCCATGGCGGTGTGCTGGACCGGCTGGACGGACATCTGGCCACGGCCCTGCTGCTGATTATCCTGATCGAGATACCGGTGGTGCGGGAGCTGCTGTTTTGACCCGTTCGCTGGCCATTCTGGGCGCCACAGGATCGATCGGGGCCTCGACCCTGGCCGTGGTGGAGGAAGTGAATACACGCGCCGCCGCCCGGGGCGAGCCGGTGCCGTTCACCGTGGATTCCCTGACTGCCAATACCGATGCCACCGCGATGATCGCGCTGGCGGGGCAGTGGCGCCCGGCCTTCGTGGCGATGGCGGACCCTCTGGCCGGGGCTCAGGTGCGCGAGGCGCTGGCCGGCAGCGGGATCGAGGTGGGCATCGGCCCCGGCGCCTGCGATGCAGCCGCCGCCCGTCCGACGGACGTGGTGATGGCCGCCGTGGTGGGTGCGGCAGGGCTTGCTCCCACGCTGGTGGCCGCCCGGCGCGGGGCGACCGTGCTGCTGGCCAACAAGGAGTGCCTGGTCTGTGCGGGGCCGCTGTTCCTGGCGGAAGCCCGTAAAGCCGGCGCCACCATCCTGCCGACCGACAGCGAGCACAACGCCATCTTCCAGGTGCTGGGCGACCCGGCCCAGGTCGAGAAGCTGATCCTGACCGCCTCCGGCGGCCCGTTCCGCACCGCCAGCGCCGACCAGATCGCCGCCGCAACGCCAGAGCAGGCGGTGGCGCACCCCAACTGGAGCATGGGGCGCAAGATCAGTGTCGATTCGGCCACCTTGATGAACAAGGGCCTCGAGCTGATCGAGGCCGCGCTGCTGTTCGACATGCCGGAAGAGCGGATCGAGGTGCTGGTGCATCCGCAGTCGGTGATCCATTCGCTGGTGGCCTATCGCGATGGCACCCAGCTGGCGCAGCTGGGCTGCGCCGACATGCGCATTCCGATCGCCCATGTGCTGGCCTGGCCGTCCCGGTTCGAGACATCGGTGCAGCGGCTGGACCTGGCCGCGGTAGGCCAATTGACCTTTGAAGCCCCCGATCACGCCCGCTTTCCCGCTCTGGGACTGGCGCGGGCGGCTCTGCGTGGCCCGCCGGCTGCACCCACCGTGCTCAATGCAGCCAATGAGGTGGCGGTGGAAAGCTTTCTGGCCCGTAATGTCGGCTTCCCGGAAATCGCCGCAATCGTCGCCGAAACGCTAACACAGGCCTCCCGCAGGGGCCTCGACGGAGCCCTGGCTTCGCTTGATGATGTGATGGCTGCAGACGCAGCGGGCAGGGCACTGGCCCGAGAGGAAGTGGCGCGCCGGGCGCGCTAGAGTCTAACTGAGGCTGGACACGGCATGGAAACGTTGCAGTCAATCCTGGTGGCGGTGGTCGCTTTCATCACCGTCCTATCGGTCGTGGTGTTCGTGCACGAGTTCGGCCACTATCAGGTGGCCCGCTGGTGCAAGGTGCGGATCGAGGCGTTTTCCATCGGTTTCGGCAAGGAGCTGATCGCCTGGACCAGCCGCAAGACCGGTGTCCGCTGGCGCATCTCGGCGCTGCCATTCGGGGGCTATGTGAAGTTCGAGGGCGACGCCGACGCCGCCTCCACTCCCGACCCGAACCGCGAACGCGGCGGGCCCGACAGCGGACTGATCCATGACAAGCCGGTGTGGGTGCGCGCTGCCGTCACCGTGGCCGGCCCGGTCTATAACTTCATCTTCGCGATCCTGGTGTTCGCGGCAGTCTTCATGGTCTGGGGTGAGGGCTACATGCGCCCCGTGGTGGACCAGGTGAACCCCGGCGGCGCCGCAGCCCGGGCCGGTATCGTGGCTGGGGACGAGATCATCCGGGTGGATGGCCAGCGCACCCGTTCGGACAATGACGTCCGCCGCATTGTCATGACATCGGGTGGCAAGCCAATCGAAGTGGTGGTGCTGCGGGACGGGCAGAACGTGACGTTCACCATCACCCCCGATGTGGTGGCCCGGCCCACCCCCTTCGGAGACCAGGAAACCCAGGGCGTTCTCAACGTGCTGCTGGGCGGCAACACCGCCGAGAATCTGGTGCGGATCAACTATAATCCCGCCACCGCTCTGGTGCGGGGCACGGAGCGGACCTGGGAGATCATCGACACGCAGGTGCGCTTCATCGGGGCGCTGGTCAGTGGCGGCATGTCTGCCGGCCACCTCAGCGGCCCGTTGGGCATCGGCCAGACCGCCGGTATGGTGGCCGAGCAGAGTGCCGAGGCGGTGGGCGAGGAAGCCAGCTTTGCCGAGCGTGCCGAGTCGGTTGCCTTCGGCCTGATCCAGCTGGCCGCGGTGCTGTCGATTGCCATCGGCTTCATCAATCTGATGCCGGTCCCGATGCTGGATGGCGGGCATCTGGTGATGTACGCCATCGAGGCAGTGCGCGGAAAGCCGCTGCCCGACCAGGTGCAGATCTATGCGATGCGGGTGGGCATGTTCGCGGTTCTGGCCCTGTTCCTGTTCGCCACCTTCCAGGACATCGAGCGCCTCGGGCTCGGTCGGCTGCTGAGTGGCAGTGGCGTGACAGGCTAGGCGCGCGGCGTCTTTGCCTCTATCAGGACCAACTTTCGGATTTCACGGACCCGTCATGACTTTTTCCGGCAAGCCTACAGCCCGACAGACAGCCAGCGGCACCGCAGCGATCGCGCTCGTGGCCGCCATGGCTCTGCCTGGCGCCGCCTTCGCCCAGATGGCGGCTCCCATGCCGGAAACCATGCCAGCCCTGACCGATGCGGGCACCCAGGCCGCACCGGCCGCGCCCGGCCTGCCGCCGGGCAGTTTCCAGCTGGCGCAGGTGGTGCCTGGTGTCGGCGCTGCGCCTCAGGCAGCGGCGGTGCCCGGTACGATCCAGCGCATCCGCGTCGTCGGCAACCAGCGGGTCGAGCGCGAGACTGTGCTGGCCTATATCACCCTGCAGCCCGGCGACCCCTTCGACCCGGCGGAAGTGGACGTGTCGCTCAAGACGCTGTTTGCCACCGGCTTCTTCGCCGACGTGCAGTTCCTGCAGCAGGGCGGAGACCTGGTGGTGCAGGTGGTGGAGAACCCCACCGTCAACCAGGTGCTGTTCGAGGGCAACAGCGCGGTGCGGACCGAAAAGCTCACCGAGGAAGTGCAGATCCGCCCCCGCGCCTGGTTCACCCAGAGCCGGATTGCTGCCGACCGCCGCCGGATCCTGGAGCTGTACCGCCGTTCGGGCCGGTTCGCCGCCACGGTCACGCCCACCATCCGCGAGCTGCCGCAGAACCGGGTGGATGTGATCTTCGAGATCGATGATGGCCCGTCCACCGGCATCCGCTCGATCAATATCATCGGCAACCAGGCCTTCTCGGACAATCGCCTCAAGGAGGTGATCGCCACCCAGGAGAGCCGCTGGTACCGGCCGTTCTCGAACCGCGACAACTATGACCCCAATCAGCTGGAGTACGACCGCGAGGAGCTGCGGAAATTCTATCTGAACCAGGGCTACTACGATTTCCGGGTGGTCGCGGCCAATGCCGAGCTGTCACCGGACCAGCGTGACTTCACCGTCACCTATACGATCGAGGAAGGCGAACAGTATCGCTTTGGCGAGATCCGGGTGGACGCCCAGCTGCGCCGCCTCGATGCCAATGTCCTGCGGGCTTTCGTGCCGATCCGCCAGGGTGAGGTCTATAATCGTGACGTGATCGACACGGCGGTCGAGTCGATCACCTTCGCGGCTGGCGCTGCAGGCTATGCCTTCGTCGACGTGCGTCCACGCGAAGAAGCCGACCCTGAAACCAATACCGTCAACATCGTTTTCGAAGTCGATGAAGGCCCGCGGGTCTA
>JAIXTH010000069.1 GCA_027484265.1 Alphaproteobacteria bacterium
GCCGGGTGCTCAAGCTGGCGCCTCTGTCCGAGCGCGAGATGGGGGAGGCTGCGCCCTATTGCGACCCGATGGTGCGGGCGATGGCGCGGGGCTGTCCGGGCCGCGCGGTATCGCTGGCAGCGCTGGAGGCGGGCGGGGTGTATCGCAAGCTCTCGGCCTATCTGTCGGGCCTGCCCCGGGCGCCGCTGTCCGAGGGGCTGGCGCTGGCGGATCTGGCGGCGGCTTCGCCGGAGAAAACCGACCTGGTGTTCGAGCTGCTGGCCGACTGGCTCGACCGCGCGGCCCATGCCGGGCTCGGCCTGCCCTCGCGCGAGATCGAGCCGGGGGAGAGCGCCGGACAGGCGCGGCTGGTGCTGGCCGCAGGGGCGGGCGCCGTGGCCGAGGCGCACCAGCAGGTGATGCGCCTGTGGCGGGCCACCGGCGGCGTCAATCTCGACCGGGCCGGCGCGGTGCTGGAAGCGCTGCGCGCGGTGCGCAGCGCCCTTGCCCCCGCCGCCGCAGCAGCCTGAAAGGCCCGTCATGATCGACAGCCACGTCAACCTGCACCACGAAGCCTTCGCCGACGATCTCGATGCCGTCCTGGCCCGCGCCGCCGAGGCCGGGGTCCATGCCATGCTGTCGATCAGCGACCGGATCGAGAACACCGCCGCCATCGCCGCCATCACCGACCACCGCCCCAACCTCTGGCGCAGCACCGGCGCCCACCCGCACTATGCCAAGGACCACCTCGACCTCACCGCCGAAAAGCTGGTGGAACTGGCGGCGCCGGCCAAGGTGATCGGCATCGGGGAGACCGGGCTTGATTTCCATTATGGCTGGAGCCCGCAAGCCGATCAGGAACAGGTTTTCCGCGCCCATATCCAGGCGGCGCGCGCCACCGGCCTGCCGCTGATCGTCCACACCCGCGAGGCCGACCGGCTGACCGGGGATATCCTCGAGGACGAGACCGCGCGCGGTGCATTCCCGATCCTGCTGCACTGCTATACTAGCGGGCTGGATCTGTTGCGGCGCGGGCTGGACCTTGGGGCCTATGTCTCCTTCTCCGGGATCGCGGCGTTCAAGAACGCCACCGACGTGCGGGCCGCGGTGGCACTGGTGCCGCCCGAGCGTACCCTCCTGGAGACCGACTGCCCCTATCTCACCCCGCCTCCCCACCGGGGCCGGCGCAACGAGCCGGCCTATCTGCCGCTGGTGGCCGGTGCCGTCGGCGCCGTGCACGGCTTGTCAGCTGAGACCATGGCCGAAACCGCAGACCGGGCTTTCCATGCGCTGTTCCGCCGGGCCGAGGCTGCGGCATGAGCGGCGAGGGCGGCCAGATCCGGGTCACGATCCTCGGCTGCGGCTCGTCGGGCGGGGTGCCGCGGGCCGATGGCGACTGGGGGGCGTGCGATCCGGACGATCCGCGCAACCACCGCAGCCGCTGCTCTTTGCTGGTGGAGCGGTTTGCGGACGGTACCGACCCGGATGCCCCCGGGGCGCCGGTGACCCGGGTGCTGGTGGATACCTCGCCCGACCTGCGCCAGCAGCTGCTGGCGGCGCGGGTGACCCGGCTGGATGCGATCCTGTTCACCCACGACCACGCCGACCAGACCCATGGCATCGATGACGTGCGCGCCCTCGTGTATCGCAGCCGCGCCCGCATCCCCGCCTGGCTCGATGCCCCCACACGGGCGAGCCTGTTCGCCCGCTTCGGCTATATCTTCGAGAGCACGGAGGGCAGCGGCTATCCGGCCCTGCTCGACGCCCGGCCGATGCCGCCGCCGGGCACGGCCCTGGTGATCCCCGGCCCCGGCGGGCTGCTGGAAGCGGTGCCGCTGATGCAGCAGCACGGCTCGATCCCCAGTCTCGGCTTCCGGTTCGGCCCGGTCACCTACTGCAACGACGCCAGCGCCCTGCCGCCCGCCACCCTGGCCGCCGCCCGTGGCAGCGCCCTCTTCATCGTCGACGCCCTGCGCTACACCCCCCACCCCAGTCACGCCCACCTCGACCTCGCCCTCAGCTGGGCCGCCGAAGTCGGCGCCGCACGCACCATCCTCACCAACCTCAACATCGACATGGACTATGCCACCCTCGCCGGCAGCCTTCCGTCCGGGGTGGAACCGGCGGTGGACGGCTGGCGGTGGACTGGAAGCCTGTCACGGGGGTGAGCGCCCCCGCACCGGCGGGGCGGCCCGGGCGTTTCAGGTGAGCTTTATCCACAGGGGCTCGAGGCCCGCTATGCTGGCGTCCATCCTGTCGCCTGCCACGACGGGGCCGACGCCCTCCGGGGTGCCGGTGTAGATCAGGTCGCCGGGTTCGAGGCGGATGGCGGTGGAGGCGGCGGCGATGATCTCGGGGACGGACCAGATCATGTCGGCGGTGGTGGCGCTCTGGCGCACCGTGCCATTCACCGTCAGCTCGATCCTGGCATCGACAAGGGAGCCGATGGCGGCTGCCGGGGTGAGCGGGCCGCAGGGGGCGGAGAGGTCGAAGGCCTTGCCCCAGTCCCACGGGTGGCCCTTGGCCTTGGCGGCGTTCTGCAGGTCGCGCCGGGTGAGGTCGATCCCCACGCCATAGCCCCACACATGGGCCAGCGCCGCCCCCGCAGCGATATCCGCGCCACCGGTGCCGATCGCCACCACCAGCTCGACTTCATGGTGCAGGTTCCCGGTGAGGCTCGGATACGGCACCGCCGTGCCACTGTCGCAGACCGCATCGGCGGGCTTGGTGAAGAAGAACGGCGGCTCGCGCAGGTCTGCTCCCATCTCGCGGGCATGGGCGGCATAGTTGCGGCCCACACACAGGATACGCCGGACCGCAAAGCGGGCGCTGCTCCCCGCCACGGCCACACTGGGCTGCCGGGGCGGGGGAAGAACGTAGCTGGGCTCTGTCAGGGCCGTCCCCTCAGCGCTTGATCTGCTGGGCCAGATAGTCGCGCATCGCCTTGCCATAGGGCGGGCGCAGCGCCTTCATCGGGCCGAGGTCCTTCTTCAGCTGGGTATAGATGCCCCGGGCATGGCTGAATTCCTTGAAGCCATCGAAGCCGTGATAGGCTCCCATGCCCGCCGGACCAACCCCGCCGAACGGCAGGTCTTCCATCGCCACATGGAAGATCACGTCATTCACCGTGACCCCGCCGGAGATGGTGCTGGACAGCACATATTCCTGCTCGGCCGGGTCATTGCCGAAATAGTACAGGCCCAGCGGCCGGTCCTTGGCATTGATATAGGCCACCGCATCCTGAACCGTGCTGTAGGTCTTCACCGGCAGCACCGGACCGAAGATCTCTTCCTGCATCACCAGCATCTCCTCGGTGGGGTCGAGGATCAGGGTGGGGGGCACCTTGCGGCCGTTCTGGGCCGTGAAATCCTCGCCGGCCGGATTGATCTCGATCACGGTGGCGCCCTTGGCGCGGGCATCGTCCACCAGCGCCTTCAGGCGGTCGAAATGGCGCGGGCTGACGATGGCGGTATAGTCGGGATTGTCGCGCACCTTGGCGAACATCGCGGTGGCGGCTTTCTGGAGGCCCTGCACCAGCGTGTCGCGCTTGCTCTCGGGCACCAGCAGATAGTCGGGCGCGAGGCAGATCTGGCCGGCATTCAGGGTCTTGCCCGTCATGATCCGGGCAGCGGCGGTCTCGAGGTCGGCGCTGGCGCCGATCACCACCGGGCTCTTGCCCCCCAGCTCCAGCGTCACCGGCACCAGATTTTCGGCTGCCGCCATCATCACCCGGCGGCCGATGGCGGTGCCGCCGGTGAAGATCAGGTGGTCGAAGGCGAGGCGGGCAAAGGCCTGGCCGACTTCGGGCCCGCCTGTGAACACCGCGATCTCTTCTTCCGGGAACGCCTTCTCGAACATGATCTTCATCAGCTCGGAGGTGGCGGGGGTCAGCTCCGACGGCTTGATCATGGCGCGGTTGCCGGCGGCCAGGATCTGGGCCAGCGGCCCGAAGGTCAGGTTCACCGGGAAGTTCCACGGGCTGATCACGCCCACCGTGCCCTTGGGCTGGTAGCGCAGCTCGGCCTTGGCGCCGAACATGCCCAGCAGCGCCGGGGTGGTCTTGCGCTTTTCCGAGCGCATCCACTTGGCGACACTGGCCTTGGCTTCCTTGAGCGGACCGATCGAGCCGGCCACATCGGTCATCAGCGTGCTCTCGCGCGGGCGGCACGAGAAGTCCTGCGCCACGGCGTCGGCGATCTGCTCGGCATGGTCCACCAGCAGGCCGATGCAGCGGTCGATCCGGTTGATGCGGGTTTCGAGCGAGGGAATTCCGTCGCGGATCTGGGCGGCCTTCTGGCGTTGCAGCACCGCGTGCATGCGGGCAGCTTCGTCCTGGGCGCCGGCGACGGCAAAGGTCATGTCGTTCATGGCGTGTGTCTCCCTGAGGCGGGGGTCACTGTTCCTGCCGCCCGGTTGGCTGTCCGGACTGGCGGCGGTACCCCTCAAGCTTTGCCAGTATGGCGCGCCTGCGCCGAAAGAGAAACACAAAACATAGCATCTGCCTGCTGCGGGGCGCAGTTCGTTTACCGAACCGCTACGCCTGTGCTGCTAGACCGACGGTCGCTTTGCTGAGGACTGGCCCAAGGTGCTGTCGCGATATCTGACTGGAGAGAACGGTTACCGGCTGGCGCGCGCGGCGATTGCCTCGCTCGAAGAGCACGGCTGCACCCCGAACGCGGCGGCCTACGAGCTGTTCCTGGCCTATCATGCCAATACCAATCCCGCCCTGCGCACCGAAGTGGACCGGTTGCTGAACAATGGCGCCACCCTGTCGGACCATGTGTGCAACAGCCTGCATGACCGCTTCATGGGCCAGACCGACATTTCCAATCACGTGCTGAAGGCAGGCGGGCAGATCGCCCGTGAAATCAGCGGTGTGATGGAAGGCCTGGAGAATGCCGAGGCGCGCACCCGTGCCTATGGCGCCCAGCTGGAACAGGCCCGCAGTGACCTCGGCAGTGCCGAAAACCCCGACGACATGCGCAATCTGGTGGATTCGCTGGTGGGTGCCACCGGCGAAATGGCCCGCCAGTCCCGCGAGCTGGAAGAAAAGCTCAGCCAGTCCGCCAAGGAAGTGCAGACCCTGCGCTCCGAGCTCGAGCGGGTGCAGGTGGAGGCCGGTACCGACGCCCTCACCGGCATTGCCAATCGCAAGGTCTTCGAAGCGCGCTTTGCCGAATTGGCGGCGGCGCAGGACAAGGGCGGCCGGCCGGTATCCGTCACGATGGCGGACATCGACCTGTTCAAGCAGGTCAATGATACCTGGGGCCACCAGACCGGCGACCAGGTGATCCGCTTTGTCGCCTCGATCCTGCAGCGCCATGCGCCCCAGGGCGCGCTGGTGGCGCGGCTGGGCGGCGAGGAGTTCGCCCTGCTGATGCCGAACACCGAAGCCGGCCAGGCCATGGCTGTGTCCGACGCCGTGCGCAAGGCGGTGGAGACCAAGCGGCTGATCCGCCGCTCGTCCAACGAGGAACTGGGGCGGATCACGGTGTCGCTGGGCGTGGCACAGCGGGTGCGCGGCGAAACCCGCGACGGCTTCATCGAACGCGCCGACGGTGCGCTCTATGCCTCCAAACGCGGCGGCCGCAACCAGGTCACCCTCGCCACCGTGGATGGTCGCGGCGCTGGTGCCGCGGCAGCCTGAGGGCTGCCTGTCTCAAGGTATTCCCCTGGATTACTGCTGCCTGCAGCACGTCGTGCTCGCATGAGCTGCACCCTTCCGCTGGACCGCGCGGCTCCTGCCGCGCCCATGGCGGGTGCGATGCGCGGCGGGAGCCGCGCGGTCCAGCGGGCAAGCGATGCTCAGTGGCCCCTCCGCGACCGCCGCCTGGCCCCCGAGTTTCTGGCACCAGCCCCGCGGCGCCCGCAGGGCGTCCTTGAAACCGGACAGCCCGGCTGCGATCCCCGTCGGAAGCGGCGGGCGACGCCGGGGAAAAGGGCGGGCGGAGGACCTTTCCCCGTTGACCGCAATCCTCCGGACAGACCGCAGGAGGTCCGTTGTCCAATGCGGTCCAGCAGCCAGCCTACACCCCCGCCAGGCGCTCCAGTGCGGCCACATAGCGCTCCTGCTCGGTGACATAGCCCGCCCGGCGCTCGCGCTGTTCGGCCACCACGTCCGCTGGCGCGCGGGCCACGAAGCTCTGGTTCGACAGTTTGCGGTCGACGGTCTCGATCTCCTTGCCGCAGCGCTCGATCTCGCGCGTCAGGCGCGCGCGCTCGGCCTCGACATCGATCACGCCCTTGAGCGGCAGCGCAACCGTCGCGCCCTCCAGCACGAAGGTCACCGAGCCTGCGGGCACCGCATCGGCGGTGGTCGAGTAGTCGAGCTTGGCCAGCCGGTCGATCTCGTTCTGCCAGCGCTCCAGCCGGTGCTCCGCAGGGGTATCGGCGCCCACCAGCACGGCGGGAATGCGGGTGCTGGCCGGCACATTGGTTTCGTTGCGCAGCGAGCGCACGCCGGTGATGAAGTCCACCACCCAGCTCACTTCACCTGCAGCCGCCTCGTCCACCAGCCTGGCATCCAGCTGCGGCCAGGCCTCGGTGATCAGCATGTTCCGGCGCGCCGGGCCGAACTCGGCCAGCCGGCCCCACAGCTCTTCGGTCACATACGGCATGAACGGGTGCAGCAGCCGCAGGATATGGTCCAGCGCCCAGGCGGCGGTGCGGCGGGTCTCGTCCTTGGCCGCCTCGTCCTCGCCGTTCAGCAGCGGCTTCGACAGCTCGAGATACCAGTCGCAATAGATGTTCCAGACAAAGCCATAGAGCGCCTGTCCGGCCTCATCGAAGCGGTGGGCGTCCAGGGCCGCGTCCACCGCATGGGCGGTCTTCACCGTCTCCGACACGATCCAGCGGTTGAGGGTGTGGCTGACGGCCGCGGGGTCGAAGTCGTCCCACAGGGCGCACTCGTTCATCTGGGTGAAGCGCGCCGCATTCCACAGCTTGGTGCCAAAGTTGCGATAGCCCTCGACCCGCTTGTCACTCATGCGGATGTCGCGGCCGGGACCGGCGGCGATGGCGAGGGTAAAGCGCAGGGCATCGGCACCGAACCGGTCCACCAGCACCAGCGGGTCGATGATGTTGCCCTTCGACTTGCTCATCTTCTTGCCGGCCTCGTCCACCACGCGCGAGTGGATCACCACGGTGCTGAAGGGGGCCTGGCCGGTGAAGTGGATGCCGAACATCATCATCCGGGCCACCCAGAAGAAGATGATGTCGAACATCGTCACCAGCGTGCTGGTGGGATAGTAGCGCTGCAGGTCCGGGGTGTTCTCCGGCCAGCCCTGGGTCGAGAACGGCCACAGCCCCGACGAGAACCAGGTGTCGAGCACGTCTTCGTCCTGCCTGAGCGGCACGTCCCTGCCATGGTGGGCGCGGGCAGCCGCCTTTGCGGCCGCCTCGGTCTCTTCCACGAAGATGTTGCCGTCGGCGTCATACCAGGCCGGGATCCGGTGTCCCCACCACAGCTGCCGCGAGACACACCAGGGCTCGATGTTGCGCAGCCATTGGAAATAGGTGGCCGTCCAGCTCTCCGGCACGAACTTGGTCTCGCCGCTTTCCACCGCGGCCAGGGCAGGACCCGCCAGCTTGGCCGCGTCCACATACCATTGATCGGTCAGCATCGGCTCGATCACCGCATCCGAGCGCTCGCCGATCGGCTGGCTGATCTTGCGGTCTTCCACCATCAGCAAGAGGCCCATCGCCTCCATGTCGGCAACGATGGCCTTGCGGGCCACGAACCGGTCCAGCTGGCGGTACTTGGGCGGCACATGCTCGGCGTCGGCCATCCGCGCCTTGCTGTCCATCAGCACATAGAGCGGGATGTTGTGGCGGCGGGCGACCTTGTAGTCGTTGAAGTCATGGGCGCCGGTGATCTTCACCGCACCCGAGCCGAAGTCCGGGTCGGGATACTCGTCGGCGATGATCGGGATCGGCCGGTCCGCCAGCGGCAGCAGCACCATCTTGCCGACAATGGCGGCATAGCGGGCATCGGACGGATGCACGGCCACCGCGCCATCGCCCAGCATGGTCGCGGGCCGGGTGGTGGCGATGGCGATATAGTCGCGCGTCTCCCACTGCGTGGGCTTGCCATCGTCGTCGAAAGCGATCGGGAACTGATAGGTCTCGCCGTCAGCCAGCGGGTATTTGAAGTGCCAGAAGTGGCCGTCGCGCTCCTCGTTCTCCACCTCGAGGTCGCTGACCGCGGTTTCCAGCACGGGGTCCCAGTTCACCAGCCGCTTGTCGCGGTAGATCAGGCCCTCGCGGTGCAGCTGCACGAACACCTTGCGCACGGCGTTCGACAGACCCTCGTCCATGGTGAAGCGCTCGCGCGACCAGTCGCAGCTGGCGCCGATCCGGCGCAGCTGGTTGTTGATCACGCCGCCGCTTTCGCCCTTCCACTTCCAGACCCGCTCGACAAAGGCTTCGCGGCCCATGCTGGCGCGGCTTTCGTTGCCGCCGCCGGCGCGCATCTGCTGCTCCACCACCATCTGGGTGGCGATGCCGGCATGGTCGAGGCCGGGCTGCCACAGCACCGACTTGCCCCGCATCCGCTCGCGCCGCACCAGGATGTCCTGCAGCGTGTTGTTCAGCGCATGGCCGATGTGCAGCGACCCCGTGACATTCGGCGGCGGGATGACGATGGAATAGGCTTCCGCCTTGGGATCATCCTTGGGCTTGAATGCGCCGGAGGCCTCCCACGCCTTGTACAGGCGCTGCTCGGCGGTGGACGGGTCGAAATGGCTGTCGATCATGGGAACCTGGACGCTGGATCGCGTCGGATAGTGGAACGCAGGCGGCTCTACACGCAATGCCCTCTGGATTGAAGGCGGCCACCGCATAGCCGGTCCCGGAAACCGCTGGCGCGATGGTTGCTGTCAGGCCCGGCTGCCGGGGCCGGGCTTCAGCGCGTGACCGTCGCCAGCACCGGCACGCCGAGTGTCCGGCCGACAGAGGCCGAGGTCGGGAAGGTCGTCCGGCTGAGGGCGCGGATCAGACCGACCATCAGGGCCGACAGGAATGCGAACACCAGCGCACCGGCGGCTGCGGGCCGCCGCAGGCTCGAGCCACGGGTGGGGGGCTGGGCCCGCTCGATCACCCGGATATTGTCATTGCTGGCGCGGTTCAGCTCGGCCTGGGCCCGGGCTGTGGCCTCGCGGGTCGAGAACTGCCGGACCTGTTCTTCCAGCACGGCCTTGCGCCGCATCAGGTCGTCATAGGCGGGCTTTGCGTTGGCCAGGGTGACGGCCCGGGCCTGCAGCTGGGCGACCTGTGCCTCCAGCACGACTTCCCGGCGGGCCATTGCCTCCACATCGGCATCGGCCCGGGCGCGGTCGGCAGCCAGCGTGTCACGCACGGGATTGGGTCCGGTCTTGGTGACGCCGGCCGTGCGGCCGTCCTCGGAATTCAGGACCTGGTCGAGGGCCTCGATCCGGCGCAGTAGGTCCTGCACCGGCTGGCTCTCCTCGGTATAGCGGGTGCGCAGATCCGCCAGCTGCTGCAGCAGTTCGAGCCGGCGGCGCGAGATGTCGGTCTCGAATGACTGGCGCACTTCGCCCGGCTCGCGCTGGAAATTGGCATCGGTGGCGCTCAGCCGCCCGCGCGCCTCGCTCAGCCGGGCCTGCACCGACAGGAGCTCGCCGCGCGTGTTGGACAGCAGGGATTGCACAGCCGCCCGCTCGCCTTCGAAATCGGCCACGCCATTGGAGGCGAGGAAGGTCGACAGCTCGGCGTCCACGGCCTCCAGCTGGACCTCGAACTCGTTGCGCTGCGCCGCCAGCGAGCCCGAGCGGTCCTCGAACAGCACTTCCTTGCGGTACTCGAGATACTGATCGATCAGCGTGTTGAGGGCACGGGCCGCCACATCCGGGTCCTTGTTGCGCAAGGTCAGCCGAATCACGGTGGTATTGGGCGTGGCCGAGGCACCAAACTCCTTGCCGAAGGCATTCACGGCGGTGGCCAGGCGGCGCTCCGGCGTATCGGCGCCTTCGCGCACCACCAGATCCTCCGGGGCAAACAGCGAGTCGGCGCCGATGGCGCGCACGGTGCGCTCGGCCACCTGCGCCGAGGTGATCACTTCCACTTCCGACTGGACGATCTGCTCCTGCTTGGGAATCGCGCCTTCGCCGGCGGCACCGGCGCGCGGGGTGAACACATATTCCTCGCCCACCAGCACCGAAATCCGTGCATGGGCCTGATAGGTGCGCTCCAGGGTCATGGCAAAGGCGATGCCCATGACCGCCAGCACCGAGAACACCGCCGCCATCACCCAGACTTCGCGCAGCAGCAGCTGGATCAGGTCCCCCGGACCCAGCTTCACGCGGGCTCCGCCATAGCCACCGCTGCTATAGGGGGCCTGGGAGGCATAGGGGCCTTGGTACATGGGCGGTCCGCACCTTGAAGACAGCACGCCGGTGCCGGGACATCCCGCACACCCGATTCTGCGCGCTTCCGCGTTAAGTGTCCGTTATCCATTAACGAACAGTTTAACCGGGTTGCTTCGGGCACCCGCACGGGCGGGCCTGTCCGGCGCCCCCGGGTTGAAGCACCCGGTTCAGGCCTTGCTTGAGGAGCGTGGAAGATGCGTCGCCGGGATGCCTTGCTGGTCTTGCTGTCCGGTGCCGGCCTGACGGCCTGTGCACCCTTCTCAGCCCGCGAGCTGCGCGACGAGGCCCGCAACTGGCGCGCGCCGGCGCCGGTGCCCACCGAGGCCTTCCCGGCGATGCCGGCCTGGCCGACCTGGACCGATGCCGATGGCGGCTACCGTTTCTATCCGGGCGACGAGATCGAATTCCTGTCGGTGGGCGCGCCCGAGCTGAACCGCACGCTGGTGGTGGCGCCCGACGGTCGGATCCATCCGCCGCTGGTGCGTCCGATCATGGTGGCGGACCGCACCGTAACCGACGTGGTGCGGGAACTGGAGGGGCTGTATGTCAGCCAGCTGCGCAATCCGGCGATCGCGCTGAACCCCCGGGCCTTTGCCTCGCAGAAGATTTTCGTGGGCGGTGAAGTGGGCCGCGCCGGGATGATCGACCTGAATGGCGAACTCGATCCATTGCAGGCGATCATTGCCGCTGGCGGGTTCCTGACCAGCGCCAAGCGCGAGGAAGTTGTGGTGCTGCGGCGCGGACCCGGCGGCCAGCCCTTCGTGCGGGTGTTCGACCTCAAGACCGTGTTCGCGACACCCGATGGCTTTGCAGGCCTGCCGCGCCTGCGCCGGTTCGATGTGGTGTGGGTGCCGCGCTCGCGCATCTCCGAGACCGGCCTGTTCACCCAGCAGTTCGTGCGCGACGCCCTGCCGATCACGATCGGCTTCAACTACCAGCTCGGCACCCAGCGCTTCTGAGGCGCCGCGGGGCTCACTCGCCCGCGCGCGGCACGGGCACGAAGCCGGCAAAGTCCACCATCCGCTGCGGCATCAGCTCTTCGAACTGCTCGCGCACGGCAGCAGCGATCCGCACACCCAGCCACACCCCCGCCAGCGCCACCGGCACCAGCACCAAACCAGCCAGAACAACAGCCATGGCACGTCCCTCCCTGTTGGTCCGGGGTCTCTTCACGTACCTGCCGGAGCCGACGGGTTGACCATAAGGCAGCGCTGTTGCGATCCCGTTGGGCTGACCGGTTGCATTTGATGGATCAGGGCCGAAGCTTTGGGTCGGGGGGTGGCGGACAGCTTGCCGATCCCGGCACCAGCGGCTAGGCGCCCAGCGGTGAGCGCGCCGATCCTGTCCCCTGATCCTGCTGCCGTGCAGGCGGCTGCCGGGGCCCTGCTGGCCGGGCAGCTGGTGGGGCTGCCGACCGAGACGGTCTATGGACTGGCGGGGGATGCCACCTGTCCGGAGGCGGTGGCGGCGATCTATGCGGCCAAGGGCAGGCCATCCTTCAATCCGCTGATCTCCCATGTGACCGGGCTGGCTGCTGCCGAGGCAGAAGGCGTGTTCGGGCCTCTGGCGCTGCGGCTGGCAGAGGCGTTCTGGCCGGGGCCGCTGACCCTGGTGGTGCCGCGCCGGGCAGCGGGCAGCGTGTGCGATCTGGCCTGCGCGGGTCTGGGCACCATTGCCCTGCGGGTGCCTGGCCATCCGGTGGCACAGGCGGTGCTGGCGGCGGCAGGGCGGCCGCTGGCTGCACCTTCGGCCAACCGCTCCGGCCGGCCGACCCCGACCACAGCGCAGCATGTGGCCGAGGAGCTGGGCGATGCGGTCGCGCTGATCCTCGATGCGGGACCGGCCCGTGTGGGGCTCGAGAGTGCCGTGGTGGCGGTGGATGGCGACCGGGCCACGCTGTTGCGGGTCGGGGGGCTCGAGCGCACCGCGCTGGAAGCTGTGGTGGGCGCACCGCTGCTGTTGCCCGGGGCACAGGAGCGGGCGGCACCGGCGTCGCCTGGCATGGTCTTGCGCCACTATGCACCGGACACGCGGCTGCGTCTGAATGCATTGGCGGCCGAGCCGGGCGAGCTGCATCTGGGCTTTGGCGCGGTGGCGGGCACACCGGGCTTCAGCCTGTCCGAGGCCGGCAGCGTGGTGGAGGCGGCAGCCCGGCTGTTCGCCCTGATCCGGGCAGCCGACGCGCTTCGCCCGACCGCCATCGCCGTGGCGCCGATCCCCACCAGCGGCCTCGGCGAGGCGATCAACGAGCGGCTGGAACGGGCTGCCAGCTCAGCCTAGCCTATTGCTTCTTCAGCAGATCGCGGATCTCGGCCAGCAGTTCCACGTCGGTCGGACCGGCGGGCGCGGCGGGCGCAGGCGCAGGCTTGCGCAGCCGGTTGACCGCCTTGACCATCATGAACACGGCAAACGCCACGATCAGGAAGGTGATGATGGTGCTGATGAAGGCGCCATATCCGATCGCCACTTCCGCCACATCACCCTCGGCAGCCTTGAGCACGATCTTCTGGGCCGAGAAGTCGACACCGCCCGTCACCATGCCCACCACCGGCATGATGATCTGGTTGACGAAACTGTCGATGATCTTGCCGAAGGCGCCGCCGATCACGACCCCGACGGCCAGGTCGACGACATTGCCGCGCGCGATGAATTCCTTGAACTCCGATGCAACCGACATGATCTGGCCCTCCTCCCGACTGGTGTCCCGACTCACCTGTGCGATGGGGGGCAGCAGATCGGACTGACCTGCTGCGGTCAAGCGACGGCCAGCCTGATCCCGGCGCAGGCTTCCAGGCGGGCGCCGAGTACAGGGGCGAATTGAATTGCCAGTCTTCCGCCGCTGTGCCACGCTGCAACGCTTGAGCGGCGGGCGGTCATGCCGGGCACGCTTCATGGAGACACCCATGCCCCAGGCCAGTGATTACTTCGATGATGTGCGCAAATATGCGGGCAGCTGCAACGAGGCGGCGGTGGCCGGCCTCGTCAAGTATCTCGGCATCGCGCTCTACAAGCGCGACTCCTCGCTGGTGGCCGGGACCGACCCCAAGGAACTGGAGCGGATCAAGGCCAATTTCCTGATCAAGAAGCTCGGCCTGTCCGAGGCCGACGGCCTTGATGCCGCCATCGCCGGGGTGATGGATGCCATGAAGGGCGACACCACCAAGCAGCGCGTGACGGTCTACTACCTGCTGGCCAGCAAGTTCGGAAAGCTTGGCCAGTTTGGCGGCTGAGCGGCGCCCGTGATGAGACGGGTGGTTGCGGCAGCGCTCAAGGCTGCCTTTCTGCTGGCCGTTGTGAGCGGTCCGGTCCTGCTGGCCCCGTCGCAGGGCCACGCCCAGAACCGTGATCCGTGTGCCCTGCTGGCGGCCCGGGACGGCTGGCGCACGATCCTGTCCGAAGTGGAGGCGCGCTGGGGTGTCAGCCCCGGCGCGGTGCTGGCCGTGATCGATCAGGAGAGCCGCTTCCGGGCCGATGCGCGCGGGGCAGGGGCCAGCGGCGCCAATCCGACCCGCAATTTCGGCTATGCCCAGGCCAATATCCGCACCTGGAATGCGTTCCTGCGCGGCGCCAACTGGCAGGGCAGCAGCAGCCGCACCGATTTCGAGGCCAGTGCCCATTTCGTCGGCTGGCACTTTGCCGTGCTGGGGCGCCGCAATGGCCTCGCCCTGACCGATGTGGCGGGCAACTATCTGGTCTACAAGATGGGTGAGGGCGGATACCGGCGCGGTGCGCCCGCCTCGGCCCGGCGCCTGGCCGCCACGATTGCCAACCGGGCCGCAGCCCATGACCGTGCCCTGGCGGAGTGTCCCGGGGGGTAGGCCTCAGACCGCGATCCCTGCCTGTTCGAACGTGGCCATGCCGGCATGGGTGGCGGCAGCAGCCTTGACCAGCTGCAGCGCCAGCAGGCCCCCGGTGCCTTCGCCCAGCCGCATGCCAAGGTCCAGCAGCGGTTCCTGGCCGATGGCCGCCAGCAGCCTGCGGTGCCCCGGCTCGCCCGAGACATGCCCCGCCAGGCAATGGTCCAGCGCCTGCGGATTGAGTTTCCACAGCACCGCTGCCGCGGCGCAGACCGCATAGCCATCGAGGATCACCGGCACCCGCTGCAGCCGCGCGGCCAGGATCGCCCCGGCCAGCGCCGCAAACTCGCGTCCGCCCACCCGGCGCAGGATCTCCAGCGGGTCGGCCTCGCCCCCGATCCGGGTCACGGCCTGGCGCACCGCCGCAACCTTGGCATCGAAGGCAGCGCCGGTCACACCGGTGCCAGGCCCGGTCCAGTCCGCTGCATCGCCGCCAAACAGGGCGCAGGCCAGGGCCGCGGCGACAGCGGTGTTGCCAATCCCGACTTCGCCCAGCACCAAGAGGTCGGTGCCTTCCGCCAGCACTTCCATGCCATAGGCCATGGTGGCCACACAGCCGCGCTCGTCCAGCGCATCGGCCTCGCAGATGTCGGGCGTCGGCATCCCGACTGCCAGGTCATAGATCTTGAGACCGGCTCCGGCCTCCTGTGCCAGCACCGAGGCTGCCGCGCCGCCGGCGGCCATCACGTCGATCACGCTGCGGGTGAGGGCAGGGGGATAGGCCGAGGTGCCGCGCGCGGCGATGCCATGGTCGGAGGCGAACACCGCCAGCAGGGGGCGGGTGATCTGCGCCGGAGCCCGTCCGGTCCAGGCCGCCAGCCAGGCCGCGATCTCTTCCAGCCGCCCCAGGGCACCGGGCGGTTTTACCAGCTGGCCCTCGCGCGCCCGCACCCGGCCCTCGGCTTCGGCATCGGCGGGTGGCAGGGTGGCGACGAGGCGGCGGATGTCGTCGAAAGGCAAGGCGGCGGGTACGGCAGCAGCGGTCATGGGCGCTCCCCTACTGTCGCCGCCGCCGCCTGTGAAACGGTTTGCGCTGTGCGGGCGTACTGTTGCTCACGATGTCAGTCCCGCGATTGTCATGCAGCGATGACTGTTCGAGGCCACACGGTTGCCTTAAGAGGCTGGCATAACCATCTGCACTCAGCCGCGCCGGTCACCGGCAAGCCGGCTACGGAGACACCCATGGGCAGCATGAGCCTTGTACACTGGTTGATCGTTGCGGCTGTCGCGCTTCTGCTGTTTGGCGGACGCGGCAAGCTGTCGGGTCTGATGAAGGACGCCGCCGAGGGCATCAAGGGCTTCCGCAAGGGTCTGGCCGATGAAGACGGCAAGGCTCCGGCGCCGGCCACTGCCGTCGACGACGGTCGCACCATCGAGGCCACTGCCACCAAGACCAAGACCGAAGCCTGAGGGCTGCTGAGGTTTCACTTTGAAGCCGCGCGGATGGAGGCGTCCGCCCGGCAGGTGCGGGCATGTTCGATTCGATCGGTTTCCCGGAGCTTGCGATCATTGTGGTGATCGCCATTCTGGTGGTGGGTCCCAAGGACCTGCCGCTGCTGATGCGGCGTGCCGGGCAGTGGGTGAAGAAGCTGCGCGGCATGGCCGATGACTTCCGGTCCAATTTCGACGATCTGGCCCGCCAGGCCGAGCTCGACGAGCTGCGCAAGGAAGTCGAGGCGCTGAAGGCGATGCGCCCGCTGCAGGAGATCGAGGACGAGCTGCAAAAGCCCCTCGCCCCCGGTATCGACCCGACCGGCCGGATCGACCTCACCTCCGGCCAGCCCCTGACCGAGGCCGCCGCAGCGCAGGCGCCCGTGATGGCGGCCACGCCCGCCACCGACCCCGGCGTGCTGATCGACCCGCCTGCCGAGGCACCGCCCAAGAAGACCAAGGCCCGCAAGCCTGCCGCGCCGGTCGTTGAAACGGTGGATCCGGGCCGCCGCAAGCTGGTGGAAGCGGCCACAGACGTGGTGCCGCGCAAGCCGCGCGCCCGCAAGACACCGCCTCTGGCCGGAGCTGCCGGATGAGCGAGCTTCCCGCCAACGTCGATCCCAAAGCCGACCCTGAAGTCAACAAGGCCCATGTCGACGCCGAAGAGGCGGCGATCGAGGCCACCCGCGCGCCTCTGCTGGATCACTTGATGGAGCTGCGCGACCGGCTTTTGTGGTCGGTGATCGCGCTGATCGTGTGCTCGATCCTGTGTTTTGCGATCTGGAAGATCATTCTGGCGGCCCTGCTGCTGCCCTATGAGCACGCCGTGATTGCCGTGAAGGGGGTCGAGGCCCTGCAGGGTGATATGCGGCTGCAGTACACCGCCCCGCTCGAGACCCTGATCACCCAGCTGAAGGTGTCGTTCTTCGGCGGCCTGATGCTGTCGTTCCCCATGGTGGCCACCCAGGTCTACCGCTTCGTGGCGCCGGGTCTGTACAGCCATGAGAAGAAGGCGTTCCTGCCGTTCCTGCTGCTGGCGCCGGTCCTGTTCCTGATGGGCGCGGCGATGGCCTATTTCGTGGTCATGCCGATGGTGATGCAGTTCTCGCTGAACCAGGAGCTGGATGCGGCTGCGGGCAATGTGGGGGTCTATTACCAGGGCAAGGTCAGCGAATATGTGGGCATGATCACATCGCTGGTGCTGGGTTTCGGCTTCTGCTTCCAGCTGCCTGTGGTGCAGCTGCTGCTGGGCCGGGCGGGGCTGGTCTCGTCGGAATTCTGGTTCGAGAATGCCCGCTATGCGATCCTCGGCGTGTTCATCGTGGCCGCGATTGTCACCCCGCCAGACCCGGTCAGCCAGCTGGCCCTCGCGATACCGCTGGTGATCCTCTATTATCTCGGGGCCTGGATGGTGAAGATCACCGGGGCCAAGGACACCGAAGCGGACATGGTTTCCTAGGCATCGGATCAGCGCCCAAGGGCTAGCGCCAGCAACGCCTGGTGTCGGGGAGGAGAATGCATGAGTGTGCTGTCGGGCAAGGCTCCCACCAGCGGGGCGGCAGCGGATGCCAATCGCGCGGCCATGGCAGCGCTGGTCGAGACCCTGCGGTCCCGCACCCGGGAGGCGGCACTGGGCGGCCCAGCCGAGGCGCGCGCCCGCCATACCGCCCGTGGCAAGCTTTTGCCCCGCGACCGGGTCGAGCGGCTGCTGGATCCCGGCACACCGTTCCTCGAGCTTTCGCCCCTGGCAGCCCACGATCTGTATGGTGGCGACGTGCATGGGGCGGGCCTGATCACCGGTGTCGGCCAGGTGGCCGGGCGGATCTGCCTGGTGGTGTGCAACGATGCCACCGTGAAGGGCGGGACCTATCACCCCGTCACCGTCAAGAAGCACGTGCGGGCGCAGGAGATCGCCCGCGAGAACCAGCTGCCGTGCCTGTATCTGGTGGACAGCGGCGGCGCCAACCTGCC
>JAIXTH010000251.1 GCA_027484265.1 Alphaproteobacteria bacterium
CCAGCGCTCGAACCGTCCCACGCCCTGGCGCGGGTTGGCGAGATCGCCCGCGATGTCGGCAAGGGCGGGCTGGTGGTGATGAACCTGTGTGGCCGTGGCGACAAGGACATCTTCACCATCGCCGAAGCGCTTGGCACCAAGATCTGACCACGGCTGTTGCCGGCTCCTGCCCCGGGTTCGGGGGAGGGGGACCCTCGAGTATCACGACCCATGCCTGTCTCACGCCTGTCTTCCGCCTTTGCCAATGCCGCCGCCGAGGGCCGCGCTGCCTTTGTGGCCTATGTGATGTCGGGGGACCCCGATGCGGCCACCACGGGCGCCGTCCTCGATGCGCTGGTGGCGGCGGGAACCGATGTGATCGAGCTGGGCTTTCCCTTCACCGATCCGATGGCCGATGGGCCGGCGATCCAGGCTGCCGGCCTCAGGGCCCTCAAGGCGGGCACCACGCTTGCGTCCACGCTGGAGACCGCTGCCGCGTTCCGGGCGCGCCATCCGGAGACGGCGCTGATCGTGATGGGCTATCTCAATCCCGTGGAATCCATGGGCTATCAGGCCTTCGCGCAGCGCGCGGCCGAAGCTGGCGTGGACGGGGCGATCATCGTCGATGTGCCGCCTGAAGAAGCCGCAGACCTCGCAGGCGCGATGGATGCGGCGGACCTCGCCCTGATCCGGCTCGCCACCCCCACCACCGACGCTGGCCGTCTGCCAGCAGTGGTGAAGGGCGTGCGCGGCTTTGTGTATTTCGTGTCGGTGGCGGGGATCACCGGCGACAAGGCGATCGAGACCGCCGGGATCGAGCAGATGGTGGCGTCGGTGCGCGCGGCCTCCAGCCTGCCGGTGGCAGTGGGCTTCGGCATCCGCACGCCCGAGGCTGCCGCCCGCACCGCCCGGATCGCCGATGGCGTCGTGGTGGGTTCGGCGATTGTGGATCAGATCGCAGCGGCCCATGATAAGGGACATGATCCCGCTGCGGCGGCCGGCACCTTTGCAGCCGAGCTGTCCGCCGCCATCCGCATTGCCCGCCAAGGCCCGGCACACTGACAGGCTCGGCACACTGACAAGGGACCCACCCCATGAACAGCTGGCTTGACCGCATCCGACCCGGCATCAACCGCATCTTCCAGAAGCGCGACACCCCGGACAATCTGTGGGTCAAGGACCCCGACACCGGCGCGATGCTGTTCAAGGCAGACCTGGAAGCCGCGCAATGGGTGACGCCGTCGGGCAAGCACATGCGGATCGGCGCATCCTTGCGCCTGAAATATCTGTTCGACGGCGAGACCTGGGAGGACATCCCCCAGCCGCAGGTCGCCCAGGACCCGCTGAAATTCAAGGACGACAAGCCCTACATCGCCCGCCTCAAGGACGCCCGGCACAAGAACGGCACCGAGGACTGCATGAGCATCGGCGCCGGGCGCATCCTCGGTCAGAAGGCCGTGGTGATCGTGCAGGACTTCGCCTTCATGGGTGGCTCGCTCGGCATGGCGGCGGGCGAGGCGTTCGTGAAGGCCGCCGAGGAGGCGGTGGCGCGGGGCGCCGGCCTGATCTGCTGCACGGCGGCTGGCGGGGCGCGGATGCAGGAGGGGATCCTCTCGCTGATGCAGATGCCCCGCACCACGCTGGCGGTGGATGCGCTCAAGCAGGCGGGGCTGCCCTATCTGGTGGTGCTGACCGACCCCACCACGGGCGGGGTCACCGCCAGCTATGCCATGCTGGGCGATGTGCACATTGCCGAGCCCGGTGCCCTGATCGGCTTTGCCGGTCCGCGCGTGATCGAGCAGACCATCCGCCAGACCCTGCCGGAAGGCTTCCAGCGCTCGGAATATCTGCGCGAGCACGGGATGGTGGACACGGTTGTGGACCGGCGCCAGCTGCGCGAGACGCTGGGCCGGATCCTGGCGCTGCTGATGCCCCAGGCCGCTGCGGCCTGACGGGGAGGTGAGGGTCGATGTCGCGGATTGCCTATGTGGATGGCCAGTATCTACCGCTGGGCGAGGCCGGTGTGCCGGTGGAGGACCGCGGCCTGCAGTTTGCCGATGCGGTCTATGAGGTCTGGGCCCTGCGCGGCGGACGGCTGCTGGACCATGCTGGGCATCTGGAGCGGCTGGGCCGCTCGCTGCGCGAGCTGTCGATCGGCTGGCCGGTGAGCCCGCAGGCGCTGGATGTAATCGTGCGCGAACTGGTGCGGCGCAACCGGGTGCGCGACGGGCTGGTCTATCTGCAGATCACCCGGGGAACCGCCCCACGCGACCATCCCTTCCCCAAGGAAGGCTCCGGCCCGACCCTGATCCTCACCGTGCGCCGCAAGGATCCTGGCGCAGGCGACCGGCGCGCGGCGGCGGGCATCAAGGTGCGTACCATGGCCGACATCCGCTGGGGCCGGGTCGACATCAAGACCACCGGTCTTCTGGCCAATGTGCTCGCCAAGCAGGCCGCGCTGGAGGCGGGCTTCGATGATGCCTGGCTGCTGGACGGGCAGGGGCGGGTGACCGAGGGCACGGCGCAGAACGCCTGGATCGTGGATGCCGACGGGGTGCTGCGCACCCGGCCGCTGGGCAACGATATTCTGGGCGGCATCACCCGCGCCACGGTGGCCCGGATTGCGGCCGGGCTGCAGATGAAAGTGGTGGAGGCGCCTTTCACCCTGGCCGAGGCGCTGGCGGCGCGCGAGGCCTTCATCACCTCCGCCACCACCTATGTCACGCCGGTGATCGCGATCGACGGCCAGCCGGTGGGCAGCGGCGTCCCCGGCCCGGTGGCCCAGCGCCTGCGCGCGGCCTATCTGTTGGCCTGAGACCGGGACAGCCTGGCCGATCCTTCGGGCCCGGAGAAAGCCGCCGGGCCACGCGCCGGGTTGTCAGTGTGCCTGCACCGCCGGACCAGCGCGGCAGCCTCCCGATTCCAGCCGCATCACCACCGCATCCTCCCGTCCACCCGCAACGGTGGGGTAGTAGCCGCGCCGCAGGCCCACTTCGGTAAAGCCGAGGCTGGCATAAAGGGCGCGGGCGCCGGCATTGCTGGCGCCCACTTCCAGGAACAATGCCGTCACGCCCTGCGCGAACAGCTGGTCGGCGCCGGCGCTCAGGAGGGTGCGGGCCAGGCCGCTGCGGCGCGCCTCCGGCGCCACCGCCAGCATGGTAAGCTCGGCCTGATCCGCCGCCCGCTGGAACACCGCAAAGCCCGAGGGGTCGGCAATCAGGGCCAGCTGGCCCGGATCGCGGATGATGGCGGTGAAGGCCGCCGTGCTCCACGGGCGCGGCCAGCTGAGGCCGTGCAGCTTGGACAGGAGGCCCGCGTCGGCGGGGCTGGCGGGGCGCACCGTGACGTTCATGCCAGCAACTCTGCGACCGAGGCAGCACCGGCATCCGGATCCGGCGGAATGATCCCGCCCGGCAGCTTGGCATCGGCGCCGCGCAGATAGAGCGGCTTCGCCGGGTGCGCGTCCGGCTCGGCAAAGGCGGCGAGGCCCGCCAGCACCAGCGGCTCGGGCAGGTCCTGCGGGATCAAGGTCCAGTCGCTGGCCAGCGCGGCAAGCCCTGCCGCGCCTGGCCCGGTCACGCTCCAGCCCGGCCCCAGCCGTGCCACCAGCGCCTCCGGATCGGCTATCCGCGCGGGCGCCAGCACGCAGCGACGCCCCTCATAGGCCGCCGCGAACAGGCTGCCCGCCATCGCCACCACGGCCACCACACGCTCGGCTGCCGCGCCTGCGGCCAGTACCTCCAGCGTGGAGAAGCCCAGCACAGGCCGGTCCAGTGCCAGGCCAAAGCTGCGGGCAAAGGCGAGGCCGACCCGGAGGCCGGTGAAGGCGCCGGGCCCGGTGGTGACGGCGATCCGGTCGAGCTGTGCCGGGGCGATACCCGCATCCGCCAGCACCCCGGCCACCAGTGGCGCCAGCCGCTCAGCCTGGCCCCTGTCCATCGGCTCGACCAACCGGGCCACGGTCTCGCCGTCGCGCCACAGCGCCGCGGCGCAGCCCTTCAGGGCGGTATCGATCGACAGTACCAGCATCACACCGCCTCCATAGCAGAAGGCCCCACCCGGTGGGGAGGGGCCTTCCAGTGTTTGGCTTGACCGGGCCGGTTCAGCCCGGGCTGACCCGGTCAGGCGAACAGCTTGGCCCAGCCCGGACGGGTGCGGTCGCGCCAGGCGCCGCGGTGATAGGCGTCCGATGCGATCAGCGGCACCACGGTGGAGGCCTCCGCAAACACCATCTGCTCCAGCGCCACCGACACCTTGCCCCACGAGCAGGCTTCCTTGAGCGTCGAGGACGAGCAGGCCCCGTCGCGCACATCGGCAACCGTGATCTGCACCGCATAGGCATGCATCTCGGCCTCGATCCCCAGGATCTCGGCGCACACCACGGTGTCCTGGGCGAAGTTCTTCGGCACGCCGCCGCCCACCATGAACAGGCCGGTGGTGCCGGCCGCGATCTTGATGTCGGTCAGTTCGCGGAAGTCCGCCACCGAATCGATGGTCAGATACGGCTTGCCCGCCTTCATGTTCTCGACCTGGTGCTTCACGAGGCCGAAGCCCGCCGAGCTGTCGGTGAAGGCCGGGCAGAAGATCGGCACATTGTGCTCGTAGCAGGTCTGGATCAGGCTGCCTTCCTTCTTGGCGTTGCCGGCGGCCAGCCAGCGGCCCATCTCGGCGATGAAGGCGCGCGAGGAATAGGCCTTGGGCGCGAAGCTGTCGGCGATCTCACGGATGGTGTGGTCCGTGCTCTGCAGCTCTTCCTCATCGATATAGGTGTCGTAGATCCGGTCGATGTAGAGGCTGCGCAGGGTCTCGTCGTCGGGGATTTCCAGCGCCTGATAGTGCTTGAAGCCCAGGGCCTCGAAGAAATCCATGTCGATGATCGAGGCGCCGGTGGCGACGATGGCGTCCACCATCCCGTACTTCACCATGTCGCGGTAGACATGCATGCAGCCGCCCGCGCTGGTCGACCCGGCCAGCGTCAGCCACACCGAGCAGTTCTTGTCGCCCAGCATGGTGTTGAAGATCTCGGCGGCCCGGCCGGTGTCACGGCTCGAGAAGCTCATCTTCTTCATGCTGTCGATGATGGGACGGGCGTCATAGGAGGTGATGTCGACGTGCTCGACGACGCTCGACAGAAGCTCTGCCTTGCGGTTGGCATTGATGCCTTCGGACATGGGGATGTCTCCCGTTTCGCAGGCGGCGGGCCATGCAGTCTGGCTGGAACTCCCGCCCCGCGATGCGGCGCGCGCACTACACGGTTTATGCGACAGATTGAATGGTTTTTTCAGTGGGTCTGCTGAGGAGCGGGGTGCAAGCCGCCCCACTGCCCCCCTCTGTTGCCCGCGGGCGCGGGTGGCGCTAGGGGAGCGCGTTATGAGCAAGCTGCACTTTTCCCTCGTCTCGCCCGAGCGCGAGCTGTTTTCCGGTGATGTGGATCAGGTGATCGTGCCTGGCGCCAGCGGCCAGTTCGGGGCGCTCGCCGCCCATGCGCCGGTGATGAGCGTGGTCAATGCCGGGGTGATCCGCATCCTCAACGGTGCGGCCGAGACCCGGATGTATGTGGGCGGCGGCTTTGCCGATGTGAGCCCGCAAGGCGTCACGCTGCTGGCCGAAGACGCCGTCGACCTCGGCGCCATCGACCGCACGGCCCTGTCGCAGCAGCTCAGCGATGCCCGCGAAGACCTGCGCGACGCGAAGGACGACGCCCATCGCACCGCCGCTACCCGCGCCGTCGCCCGGCTTGAAGCGATCCTCGCCGCCTGATCGGCATCCGGTTGCCGGACGCCGTCTGGCTCCTGTGGCGGGGCCTACTGTGCAGCCGCCGTCGCCGCGCGGTCGAGGATGTAGTCCACCTTGCGGGTGAAGCTGCGCACGGCGCGCGATGACTTGAATGCCCAGGAATGCTCGACGATCCTGCCGCTCGCATCGATCAGGATGTGGGTTGGTGTACCCGGCACCTGGAAGGCGTTCATGATGGCCATGGTGGCGTCATCCACCACCGGAACCCGCACCTCCGGCCGCTGGCGGGCGGCCCATTCCGGCAGGCTGGGGCCATCGTCCGGCGCCTTGCCGACGTGAACGCTCAGAACCGTGAGGTCGGCCCGCCGCCGCAGTTCCTCCACCGTTTCCTGCCAGAACGGCTCGTCGCGCGTACAGGGCCCGCACCACAGGCCCCAGAACCGCACCAGCGCTGCCTTGCCCAGCCCGGCAAAGTCGACGCCGAGCCCGTCAGTGGTGGTGCCGCGCACCCGGGGCACCTGCATGCCCATCATCACATGGGCCGCGTCACCGCGGCAGCCAGCAATGCCCAGCACCGGAGCGGTGGCGATGGCGCCGATCAGGCTGCGACGGTGGATCACGATGCTTGGCTCCTTCAGGACCGGACCGGTCAGGCCGACCGGCGCATGGGGCGGACGTTGTCCATCACGTCAGCCGCTGCCAGCCCCGGATCGCGCATCGGCTTGGGAGTACCGAACAGGTTGCCCTGCGCATAGGCCACATCGAGGTCGAGAAGGTCCAGCACGGTCTTCTCGGTCTCGACCCTGTCCGCCACCAGATCGACGCCATAGCGCGCGAACACCGGCACCACGTCACGGGCCTCGAACTCGCGGGCCAGGCCCGTCACCGGGCGCGAGCCATCGCGCAGCACCTGCTGCACCAGCCGGTCGCCCGCCACCTTCACATAGCGGATCCCCGCCCGCTCGAGCCGCCGCAGATCAAGATCCACACCGTCGCAGCGGTCCAGCGAAAACCGGAAACCCATGTCGAACAGCCGCCCCATGTTGCGTTCGGCCGCCAGCGGCAGCCGCTCGAATGCATCGCGCGACAGCTCGAAGATGATCGAGCCGGCCAGATCCCGGTTGTCGCGCAGGAAGGCGATGAACTCGGGGAAGAAGCTCTCGTCCGCCAGGCTGGTGGGCGAGATGTTGCAGAACAGACTGGTGCGCCGGTCGGCCTTGATCAGGCGCCGCGCGGTCTGCACGCAGCGCAGCAGCAGCAGATTGTCGATCTCGGCCACCACCCCCGAGGCCTCGGCCACCCGCATGAACTCGCCCGGCAGGATCACCGCGCCGGATGTGTCGCGCAGGCGGGTATAGCCCTCGTAATAGGCGATCCGGCGCTGCGGCAGGGTCACCACCGGCTGGACATGCATCTCGACCCGGTTGTCCTCGATCGCCTCGCGGACGGCTGCCAGCAGGGCGGCATCCGAGCGGGGGCGGGCCGGAGCGGCCGTGCCGGGCATGGCCACCACCTGCGCCGCCGAGCGCCGGTTCGCGCTCTCGGCAAAGCGGGCGATCATCACGGCCAGCTCCTTGAGTTCGCGGGTCATGCGCTCGTCGCGCTCGCGTGCCTGGTGGATCAGGGTATCCCGCATCTCCTCGGTGTCCTCACGGACCATCCGGGTCATGTCCTTCAGGGTCTGGATCTCGTTGTCGATCCGGTCGCGCTCGCCCGCCGACAGCCGCGTGCGGCGCGGGGTGAGGGCTTGATGCAGCATGGCACAGCCCAGGACGAACACGCCGCCCAGACACACCGAAACGGCCGCCGTATAGTCGTACTGGAAATAGGCGGCCGCACCGATTCCGGTGCCGACGGCGGCATAGATCACGAACAGGGCTGCGTGGATCAGGGCGGCGATCACGGTGTTCTCTCCGTCGGTCCGGCGCTTCGGGCGTTCTGCTCCGAGCCTCAAGAGCGCACTGCGCCGCTGAAATGGTTAATGGAGCGTTAGGAATTGTGCGGTCGGGCGGGACTGACTAAGGCCCTGGCGCATGGATATGCCGCAAACTCTGGCCCTCACCGCTGCCAGTGGCGCACTGACCGCGCTGGCGGCCTGGCGCAGCGCCCGCCCCACCACTTTTGGCAAGGTCCGCCTGATCCCCTGGACCTGGATCATGCTGGGCGGTGCGGTGGCGACCGTGGTGCTGCTGGTGCACGTCTTCAATCTGATGGGTGTGCAGACTGGGCGCCGCTACTAGAAAGGGCGGCATGCCATCAGCCGGGCACCAGCCCGCCCGATCACCCGTCGATCAATTTCGCCTGAGGCGCGAACAGCAGCGCATTTTGCGCGTGACAGTATGACAGTTCCGTGTTGCCATGCAGTCCCTGTCCGCCAGACCAAGGAGGTACTCCATGGCGATCGAGGCACATATCCGCGAACTGTCCCAAAGGCATGCACGGCTGGATGATCAGATCCAGGCCGCACAGCGCAGCCCCTCCACAGACAGCTCGCAGATCGCGGCCCTGAAACGACAGAAGCTCAAGCTCAAGGAAGAGCTGGAGGCCCTGCGACGAACGCACTAGTGGCAGCTGTCGCAGGCAGCCGGTTCCTCCGGACCGGTTGATGTCACGAGGGCGACCCCGATGGGTCGCCCTTTGTGCTGATGTCACCCAGTGTGCTGATGCGGGCCGCCTCGAACCGGGGTCTTTGCGCCGGAGCGACAAAGCGGGCATTTTGATCGGACCTGCGAATCGGGGCGAGCGAACCGGAGCGGGCGCCTGCGGCCAGCGCAGGCAGAGGGGACGGGCGGGGCCATGGGCTTCAGGCGGGTTTTCGAGATCGTGCCGCTGCTGACGGTGCCGGTGCTGATCTATGTGATCGCGGCCTCCATTGGCGCCGGCTCGCGCGGGGCAGATGTCTTCGTGCGGGAGATGGAGGGCGGCTCCATCCAGGTGTCCTTGCCATCTGATGCGGTCTGGTGGCTGTCGGCTGGCGACCTGATCGTGCTGCTGGCGGTGATCCTGCTGTTCGTCGAACTGGTGCGCGGCACCGGGGCCAGCCGCTATGCGATCCTGCACCATACGGCGGCGGTGTTCCTGTTCCTCGCCTGCTTCGGGCTGTTCCTGATGGCAGACCCCTTCGCCACCACGACCTGGTTCCTGCTGATGGTGCTGAGTGCGCTGGACATCATCGGCGGCGTGCTGGTGCATATGGCCGCCCAGAGCAGTGGCGGTGGTGGCGGGCAGGGCGGTCACGATCCTGACGACGACTACTAGCGGCCCCTGCGATGGCGCTGTTCTTCGATGCCCGCTGGTTCGACGCGCGACTGGCAGCGCGTGGCCTCACCCGCGCCGATGCGGCGCGCGTGCTGGGCCTCGATGAGCACGGGCTGCGTGCGGTATGGAAGGACCAGCGCGAGGTGACCCCGCGCGATGTGCTGCTGCTGGCCGCACTGCTCGGGGAGGACACCGGCGAGGTGGCGAGCCGCAGTGGCGTGTCGACCCGCACCCCTGCGCAGGCCGATCCGCTGGCAGAACTGGCGCAGCGGGTCGAGCGGCTTGAGGCCCAGGTCGCGGTTCTGGAGACCGCGCTGGCGGCCGCCGTGGCGCAGGCTCAGGCCACAAACCGCACGGCGCCTGGTCTGCCGGTGGCCGCTCCGCCGGGGGCCGCGCCGCCGCCATAGGCCCTGAGCCTGCGTCCGGCCAGCCAGGGATCGGCGCCTGTCAGTCCTGCTTCCACCAGAACGGCCACTGCAAAGCCGGGTCCTGCCGCAAGGGCACCGGCGGCACCGGCATTGCCGGCGGCACTGGCGCGGGCACCGTCTGTGCGGCGCGTGTGAGGACCGTCTGCGCCCGTGCCCGCCTCGTGGCGCGGCCTGTTGGGATTCATGTCCACCGGCTGGATCGCCAAGGCAGCCGCAACCCTGTCCCGGCGTGGGACAGTCAGCTGGGCGGAAGGGGCCGAAACCGGGTTCATGGGCCGGCTGCGCGCAAGCCGCGTGCCGGGAATTCAGGATTTGTTAACTTTCTTCTTCACCGCGACCTTAACCAAGCGCAGACTAGTCACGATTCGCTTATGCCACCTGTCGCAACCCTGTCCTCGCCGCCCGCCACGGGCTGGCCCGTGCCCGATACGGCACGGGGCCACGGCGTCCATGACGGCGCACTGGCCGGTGCAATCCTGGATCTCACGGAAACCACCGGCTGTGCGCTCACGCCGGGCGGCGGCCTGATCTGGGATGAAACAGCCAAGGTTCGGCTTTTTGAATCCACACCGTTTTCACCGCCATCAACCCTGGCGGGCCTCGACCGTCTGACAGACGGTGCCGCTACGCTCGCGCTGGCGTCCGGCGAGCGGATGCAGGCGCGGATCGGCGGGCGCATCGAGATCCGGGCCGATCGCAATCGCGGCCTGATCGCACTGCGGCGTCTGGAACCGGCTGCGTTCGACGTGTTGCGAAGTGATGCCCAGGCGCTTGCGCTGGCCGATGCACTGGCCGACGGGCGCATGCGGCTGTACCGCCAGCCGATCGTGGCGGCCAATGATCCCGGTACGATCGTGCGCTGGGAATGCCTGGCGCGGATGGTGCGCCCCGATGGTTCGGTGGCCAGCCCCAGCGAGTTCATCCCCGCAGCCGAGCGGGCCGGCCTGATCGGCCACCTCGATCTGTCCGCGCTGCGACTGGCCCTCGCTTCGCTCGCAGCGCGTCCCGATCAGGCGCTGGCGGTGAATGTGTCGGCAGCGACCCTGGCCGAGCAGGGTGCGCGCGAGGACTACATTGCCCTGCTGCGCGCCGCCCATGGCACCGTGCAGGGTCTGACGGTGGAGATCACCGAGACGATTGCGATCCACGATCTCGATGTGGCGGCCCGCTTTGCCGAGGATGCCCGAACGCCGGGGATCCGGATTGCGCTGGATGATTTCGGCGAGGGCTATACGTCGTTCCGCTCGCTGATGAAGCTGCCGCTGGACGAGGTGAAGATCGATGGTCTCTATGTGCAGGACATCGATGTGCGCGCCGACAGTCAGGCGTTCGTGCGGGCCATCGAGAGCCTGTCGCGGGATCTGGGCCTCGAGACCGTGGCCGAGCGGGTGGAGACCCATGCCGAAGCCGAGGCGCTGAAGGCAATCGGTGTGCAGGGCCTGCAGGGCTTCTTCTTCGGCGCCCCCGCAGCAGCCTGACCCGGGATGGCTGGAAGCCTGTTCTTTGCCCGCATCAAGGCCCACGTTCTGGAGGTGACCGCCGCCGTGCCGCCCGGGCGGGTGCTGTGCCTCACCGATCTCGCCGACTGGCTCGACGTGCCGCCGCGCCACGCGGCCTATATCCTGTCGCAGCTGACGGCCGAGGAACAGCTGGCCGTGCCCTGGCACCGGTTGGTCCCGGCTACCGGCATCGTCTCTCCCGCCCGCACCAGCCACCATGGCATCCCGCAACGCGCCATGCTGGCCGATGAGGGGATCACGGCAGCGCCGTCGGGCAAGCTCGACCTGTTCGCGCAGGTGCGGATCCGGATCGAGGAACTGCCCCTTGCCCTCCCCCGCCAGCACCGCCCCGCCGATGCGCCCGCAGGCGCACCCAGGCGCCGCAGACGGACCTGAGCAGCGCCTCGGCGGGCCATGGGATCGGCCGTCGCCGCATCTGTCCGCCAGCGGTCCAACAACGGCAGGCTTGCAGGGCCTGTCACGCTTTGCGAAGACAGGGCAGGGGCCGGGACCGGGCCGTCAGGGTGCAGCTTCGGGTCCGCCACAAGCGGAGCGCGCCGCAGGAGGAGCGCCGCTATGGATGAAGGCTTTATCGATCCCACCAAGGCCAGCTTTGCCAGGTTCCGCGAACATCCCCGGCAGGGGCCGGTGAACATGCTGAATCTGGTGCGGTTCCGCGATCAGGCCGCCTATCCCGACGGACGCGCCGCCACCGGTGCAGAGGCCTATGCCGCCTATGGCCGCGAGAGCCAGCCGATCTTCCAGCGCGTGGGTGGCCAGATCATCTGGCGCGGGCGGTTCGAGCTGACGGTGATCGGACCTGAAGACGAAAGGTGGGATGCCTGCTTCATCGCCCGCTATCCGTCGCCGGATGCGTTCGTGGAGATGGTGCGCTATCCAGCCTACCGCGAGGCGGTGAAGCACCGCCAGGCGGCGGTGCTCACGTCGCGGCTGATCCGGCTCGAAAACCTGCCCCTGGGCGAAGCCTTCTGAGCCAGACTGGAGGTCGGGCCCGGCGATGGCGGGCGGTCACGCCTCGCGCCCGGTCCAGCCCTCCATCGCCCGGCGCACCGCGGCCGAGAGCTGGGCGGCGGCCCCGAACGCGGTGGGGCTGTCGGGCCCTGAAATCCCGTCGCCGCCCGATACCACCAGCTCGGCATTGAGCCGCGAGGGCCCGATCCAGCGCTCATAGGCCGGGCGCACCGTGGCGAGATACTGGGCGGCCACCGTCTCCGGCGTGCGCCCGCGCTCGTGGATGTCGCGCAGAAGCCGCCGCAGCAGGCGGATGTCATCCGGTGTGTCGACAAAGGCCGACAGGTCATAGAGCGGCAGCAGCTGCGGGTCGCACAGGCAGTGGATGCCCTCCAGCACCACCACATCCCGCGGGACCAGCCGGTGGCTGGATCCGACCCGGCCGTGGATCACGAAGCTATAGTCCGGCACATCCACCGCCCGGCCAGCCCGCAGCTCGGACAGATGCTGCGCCAGCAGGTCGTGGTCGCGCGCTTCCAGCCGGTCGAAGTCGTAAGTTGCGGGATCGAAGCCCGGCAGGTTCCGGCTGTCCTTGTAGTAATTGTCCTCCGACAACAGGTCGGCCCCCAGCGGTGCCAGCAGCTGCACCAGCTGCATGGCCGTGGTGGTCTTGCCCGATCCGGATCCGCCGGTGATGGCAATGATGAAGGGCCGCACCCGCATTACGACAGCTTCACGGCGGTGCCGGCCGCAGCCACCATCATCATGGAGCCCTGATGCAGCCCGCCCTCGAAGTCGATGCTGACGCCCACCACCGCATCGGCACCCAGCCTGCGGGCCTCTTCCATCAGCTCGTCGATGGCGGTCACGCGGGCCTGGCGCAGGGTGGCCTCATAGGAGCCGGAGCGGCCACCGATCACGTCGCGGATGCCGGCAAACAGGTCGCGGAAGATATTGGCGCCGATCACGGCCTCGCCGGCCACCACCCCCAGATAGCGGGCGACGGTGCGGCCTTCGACGAAGTCGGTGGTGGTGACGATCATGTGCGGCTCCCTGGCTGTGATCGCCTGCACCTAGCCGTGATCGCGGCGCCGGGCAAAGCGGATGAAGCGGGGCGTGCAGTCGCCCAGCCCCTTCTGCTGGTAGCGGGTGGGGATATGGTCGTCCGGCGCCGCCAGCCGGTCGGGCGGACCCAGGTCCTCGAAGGCGGGGTGGGCCACCAGCATCGCCTCGGTCCACTGCGCATAGTCCAGCCAGTCGGTGGCAAAGCGCAGCTCGGCGCCGGGCTTGAGGGCGCGGGCGGCGGCATCGAGAAAGGCTGGCTGGATCAGGCGCCGCTTGTTGTGGCGTGCCTTCTGCCACGGATCGGGGAACAGGATCACCAGCCGGTCGAGGCTGGCAGGCAAGAGGGCCTCCAGCAGCGGGCGTCCGTCGCCATGCACCAGACGCACATTGGCAAGGCCCGCATCATCGATCTGCGCCAGGGCCTTGGCTACGCCATCCAGGAACGGTTCGGCGCCGATGAACAGACTGCCGGGCGCCTGCGCGGCCTGGCCGGTCAGATGCTCGCCGCCGCCAAAGCCGATCTCATAGACGACGGATGCGGCACCCGGCATCAGGCCGAGCGGGTCCACAGGCCCATCCGGGTGTTCCGGCAGGGCGATACCCGGCAGCAGCTGGTCCACCAGCCCCTGCTGGCGGGCGGTGAGCGGCCGCGCCTTCAGCCGACCGAACGAGCGCAGCGGTCCGCCTGCGCGGGGATGCGGCAGCGCAGATGCCGGCTTTGCGGGCACGTCTGGCGGCGGAGGCGACTGGTCGGGCTGGGACATGGCGGCAGGAGGGCTCGCTGGAGGCAGATGGCCGGTGACAGGCCGCGCGGTCTAGAGCCCGCTCCCAACAGCGGGGTCAATGGCGGGATGCACCGGACGGACCATCCGCAACTCTATCCCTCCCGCCCCAAAGGCGACTACAACAGTGCAAGCGTGCCCCGATCCACGAGCCTTGCCATGCCTGTCACCCTCGCCAAGCCCACGCCCGACCGCCTGGCCGACTATGTCGCCGAACTCGAACAGGGCTGGTCGCCCAACACCGTGTTTCCCGAAGACGGGGCTCGCGAAGAGCTGGCGCAGATTGCTGCGGACCCGGCTGCATTCCTCGCCGGGATTGACGACCCGCAGGCACTCGGCCCGCCGGTGCCGCAGCCGGACGGATCGGTCATTCCGCGCCTTCCGTCGTTCCGTCGCTGGGTCCTGGCTGACGAGGTGCTGGTCGGCGGAATCGGAATCCGCTGGCAGCCTGGTACGGATGCATTGCCGCCACATGTGCTGGGGCACATCGGCTTTTCGATCATCCCGCGGATCCAGGGCAGGGGCTATGCCCGCCGCGCCCTGGAACTGATGCTGGATCATGCCTGGGCACTGGGCCTCGGCAGCGTCGAACTCACGGCTCATGCCGACAATGCGGCCTCGCAGGCGATACTGGTCGCCTGCCAGGGCCAGCTGCAGGAGCGCTTTACCACACCTGTCGCCTGGGGCGCGCGACCGGCAGTCCGCTACCGGATCACGCGGCCGGACCACAGGGCAGCCGGTTAGGACCGTGCTTCCCAGGCGTCGCAGGCGGCAGACCGATCTGTCCTTCCCGTTTCAGCCTGGCGTTACCGCGGAGGGCGGCGCAGCCAGCTCCGGGAGCGGGGGCTCACTGTCTTCCGAGGCCAGGATGCGCACCAGTTCGACGACCTTGCGCCGCTGGCCGGGCGACTTCAGCCGGGCATATTCCGACAGAAGGTCGAGTGCTCCGGGGGCCGCCAGCAGCGCCGCAGTCGACAGCGGATCGCGGTGGCCATCGCCATCGGCCACACTGGACGGGTTCAGCGGCTTGAGCCCGTCGAAAAAGAAACCAACCTCGACACCGAGGACACCGCATAACTGGAACAGGCGACTGGCTCCGACGCGGTTCAGTCCGCGCTCGTACTTCTGGACCTGCTGAAACGAGATGCCGAGCATCTCGGCCAGCTTCTCCTGGCTCAGGGAAAGCGCTTCGCGCTGCTGCTTCAGCCGCCGCCCGACATAGGCATCCACGGGGGTCGAGCGCCTTTCGTTGGCCATATCTGCTGGTTCCTCATCTGGCCCCCGTGTCGCGCGAGGTGCCGGTTTGGCATTGAAATCGTGCGTTGCTTACTCTCGGCGGCTTGTCAATCCTTGCGACAGTAAACCAATCATTCCACCTGCAATCATAAGGAACAGAACGAGCACGATCAGTGACCAAGGTGGCAGATGTGAGGAGTAAATGGTTGTAGTGCGGTCAGGTAACTTGGCTGCTGCATAGCCTGCACCGCGTCTGTGTTCGGCCAGGGCGCGGCCCCAAGGATCAATCACCGCAGACCATCCACCACTGGCGGCGCGTACCAGTGGCAGTCCTGTTTCGATTGCCCGCCAGCGGGCCAGTGCATAATGCTGGTCGGGTCCCAGACCATCCCCGTACCAGGCATCGACCGACACATTCAGGATCCATCCTGCGGTGCGGGCTGCCGGTCTGTTGAAGTCGGGGAAGATGATTTCATAGCAGACCCGGGGGTCGGCGGCGGGGGCGCCCGGTACGGACATGACGCCCGGCTCAGGGCCCGGAGTGATCCCGCCCACCACGGAGGCCAGGCTTTCCAGGCCCACCCGCGACAGCAGGTCCTGGAACGGCACGTACTCGCCGAACGGGACCAGGTGGTGCTTGTCATGCAGGCCGCCGAGGCGCAGCGCCCCGTTCTCCCGAACGATCGAGACCATCGAATTGGTGAACTGGCGGACCGGCTTGCCGCCTACAAAGCCGGCGTCATCCATGCGCAGGGTGCCTGTCACCAGTGTCCGGTCGCCGAGCCGCGCATTGATGGCCTCCAGCACCCCCGGCTCCTGCAGCAGGATCACCGGCATGGCGCTTTCGGGCCACACCACGATGTCCGCATCCGCCACTTCGGGCCGCTCCAGCAGGGTGAGGTGACTGGTGACGATCCGCACGGCGTTCGCCGGATCCCAGACCTCGGCCTGGGTGAATCCGGCCTGCCCGGCGGCGATCACGGGCGCACCGGGCGCAGTGCGGGCACCGGGGGCACCGGCCTCGTGCAGACGCCAGGCGCCGAAGGCCAGAGCTGCCCCCGTGAGGGCAACCGCGAGAGCAGCCACGAAGCGGCCGCCCCGGCTTCCCCATGCCAGCGGTGCGGCAAACACCAGCACTGCCAGGGCCGAAACCCCATAGGCACCCACCAGCGCTCCAGACTGCGAGACCAGCCCGCCCGCCTCGAACACATAGGCGGGCAGGTTCCAGGGCAGGCCGGTGAACCAGTGTCCGCGTGCCAGCTCGGCTGCGCCATAGGCCCCTGCAAAGGCGAGCACGCGCCAGCCGGTCGGGCTCCAGCAGACACGGTACAGCATCGCCCCCATGGCCCAGAACAGGCCAAGCCCGCCCGACAGCGCCGCCAGCGCCAGCGGGATCAGCGCGGCGAACCGATCAGCATCCACCAGAAAGGCGCTCGCCACCCAGGTCATCCCGGCGAGGGTATTGCCAGCTCCGAAGCACCATCCGCGCCACGCCACCGAGCGCAGGGCCCGGCCAAGCTTCCACCCCTCGGCCCGCGACCGCCGCGCCGACGCATCCAGCAGCGCCGCTAGCAGCAGCACACTGACGGCGAACGCCGGCCAGATGAAGAACGGGGCAAAACCCAGGACAGCCAGTGCGCCCAGAAGTCCGCAGACCAGGCCTGCGCGCCATCCGTTCAGGCCATTCAGCCCATCCTGCAGCCGCACCAGCAGGACAGCGGTACTGCTGGCTGCGACAGGCGGGGCCGTCATGCCCCGTCCGCAGCCACGGCCGGGCCGACGGCCTTGAGCCGCACCCGCTTGATCCGGCGGGCATCGCCGTCGAGCACCGTGATCTCGTGGCCATCAGGGTGGCGCAGGACCTCGCCGCGCACCGGCAGGCGTCCGGCCAGCGCCGCCACCAGGCCGCCCAGCGTGTCGATCTCGTCGTCCTCGAGGTCTTCGACCATCAGATTGAGCCCAGTGGTCTCGGTCAGCTCTTCCAGCTCGACCCGGGCATCGGCTTCCCAGATGCCGGGGCCGCGCTCGGCGATCAGGTCGGCGACGTCATCATCATACTCGTCGTCGATCTCGCCCACGAGCTGTTCCATCAGGTCCTCGATGGTGACGAGGCCGTCGGTGCCGCCATACTCGTCCACCACCAGCGCCATGTGGCAGCGCTTGACCCGCATCAGCTTGAGCAGGCCCGGCAGCTTCATCGAGGGTGGCACATAGAGCAGCTCGCGCCGGATGCGCGACAGCGGGCGGTCGCCGGGGCTGCCCTTGGTGGCACCGGCCTCGTCGGGGGTCAAAAGCTCGAGGAGGTCCTTGACGTGCACGAAGCCCACCGGCTCGTCGAGCGTGCCGCGGTGCACCGGCAGGCGCGAGTGCTGGGTTTCGGCGAACTGGCGCGCGACGGCGCCGAGATCGGTATCGAGCTCCACCGCATCGATGTCGGCGCGCGGCACCATCACGTCGCGCACCGAGACCTTGTTGAAGTCGGTGGCCTTGGTGATCAGGTCGCGCTGGGCGGTGTCGAACACCTCGCCGGCGCGTTCGCGCTCGCGCAGCATCTCGTCCACCTGGTCCGATGTCTCGTCAGGCGAGGCCGGTCGCAGGCTGCGGGTCAGACGGGCCCACAGGCCCGGTCCGGTCTTGGGTTTCGCGCCTTCCGGGCGCGATCGACTGCCATCGTCGCTCATGGATCTCCATACGGGTCGGACACGTCCAGACGTGCCAGAATATCCCGCTCCAGTCCTTCCATCTCGGCGGCATCACTGTCCGCTTCGTGGTCGTATCCTAACAGATGAAGCAGGCCATGCACCAGCAGGTGCGTGGCATGGTCTGCAATGGTCTTGCCCTGCTCGTGCGCCTCGCGGGCGACGGTCTCATAGGCGATGGCGATATCACCCAGGGTGCCGGCCCCGTCGGGGGCCGGGAACGACAGGACATTGGTGGGCTTGTCCTTGCCGCGCCATTGCCTGTTCAGGGCCTGGAGCGCCGCATCATCGGCGAACAGCACGCTGAAGGCCTCGTCCTCGTCGAGGTCCACTTCCGCCGTCACGGCGCCGAGCGCGCGCAGCACGAAGCTCTCCGGATCGTCCAGAACCTCCAGCCAGCGCGGGTCATCGACCCGCAGGTCAGGGCCAGCCTCGACCTCGACCACTTCGTCCGGCAGGTCGTCGGGCTCTGCCTCCAGCGCGGACCCCTCCGGCTCCGGTATGGCCACGGCTGCGGGGACCGGGCGGGCTGTCATGCGGGCATCGGCTTCATAGGCAGACACGATCCGCCCCACCAGCGGGTGGCGGACCACATCGGCCGCTTCGAACCGCACCACATCCACCCCCTCGACCCCGTCCAGCAGCCGCAGGGCATGGGCAAGGCCCGACTGGTCCGGGCGGGGCAGATCGACCTGGGTGGGGTCGCCGTTGACCGCCATGCGCGAGCCTTCGCCGAGCCGGGTCAGCAGCATCTTCATCTGCATGCGGGTGGCGTTCTGGGCCTCATCCACGATCACGAAGGCATCCGACAGGGTGCGCCCCCGCATGAAGGCAAGTGGCGCGATCTCGATCTCCTGCGCCGCGCGGCGGCGCTCGAACTGCGGCCCGCCCAGCAGCTGGCGGAACGCATCCCAGATCGGCTGCAGATAGGGATCAACCTTCTCGGTGAGGTCGCCGGGCAGGAAGCCCAGACGCTCGCCTGCTTCCACCGCTGGCCGGGTGACGATGATGCGGGCGACCTTGCCCTGCACCAGCATGGCGGTGGCAACCGCAACCGCCAGATAGGTCTTGCCGGTACCGGCAGGCCCCACCCCGAAAACGAGGTCCGCATGCCCGCTCTGCAGCATGTCGAGATAGCGGGCCTGATTGGGGGTCCGGGCGCGTACCGCGCCGCCCCGGCGACCTGGCAGCTGGATCGCGCCCGTGGCCGCTGTCCCAGTCTGCCCCGCACGGGCGAAGGCGATGGCGGCGCGGGTGTCGGCCGCACTGCCTGTGCCGCCCTCCAGCAGCGTGTCCAGCAGCGCCTCGACTGCGGTGCGTGCCAGCCGCACCGATACCGGATCGGTGCCGTCGATCTCCACCCCGCCGCCGCCACTGGAGGCCTGCACCCCGAACGCCTGTTCGATCAGGGCGAGGTTGCGGTGGGCCGGGCCGGTCAGGGCAGGGGCCAGGCGGCTGTCGGCCAGGGCAATGGTTTCGCGCAGACGGGTCATGCAGCCTTCCGGCCGCCGGACAGATCGCCGGGCAGCTCGCCCGTCAGCGAATTGCGTCCGGCGGCAACGATGGCGACGTCGACGATCTGTCCCATCAGGCTGTCGGGGCCATCGAAGTGAACCGACTGCAGCCACGGGCTCTTGCCCAGCATCTGGCCGGGGTGACGGCCCTTGCCGGTCACCAGCACCGGCACGGTGGCACCGACCTTGGAGGCGTTGAACGCCACCTGCTGCTCCATCAGCAGGGCCTGCAGCGCCTGCAGACGGGCATCCTTCACCTCTTCGGGCACCTGGCCCAGCATCTCGGCAGCGGGCGTGCCGGGGCGCCGGGAATATTTGAACGAGTAGGCGCTGGCAAAGCCAACTGCCCGCACCAGCGCCATCGTATCCTCGAAGTCGCGCTCGGTCTCGCCGGGGAAGCCGACGATGAAGTCGGAGGCCATCGCGATGTCGGGCCGGGCGGCCCGCATCCGGGCGACGATGTCCAGATAGCTCGTCGCATCATGCTTGCGGTTCATCGCCTTCAGCACCCGGTCCGAACCCGACTGCACCGGCAGATGCAGGTAGGGCATCAGTTCGGGCACCGCGCCATGGGCCTCGAACAGGCTGTCATCCATGTCGCCCGGGTGGGAGGTGGTATAGCGGATCCGGTCGATCCCGCCGACCAGCGCCACCTGCCGGATCAGCCGCCCCAGGTCCCAGCTGCCGGCTCCATCGATGGCAGGCGCAGCTCCGTGCCAGGCATTCACATTCTGGCCCAGCAGCACGATCTCGCGCGCGCCCTGCGCCGCCAGCATGCGGGCCTCGGCCAGCACCGCATCGGCCCCGCGCGAATGCTCGGCCCCGCGCGTATAGGGCACCACGCAGAAGGTGCAGAACTTGTCGCAGCCCTCCTGCACCGACAGGAAGGCCGAGGGGCCCTCGAGCTGGCGGCTCGCGGGCAGGGCGTCGAACTTCTCGACCACATCGAAGCTGGTCTCCAGCGCCTCGCCGCTGGCGCGGGCGGCGCGGGCCACCAGTTCGGGCAGCTTGTGATAGGCCTGCGGCCCCACCACCATATCGACTGCGGGGGCCCGGCGCATGATCTCGGCGCCCTCGGCCTGGGCGACGCAGCCGGCCACGGCGATCATCATCTTGCCGCCATCGGCAGCCTTGGCGTCCTTCAGCTTCTTGAGGCGGCCGACTTCGGAATAGACCTTCTCGGTGGCCTTCTCGCGGATATGGCAGGTGTTGAGCACAACCAGGTCGGCACCGTCCGGGGTTTCGGCCGGGCCATAGCCCAAGGGCGCGAGCACATCCTTCATGCGCTCGGAATCATACACGTTCATCTGGCACCCGTAGGTCTGGATGAACACGCGCTTGGTGGCGCTGGCCGCAGGGCCGCTGGCGGGGCTGTCGGAAGTGGCAGTCATGGCACCGCGCCCATAGCATCGCCGCGCCGCCGATGCGAGATGCAGGGGTCAGTGAGGCGGGGCCGCAGTCCTCTGGCCAGCGAGCCAGTCTGCGATCTGCCGCGCGGCGGACGCCGCTTCGAGTTCTGTCACATCAAGCCGCAGGGTGAAGTCGCCCCCGTGATCGATCAGCTGCCGGGCCTGCAGCCGCGCCACGGCATCGGGGTCGCGCAGGGCGCCCTTGCCGATGCGGCTCGGGTCCTCGATCCGCCGCCGGTTCTCCTCGGCGCTGCAGTCCAGGATGACCACCGCCAGCGGCACCCCGCGCCGGTCCGCCAGATCGCGCACCGCCTGCCAGTTCTCGGGTCCGAAGCCGCCATCGGTGAAATGCGCATTGGTCAGGATGACCGGCACCTCGGCTGGCAGTGCCAGGATACAGTCGAAGGCCACAGTCCGCACAGCGCGCACCGCCGCATGGAACGCGTCGGATTTGAACTCGGTCAGGGCAAAGGCGACATTGTAGATCGCGTGGTTGTCGATCAGGCGTGCACCCAGCAGCGGTGTCAGTTCCCGCGCGATGGTCAGCTTGCCGACGCCCGGACAGGCATTGATGTGGATCAGGATGCTCATGAGGCCGCCGGTAGGGGGGGCGGCGCGTCCCTGTCAACGGCCACGGCAGGTCAGGCCGGGCTGCCAGCACGGGTCCGGTCTGCTTCGGTGTGTCGCATCGACGGACGGGCCCGGGACGCCTAGTCACGAAGCCGTGACATCCTGTTCGCGAGCGGAGGCCGTCATGGCCTGGACCTGCCTGTCAGCTCGGCGCAAAGCCGCCAGTAGCCGCCTGGTCACAGTGGTGAAGGCAATTGCGGGTGTGCTGGGCGTGGGGCTTGTGGCCATGGCCTGCGCCAGCTCGCCAGCCACCGGGACGCCACCGCCCGCGGCCCCCGCGGGCCCCGCGACCGCCGCCTCCGCTGCGGCCGCGCCGCCAGCCCTGTCCCTGACCGAGCAGGGCCGCGCCTTCGTCGCCGCCCGGTGCA
>JAIXTH010000130.1 GCA_027484265.1 Alphaproteobacteria bacterium
CGCCATCCTTGAGACCGGCCGTCCCGCCCGCATCCCCGCCGTCAGCGACGGGCGACACCGGGGAAAAGGGTTGAAGAGGAAGGCCCAAAGAGCTGTGCGCCAAGGGCGCACAAGTTCGAGGAAATGCCCCCGTCCGCTCGGGGCTCGCCAAAGAAAAGGGGGGTGGAGTGTGCGGTAAGGAGGCGCTGGGGTAAGGCCGAACCTGAGGCAACCCGCATCTCTCCCAGTCCCTGTTGTCCGGCTTCGGCCCGTCGCTGGAGGCTTGGTTGCGAGCGGCACGGTTGGCGTCAAGGATGGCGAAGCCACCGCTTGCGGCGCGAAGCGTCCTTGATGCCGACCGGGCCGTCTGCGACCAAAGCCGCAAGCGACGGGCCGAAGCCGGGCAACAGGTCTGCGCAGCATTCTTGGCCCACCCTCGTGAGCGCAGCTGCGGGCAGCCGCGCTCCAGCGAGTCGAAGGGCCGCGTTGCGGGAATTCAACATGGCTTGGTCAGCAGTCTGGCAGGGCATGGCTGCCCTGCGTCCGGGGCAGTTGGCGGGGGCGGCTGCACGCTCTATTCAACTATGGTTCAGTTGAGACGTGCCAGAAGCGCCCCCATGAGACACACAGTCCTCCCCCTCCTGGCCGTCCTCGTGGCGGCATCCGCCAGCCCGGCCGCGGCAGATCCGCTGGTACCGGGCCTGCTTCCCTGGGTCCTGCCAGCCCCCGCCGACAGCGGGCGCGAGGCGGTGGTACAGGTGCGCCAGGCTCGCCAGCTGTCGCTGCGCGAGGTTGCCCAAATCATCGATGCGCGGGTGCCGGGCCGCCTGTCCGATGCCCAGCTGGTCGAGCAGAATGGCCGGATGGTCTATATCATTCGCTGGGAGCCGTCGGACGAGAACGCCCGGGGCCGGATCATCATCTTCGTGGTCGACGCCGAGACCGGCGCGATCCTGTCGCGGCGAGGTTAGGGTTTCATGCGGTGTCTTGTCGTCGAGGATGATCCAGACCTGCGGCGCCAGCTGGTGCGGGCACTGTCGGATGCCGGCTATGCGGTGGATGCGGCGGGCGATGGCGAGGAAGGCCACTTCCTCGGCGATACCGAGCCCTATGACGTGGTGGTGCTGGATCTCGGCCTGCCGGTGGTGGACGGTGTCACCATCCTCGAGCGCTGGCGCGACGAGGGCCGGGCGTTCCCCGTCCTGATCCTCACCGCCCGCGACCGCTGGAGCGAGAAGGTGGCCGGCTTCGATGCCGGGGCCGATGACTATCTCACCAAGCCGTTCCACATGGAGGAGCTGCTGGCCCGGCTGCGCGCCCTGGTGCGGCGGGCGGCGGGCCATGCCACCCCGGCGCTGGAATGCGGTGCCCTGCGGCTGGATACACGGGCGCAGCGGGCAGCGGTGGACGGCAATCCGGTGAAGCTGACCAGCCACGAGCTGCGGCTGCTCACCTATCTGATGCACCACTCGGGCCGGGTCGTGCCGCGCGGCGAGCTGATCGAGCACATCTATGATCAGGATTTCGACCGCGATTCCAACACCATCGAAGTGTTCATCGGCCGGCTGCGCAAGAAGATCGGCCAGGACCGGATCGTGACCGTGCGCGGCCTTGGCTACCAGCTGGTGGACCCTGACAACGGTCCGGGAACAGGCGCGGCGTGAGGCTGCCAGGCTCGCTCGCCGGGCGGCTGGTCGCGGTCGCGGCGCTGTGGAGCGTGCTGGTGCTGGCCGCTGCGGGGGCCGGTCTTTCGGCGCTGTTCTCGCGGGCGGTGCTGGACGGGTTCGACCGCGAACTGGCGGCATCGGTGGACGGCCTCGCGGCCAGTGTCAGCAGCGACGGCACCGGCGCGCTGGCGATGCCGCGCCCCCTGCCCGACCCGCGTTTCTCGCGCCCCCTGTCGGGGCGCTACTGGCACGTGGCAGACCTGACGCCGGAAGGCGTGCAGCTGCCAGGCGGCGTGCGGTCGCGCTCGCTGTTCGATGAGGTACTGGAGCCGCCGGCGGGCCTCGCCACCACCGCGCTGACCCGCCCCGGCGAGACCGTGGCCTCCGATACCGTGCGTTCCGGGGAGCGGTTGCGGCTGGCGGCGCGGGTGGTGAGCCTGCCGGACCGGACCCGGCCCACCCTGCTGCTGGTGGCAGCCGACCGCAGCGAGACAGACCGGTCGGTCGGTCAGTTCAACCTGTTCCTGACCGGCACGCTGTCGGCCCTGGCGGCGGGGCTGATCGTGGCGATCTGGCTTCAGGTGCGGCTGGGCCTGGCGCCGCTGCACCGGATGGGTGGACAGCTGGCGGACATCCGGGCCGGGCGCCGCGACCGGCTGGATGGCGAAGCCCCGCGCGAGCTGGCGCCGCTGGCGCGGGAGCTGAATGCGCTGATCGACCACAATCATGCCGTGGTCGAGCGGGCCCGCACCCATGTGGGCAACCTCGCCCATGCGCTGAAGACGCCGATCTCGGTGCTGCGCAACGAAAGCGGCGGGCGGCCCGATGACCCGCTGGCCCGGCTGGTCACCCGCCAGACCGAGACCATGACCCGCCAGGTCGAGCACTATCTCAAGCGCGCGCAGGCCGCTGCCCGTGCCGAGGCCATCGGCGCCCGGGCCGAGATCGCGCCGGTGGTGGACGATGTTGTGCGCACCCTGCAGCGGCTTTACCGCGCAGACGGCGTGCGGATCGACCTCGCGCCCCTGCCCCCGGGCATCGCCTTCCGGGGCGAGCGGGAGGACCTCGAGGATCTGGTGGGCAATCTGGCCGAGAATGCCTGCAAATATGGTGGCGGGCTGGTGGAGATCATGGTCGAGCCGCTGCCCGTTGGCGAAGCCGGTCCGGCACGGGTGCGGATCGTGATCGATGATGATGGCGAGGGCCTGTCGGATGCCGAGGCGATCACAGCTCTCAAGCGCGGTGTACGGCTGGACGAGAGCGCGCCGGGTACCGGACTTGGCCTGTCGATCTGCGACGAGCTGGCGCGGGCCTATGGTGGCTCGCTATCGCTGGAGCGCTCGCCGCTGGGCGGGCTGCGGGCCCGGCTGGAACTGCCACTGGCCTGAATGGCGGCCTCTGCCAGCGAAACGGCATTTGTGCAGTCCTGGCAAACCGGTGGTTAACCCGCGTATGCCATGGACGTCTGGCACACTTGCGGAGCCCGCGCCCGATCATGTCCCAGCTCACCCCGGAAAAGCTCGCCGAAGTGGCGGCCCTTCTGGAAAAGACCTCGCCCCAAATGGCGGCGCGGTTGGTGACGATGTTCGAACGGGTGAAGGTCAAGGGAACCCAGGCGATCCCAACAGAAGCGCTGCTGACGGCGGTGCGCGAATCCGGTCTTGGCCTGCCCGCCCGACTGGAGCGGGTCCCGGGATTTGACCGTCTGTTCTTCGAGCCGTTCGAGCATCTGTTCGAGGTGCCCGACGCGGAAGGTGGCCCGCTGCCGGGCTACCTTCCGCGTGCGGGCCTCAAGCAGGTTTGGGAGATCATCGCAGATGAACTCGCGCCGGACCTGTATGCGCGCTACGAGCCGGTGATCAAGGCCGCTGTGCTGCGCGGGGCAATGGATAATGCCCGCAACCGCGTGGCCGAATTCCGGGATAGATTGGTTGCGATGCTCGACCAGCCCGGCGAGGCTGCGCGCTGGAGCCGGGCTTTGGCGGTCTGCCCTGAAGGCGCATTCTCGCGCCGCCTGCCAGCCCTGTTGCTGGCCGAGCATCTGGCACGCCCCGACATCGCCAACACGCGGGCCCAGCCGCGCGACCTGCCAGACGTGGTGGTGGCCGCCCTGGCCGAGACACTACGCATCATCGAGGCGCGCAGCGCCGATGCGGCTCTCGAGCTGGTCCTGCTGGTGATGGGGCACCTGCACAAGCCGTGGCAGGCCCTGCGGATCCTGGCGGGAGCCTCCAAAGGCGTCACCGACCGCAAGCTGGCGCTGACCGAGTTCCAGACCGTCGGTGACCGGTTGATGGCCATGGCTGCCCGCGAAAAGGCATTGTTCGATGCGGCCGCGCGCGGCGGTGCATTCGGCTCGTCAGCGCTGGTCCGGGCGGTCGAGCGGTTCGGCGATCTGGTGAACGGCATGCTGCGCGAGCAGGTGCTGGATCGCGACGGGCCGTGGCGCAAGGCCCTCCAGTCCCTGCAGGCCGGTGCCGCCGCGCGCCTGGAGGCCATCTGCCAGCGCGCGGTATCCACGGCCGAACAAGGCCTGCCGGTCGACCGGATCCGCCTGAAGGGTGCCGGGCTGGTGGACCGGCCCCGCCACAAAGCGCCCTTGCGGATGGAGCGGCTGGACGCCCTGCCCGCCCATCTCACTTTCCTGCGCGACGTCCGGCTCTATGCCTCCGCCGCCGGCTTTGCCGCCGCCCGCGACCAGGCGGCCAGGGCCGTACAGCTGCACCTCGATACGGTGCGCGACGGGCTGATCGCGGTCCGGGCCGACCCCGACCGCGGTCCGCACCATGGCCAATGGGTCCAGGCAGTCAGCATCTATATCGAGGCCCTTGAGGGCGAGGACAGCGCGCGTCTGTTCGAACGGCGGGCAGCGGCCTGATACCCTCTCGACACGGACTGACGGGTTCTTGATGGTGGACCGATGGGGTCTGCGGCAGTGCGTCTACTTGATTGGCTGGAGCAGGCGCTCCATCAGCGGCACCACGCATGACCGCTCTCGACCCCCTGTCTCTCATCCTGTTCCTGGTCGCCGCCCTGGTGACAATTCTGGGCGCAGCCGCCTGGCTGATGCGCGGCGCAGCCCGTGCAACGGCCCCGCCCCCGGATCAGGAGCTGGCAGTCTATCGCTCGCAGCTGGCCGAGATCGACCGCGACATCGCGGCAGGGCGGATTGCGCCGGACGTGGCCGATGCGGCCCGGCTGGAAGTCGGGCGGCGCCTCGCCCGGACCGAAGCCCGGATGCAGGCTGCATCGGGGGCTGGCGCCACTGGAGCCGGCAGGGACGTCCGCACGGCGGTTCTGGTAGCCGCAGCCCTGATGGGGCTGGCCACCGTCGGGCTGTATCTGGTGCGCGGCACCCTGGCCCCCGACATGCCATTCCAGGAACGCAAGGCCGAGCTGATGGCCCGTCCGCCGGAGACCCTCTCCGACGAGGAACTGCTGTCGATCCTGCAGGAGCGCGCCCGCCAGGCGCCGGAAGACCCCAACCCGCACTTCTTCATGGGACAGATCCTCGACAGCATGGGGCGCGAGCCCGACGCGATCCGCGCCTATCAGGCCGCGCTGCGCCGCGACCCGCGCTATGTGGATGCGATGGCTGAGTTGGGCGGTATCCTGGTGCGGCAGGCTGGCGGGCAGCTGGATGACCAGTCGCGCTCGGTGTTCGCCCGCGTGCTGGCGCTGGACCCACAGCACCCGCTGACCCTGTTCCACCTGGCGCATGCCAAATGGAGCAGCGGCGACCGCACGGGCGCCATGGCCGACTGGAGCCGGGCCTGGAACGCGGTTCCGCAGGGCAACCCGCAGCGCAACGTGATCCTCGCCCGGGTGCTCGAGACCCTGTCCGAGCTGGATATGGGGCCCACTGCCGGCGAAGGCGGTGCGGCGGGCGGTGGACCGCAGCAGGGTCCGTTCGAGGCGATGGCGGGCGCCAGCCCCGAGGACCAGGCAGCCTTCATCCAGTCGATGGTGGCACGCCGCTCGGAGCGCCAGGCGGCCAGCCCGGATGACTTCGGCCTGCGACTCAGCCTGCTGCGGATCGTGGCGATGACCGGCGACCGGCCCCGGGCCGAGGTGCTGGTGCGCGATGGCACAGCCCTGGCGGCGGGCGATCCCTTCCTCAGTGCCCTGATGGATGCAGCCGCTGCTTCGATCGGCCTGCCCCTGTCACCATCCGTACCGCGAACAGCGCCACCGGAGGGCCCCGCCAACACGCCTTCTCGCGACGAGGTCGCGAAATGATGATCGGGCGTGATCATCTGCCCCATTCCCACGGGCGCCCGTCTGGGCCAGAGAGAGCATGGGAGTAAATGACACCATGCGCCGCCGCGACCGCCGCCTCTTGCTGATCGGACTTGTTGGAACCCTGATGCTGGGTGCCACGGGCATTGCTGCCGTGGGCCTGCGCGACAAGGCAGCCTTCTTCTATGCTCCTGCCGATGTGGCCGAGCGCAAGCCCGAGGCCGGCACGGCAGCGCGGCTGGGCGGTCTGGTGGCGGCTGGCACCGTGGTGCGGTCCGAGGGCGGCAAGATCGACTTCGTCGTGACCGATGGCGCCGCCGATGTGCGGGTCAGCTATCGCGGCGTGCTGCCCGACCTGTTCCGCGAGGGCCAGGGCGTGGTGGCCGAGGGCCGCTTTGCCGAGGACGGCACCTTTGCCGCATCGACAATCCTGGCCCGCCATGATGAGAACTACATGCCCAAGGAAGTGGCCGATTCACTCAAGCGGACCGGCCAGTGGAAAGAGGCACCAGCCCCCACCGGTCAGGACGCCAGCTATGGCGTCAGCATCGGCACGGCTTCCATGCCCGCCATGGCCGGCAACGGGCGGTAGACACATGCGTGCGGACGGCAGGCCGGAAGTGGCCTGCCGGGTGGAGTAACGTGGATGATCGCGGAATTCGGGCACTTCGCCCTGCTGCTGGCCCTGACAGCGTCGCTGGTTCAGGCTTTCGGGGGCCTTCTTGCCGGTCACCGGATGAATCCGCGCCTGGCGGGCCTGGCGGGCTCTGCCGCCGACATTGCCCTGATCGGCTGTCTGGTGGCGTTTGCCGCACTGATGAGCGCCTATATCCGCTCGGACTTCTCGGTCGCCAACGTCGCCCAGAACTCGCATACTCTCAAGCCGATGATCTACAAGATCGCCGGCACCTGGGGGAACCATGAGGGCTCGATGGTGCTGTGGTGCCTGGTATCGGCCCTGTTCGCCTGGATGCTGGCGCGCACACCCGGCACCCTGCGCTGGAGCCTGAAGGCGCGCGCGGTGGGGGTGCAGGGCCTGGTGGGTGCCGCGACGCTCGCTTATCTGATCTTCGCGTCCAACCCGTTTGCCCGGTTGGACCCGGCCCCGCTGCAGGGCGCCGACCTCAACCCGCTGCTGCAGGACCCGGCGCTGGCCGCCCACCCGCCCTTCCTCTATCTCGGCTATGTCGGCTCGTCGGTGGTGTTCTCGCTGGCTGTGGCGGCCCTTCTGGAAGGGCGCGTGGATGCAGCCTGGGCGCGCTGGGTGCGGCCTTGGGCGCTGGCCAGCTGGATGTTCCTGACCGTGGGTATCGGCCTCGGCTCCTACTGGGCCTATTACGAGCTGGGCTGGGGTGGCTGGTGGTTCTGGGACCCGGTGGAGAACGCCAGCTTCATGCCGTGGCTGCTGGGGGCGGCACTGCTGCACTCGGCCATCGTGACCGAGAAACGCGGGGCGCTGGCGAGCTGGACCATCCTCCTGGCGATCCTGACCTTCTCGCTCGCATTGCTGGGCACGTTCCTGGTGCGGTCCGGTGTGCTGACATCGGTGCACGCCTTCGCCCTCGACCCCGAGCGCGGGATGTGGATCCTGTTGATCCTGGCCGTGTTCACCGGTGGTGCGCTGGCGCTCTATGCCTGGCGCGGACCGTCGCTGGGCTCGGACAAGGGGCTGTTTGCACCGGTCAGCCGCGAGGGCGCGCTGGTCATCAACAACCTGTTCCTCACGGTGGCCACCGCAACCGTGCTGGTGGGCACGCTCTATCCGCTGGCGGGCGAGGCGATCTTCAAGCAGGCCCTGTCGGTGGGCCCGCCCTACTTCAACCTGACCTTCACACCGTTGATGGCGATCGTGCTGGTGGTGTTGCCGATCGCGCCGTTCCTGGCCTGGAAGCGGGCTGACCTGATGGGGGCGATGCAGCGGCTGTGGGTGGCGGGCGCGCTGGCGGCAGCGGCCTGTGCGCTTGCCATCGCGTTTGCCGGCGGCAAGGCGCTGGCGGCCGTGGGCTTTGGCCTCGGGGTCTGGCTGGTGTGCGGCGCGATTGCCGAAGTGGCCGACCGGGTGAAGGTCGGCCAGGTTCCGGCGGCGCAGTCGCTGCGGCGGCTGGGCACCATGCCGCGCTCGGCCTGGGGCATGGCGCTGGCGCATATGGGTGTGGGGATCTTCACCCTCGGTGCCGTGGCCGAGACGCAGCTGCGGATCGAGCACACGGCGTCGGTCCCGCTGGGCGGCACCACGACCTTCGCGGGCTATACGGCCCGGCTCGAGAACCTGACCAGCATCGACGGCCCCAATTATTATGCTGACCGGGGCACAGTGGTGGTGACACGGGCCGGGAGCGACGAAGTCGTGACCTTGTATCCCGAGCGGCGCTTCTATCCGGCAGCCCGCATGCCCACCACGGAAGTGGGGCTGCGGCACGAGCTGCTGGGCGATCTCTATGTGGCGCTGGGCGATCCGGCGGAGATCGACGGGGCGATGCAGTGGACCTTGCGGCTCTACTACAATCCGCTGGTGAGCTTCATCTTCGGCGGCGTGCTGATCATGGCGATCGGCGGCCTGGTCAGCCTGACCGACCGGCGCCTGCGCATCGGTGCCCCGCAACCGGCCCGCAAGACAGCCGGCACGGCAGCGGAGCCGGCATGATGGGCCAGCCTGTTCTGCGGACCCTCGGCGCAGGCCTTCTGGCAGGGCTGCTGGTTGCAGCCACGCCACTGGCAGCCCAGCAGGCTGCAACACCGCCTGCACCCGTCCCTCAACAGCCCAGCCAGGACCAGCTGGTGCGGGAACAGGCGCTGCCCGACCAGACAGCCGAGTCCCGCGCCATGACCCTGGCACGCGAGATCCGCTGTGTGGTGTGCGAGAACGAGCCAGTGGCCAATTCGTCGGCCGAGATCGCGGTGGATATGCGCAATGCCATCCGCGAGAAGGTCGCCGCCGGCGCCACGGACGATGAGGTGCGGGCCTATTTCGCCTCGCGCTATGGCGAGTTCGTGCTGCTACGGCCGCGGCTGTCGACGGCAACCCTGTTGCTGTGGGGTGCACCGTTCCTGCTGGTGCTGATCGGGGGCGCTGCGCTGCTGCTGCGTGCCCGCCAGCGCCCCGCCCCGGAAGCCGAAGCGGCAGACCCCGACCTCGACGCCGCCGCCCGCGCCGCCCTCGCCCGCGCCGAAGCAGCCCGCACGGAGGTGTGACCGGGAGCCATCCAAGCGCACAGGACCCGCCAAAATGCGAAGAGCTGACTGGACAGGGGGCGGGCGGGCTTGCAGGATCGCTCAATGTCGAGATCACACCCCAAGCATGCCTCTTTCACCCGCTGGAGAAGCCTTCTGGCCGCCGTGCTGGCGGCAGGCCTGATCCCCGCCACGGCAACTGGCCAGTTCGGGCGCGCGCCCAATCCCGAGGCCCAGATGCGGGCGGCTGCCGCGCGCGGCACCCATGTGCAGTCACCACTGGCACCGGCCCAGGCGCTCCGGCAGGTCAATCTGATGGCCACCGCCCTGAACAGCCTCCAGCCGCAGCGGCCCGGTGTGGTCGATGCCTATGTCATCTCGATCGGCTTCGATTCGGACGGCGTGTTCGGGCGCGAGGCGGCCGAGACCGGACGGGTGCTGTCGCGACGGTTCGATGCCGAAGGCCGCACCATCGTGCTGGCCAATGGCACCGGCGCTGGCGACACGGTGCCGATGGCCGATCCCAATGACGTGGCCGCCGCATTGGCCCGGATCGGCCAGCTGATGGACCCTGCCGAAGACGTGCTGGTGCTCTATGTGACCACCCACGGCCACTGGGTCACCGGCCTCGCCTGGAAGGATGGCAGCCGCGGTGCCGGACATCTGGGGCCGGTCTATCTGGCGGGCCTGCTGGACGAGATCGGGGCCCGCAACCGGCTGCTGATCATCTCGGCCTGCTTCTCGGGCGTGTTCGTGCCGATCCTCGAGAACGACACCAGCTATGTCATCACAGCCGCATCCTCGGACCGCTCGTCATTCGGCTGCGATGCCCGCAATGACTGGACCTTCTTCGGCGACGCCCTGATCAACCATGCCCTGCGCAAGCCGATCGGCACCCAGGCTGCCTTCGTGGAAGCGCGGGAGGAGATCGAGGGCTGGGAGCGCAGCTTGCGGGTGCCCCAGAGCCAGCCGCAACAGTCCAAGGGCCGGAATGTGGATCGCTGGCTGTCGGTGCTGGACCGCCGGGTGCCAGCCGAAGCCGGCACCCCCGTCGGCCGGCCCGCCTATCAGCCGCCGGGCTGAGCCGGGCTGTCAGGTCCCGGGGGCGGCGTTGCAGGCTCGCCGGCGGATGGCTCCTGCGCGGGCGCGGGCGTCTGCCCGACAGGCGCGATGATCACGCGGCGCGGCTCTGCGGCTGCATCACCGGCAGACTCCGGTGCCGCGCCGGACGCAGCAGCGGCGCGCACCCGGGCATCTTCTGCCGCGCGGGCCCGGGCCTCGTCCTCGGCCTTCTTGCGGGCGTCCTCGGCGGCCTTCTTCTGCTCCGGCGACTGGGCCGTGATGTAGCGCAGCTCGCGGCAGTGCGAGGTCCAGGCCTCATAGCTGTGACCCCAGGTGCGGCGGCCCAGGCCATCCACATGGAAGCGGCCCTCGGCGTTCATGTCCGGCGCGGTGCGGGTGTAATAGGCGCCGAGGCCAAAGCCGCGCTCGGCCGGGGTCTCGTACCAGCTGCGGCACAGGGTGGCGAACATCTCGGCCTGGGGCACCGGGTTCACCGCCTGCAGGTCGAGGGCGGCAAAGCGGGTGTGGGCCGAGCCTTCCGCGCCCTGGGCGCAGGCATTGCCTTCCGGGGTGCGATAGCCCGACAGGATCCGCACCGGCCCCACCGCTGGCACAATCCGCTCACGCACGATCTGCAGCACGGGCACGATCTGCGGCCACTGCGCATCCGGCGGAAAGGCAAACTGTGCGATGGCGCAGCGGGTCGCCTCCGCGGTGGTCTCGACCTGCAGCAGCTGCCAGGCGGGCAGCACATCGCCGACGCCCTGTGCCGTCAGGAACGCCTTCAGCGCCTCGAACCTGGCCACACCATCGGGTGTGGCTGCCAGGAAGTCGCGGAATGCCTGGGGTGCGCCCGTCAGATGGAAATCCGCTGTGGCCGGCGCTGCTGGCGCGGCCTGCTCCACAGCGGGTGCGGCGGGCCGCGATCCCGGCAGTGACAAGGCCGTGAACGTGGCAGGCAGCTTCCAGTCGGCCGGCCAGCGCAGGAGGCCCGAGGCGAACGCCCCGCCCAGCCCTGCCACGGCAGCGACGCCCGCCAGCAGAAGGACAACGGCTGGCTCCACGCCACGCCGTCCCCGGTACCGGCGCTGGCGCGAGAACGGCAGGAGCGGCGGCCGGCTGCGGCCGCGGTGGGCATAGGGGCGACGTCGGCGCGAGAACAGGGGCAATCTGGCGACCTTTCGACAGGCAGGCACCGGCCATGGCACAAGACCGCCCCGCTTTCATCCATCCCGGCGCAGCTGAGCTGCGGATGGCCTCCGGGCCCGGCCCCGCCTGGGTGGACCTCAGCCCTGCCAGGTGGACTGCATCACCAGCTCGCTGGCGGCGCCCGACATCACCAGGCTTTCGTGCACGGCACGGGAAATGGCGGCGGCCGTGGCCACCGGATCGCTGCCACCGGCTGCATGCTGGCGCACCGCGTCATAGATGTTGTCGGTGATCAGCTTCATCACCTGATGGAACTCGATGTTCACGCCGCTGCCCACCTGCAGGGCGTGCAGGTTGGACTGGCGCAGGGTCTCCGGGATCAGCCACACATCGAAGCGGTCGGTCACCGGGTCGACATCATAGACCGTCAGGCTGCAGCCATTGATCGCGACAAAGCCCTGATTGACCAGATAGCGTGCCCGGCCCCGGGGCAGCTGGAACCGCACCCGCCAGGAATGACCGAAGTCGGTCAGGCCCTCGACACTGGCCACACAATCCACATGGCCCGAAACCTCGTGGCCGCCATTGCGCTGGCCGATCCTTGCGCTGCGCTCGAGATTGACGAGGTCGCCGACGCCGCGCCCGGCGAGGGTGGTCTTCTCCAGCGTGCTGGTGACGAGGTCGAAGGTGGCCAGCGGCCCCTCGAACGCCACCAGCGTCAGGCACACCCCGTCCACGGCAAAGCTGCCCCCAATGTCGCTGGCGGCAAGGTCGCCCCAGCCGGTATCGATCCGCAGGCTGTGCACGTCCCCTGCCCGGTCGGCAGCGATGATGGTGCCGGTGCGCTCGACGAGACCTGTGAACATGGCTGGCGATCCTGCTTCAGGAGAGGGGCGGCGGGGGATGGCGCGAAACGGAAAACCGCCCACCGGTATCCGGAGGGCGGCCCGTCATTTTGGTGCGGCCGGGTGGCTCAGCGCTTGAGGACGAGGCCTTCACGCTGCGCGCGCTTGCGCTGCAGCTTGCGCATCCGGCGCACGGCTTCGGCTTCCTCGCGCGCACGCTTCTCCGAGGGCTTCTCGAAATGGTTGCGACGCTTCATTTCACGGAAAGTACCTTCCCGCTGCATCTTCTTCTTCAGCGCCTTCAACGCCTGATCGACGTTGTTCTCGCGCACCACGATCTGTACCAGGGTCGTTCCCCTATTGCTGGCCCGCAGGCATGACAAAGTTGCCCGCCGGATAGATTCCGAGAGAGACGGGGCCGATACCCGAAGAGCCCCGCAGAGTCCACCCGCCCCCTCAGCATCCACTGCGCTGCACGCACCCGACCGGCAAACAGCGCAGTAGCGCCGCCGCGCGTCATTGATCGCGCCGCCGCACCCTTCTAAAGCCTGAGGGGCAACAGAGGCGGCCGGTGTCATCGAGCCGCCCAACCAGACTGCCGGGGGACGGGCATGGATTCCGATCGCAAGACTTTCACTGACGCCGAAGCGCTGGCGTTCCACAGCGACCCGGTGCCGGGCAAGCTGTCGGTCACCCCCTCCACGCCGATGGCGACGCAGCGCGATCTGTCGCTGGCCTATTCGCCCGGCGTGGCCGTGCCGGTGGAAGCGATCGCGAAGAATCCGGACCTTGCCTACGAATACACCTCCAAGGGCAATCTGGTGGCGGTGATCTCGAACGGCACCGCGATCCTGGGTCTGGGGGCGCTGGGGCCACTGGCGTCCAAGCCGGTGATGGAAGGCAAGAGCGTGCTGTTCAAGCGCTTTGCCGACATTGATTCCATCGACATCGAAGTCGACAGCACCGACACCGAAGAGCTGATCACCACCATCCGCAACATCTCGGTCACCTTCGGCGGCATCAATCTGGAAGACATCAAGAGCCCCGAGTGCTTCATCATCGAGAGCCGGCTCAAGGAGCTGTGCGACATCCCGGTGTTCCACGATGACCAGCACGGCACCGCGATCATCGCAGCCGCCGGGATCATCAACGCCTGCCTGATCACCAACCGCGAGCTCAAGGACCTGAAGGTCGTGGTGTCGGGAGCCGGGGCGGCCGGCCTGTCCTGCGCCGGGCTGATCCGCTCGATGGGGGTGCCGGCACAGAACATCATCATGACCGACCGGGAAGGCGTCATCTATCGTGGCCGCCCCACCGGCATGGACCAGTTCAAGAGCTCGTTCGCGGTGGAAACCGATACCCGCACCCTGGCCGACGCGATGGTGGGCGCCGACTGTTTCCTCGGCCTGTCGGTGAAGGGCGCGGTCAGCAAGGAGATGGTGGCGTCGATGGCGCCCAACCCGATCATCTTCGCCATGGCCAACCCCGACCCGGAAATCCGGCCCGAGGAGATCGCCGAAGTGCGCTCGGACGCCATCGTGGCGACCGGCCGGTCGGACTATCCGAACCAGGTCAACAATGTGCTGGGCTTCCCCTATATCTTCCGGGGTGCCCTCGATGTGCGGGCCCGCACCATCAATGAAGAGATGAAGGTGGCCGCCGCCATCGCGCTGGCGGAGCTGGCCCGCGAGGATGTGCCCGACGAAGTGATGGCCGCCTATCATGGCCGCCAGCTGAAGTTCGGCCGCGACTATGTGATCCCGACCCCGTTCGACCCGCGCCTGATCGCCACCGTGCCCCCCATCGTGGCCCAGGCGGCGATGGATTCCGGGGTGGCCCGCAAGCCGATCGCGGACATGGACGAGTATCGCGCCAGCCTCGCCCGCCGCCTCGACCCCACCGCCTCGCTGATGCAGCGCCTGCAGGAGAGCGTGCGCGGCAGCCCCAAGCGGATCGTGTTCTGCGAGGGCGAGGACCCCGGCGTGATCCGCGCCGCCTATCAGTTCGCGCAGCTCGAGATGGGCAAGGCGATCGTGATCGGCCGCGAGGAGGCCGTGCGCCGCAACATGAGCCTGGTGGGCGTTCCCGATGACGGCTCGATCGAGATCCACAATGCGCGCCTGTCGGACCGCAATCCGGATTATCTCGAGTATCTGTACAAGCGTCTGCAGCGGCGCGGCTATCTGCGGCGCGACTGCCAGCGGATGGTGAACAACGACCGCAACGTGTTCGGCGCCTGCATGGTGGCCAATGGCGATGCCGACGGTCTGGTGACCGGCGCCACCCGCACCGAGGACCAGGCCCTGCGCGAAGTGATGCTGGCCATCGATCCGCTGCCCCGCACCAAGCCGATTGGCCTGTCGGCCCTGCTGGCCAAGGGCCGCACGATCTTTGTGGCCGATACCTCTGTCACCGAGATGCCGGAAGCCGAGGAACTGGCCCGGATCGCGGTGCAGGCTGCGGGCGCGGCCCGGCGCCTCGGCTTCGTGCCACGGGTGGCCTTTGTGGCCTTTTCGACATTCGGCCGCCCGATGGGCGAGCGCTCGGAGAAGTGCCGCGAGGCGGTGTCGATCCTCGACCGGATGGAAGAGGTTGATTTCGAATATGAAGGCGAGATGGCGGCTGACCTCGCGCTGTCCAACGACATGAAGCAGCTGTATCCGTTCTCGCGCCTGACCGGCCCCGCCAATGTGCTGGTGATGCCCGCGATCCACTCGGCCCACATCTCGACCCATCTGGTGGAGGCCCTCGGCGGTGCCACGGTGCTGGGGCCGATGATGGTGGGCCTGAAGAAGCCGGTGCAGATCTGCTCGCTCGGCGCCCCGGTGTCCGAGATCGTGACGCTGGCGACCCTCGCGGCCTATGACGTGAACCCGGTGGTGGCGCGGTAGGCCCTGATCAAATGCTCATGATCTGCGCTGCAGCCCGCCGCCCGCTGATCAGGGCGCCGTGGACGGTGGCGTAGTAGTCGGCGCTGGTGGCTTCACCGGCGAAGAACAGGCGCCCGTCCACCGGTGTGCCGAGGGCCCGGCGGTCAGCCGGACTGCTGCCGACGGCATGGAAGGAATAGGAGCCGCGCGCGAACGGATCGCTGCGCCAGCGGGTGATCTGCCAGGCCAGCGGATCGGGCACGCCTGCCCCCCACATCTCGCGGGCGCGCGCCATCGCAGCGGCAACAATGGCGGCATCGTCCATCCGCTCGACCGTCTCGGCATGGTCAGCGGCGGTGAAGGCGACCAGCACCGGGGTTGCATCCACCTTGCCCAGGCTGAACCACTGGGACCAGTCGCCCTTGGTGGCCGTGAGATGCTCGTGCCAGTCGGCGTCCGCCGGCCAGAGCACCCGGTCAAACCGCAGGCAGAGCTTGTTGAGCAGGCCCATGCCGAGGCGGCTGATGGCCTGCTGCCGGGCCGCCGGCAGCGGTGGATCAAAGGCGATGGCACCGGCCTTCAGGACCCCCAGCGGCACGGTGACCACCACATGCTCCGCCTCCACCACGGCCCCGTCCGCCAGCTCGACCCGCACAGTGGACCGGCGCCAGCGGACAGCCCGGACCACCTGCCCCAACCGCACATCCAGCCCGCGGGCGAGATGGGCGGTCAGCTGACCATATCCCTGTGGAAAGAACCCGTCCTCGCCACCGAAAGCCGCGCCATCATCCAGATGCCAGGCGGACAGGGCACTGGCAGACCCGGCATACTCCTGCTCGTAGGTGCCGTTGACGTAGTGATCGAACTGGGCCTGGCGGACGGGATCCAGCGAGCCGGGGGGCGCCACCGCATCCAGCGCCGCCTGCACAGAGATATCGCCCTCCAGCTCCCGTGCCCGCTCCAGCGCCTGCTCGAACAGACGTTCGGCCCCGCCTGCGCCCGCATCGCGGGCCCCGAGCGCCGCCAGCTCCGGTGCGATGGTCAGGCGGGCACTGCCATAGCTGGAGGTGACCCAGCTGGCGCCGGCATCACGGGCGAGGGCGGTCGCCGGATTGCCCTCAAGCCCATGGATCCACGACGCCCCCAGATCCATCGGCAGGTCGGGCCAGGCGAGGCTGGTGTGGATCCGTCCACCGATCCGGTCGCGCGCCTCGAGCACCGTCACCTGGAACCCGGCTCTGACCAGCATGTCCGCCGCAGCCAGCCCCGCGATCCCGGCCCCGATCACCACAACCCGCTCACTGCGGCGCGCCATGGCGGCAGCAGGGGCTGGCAGGGCAGAGGCTGCCACAAGGCCGGACACTGCGGAACGTCGGGTCGTCATCCAGGCAGGCTAGAACGCGACCCGCAGGGCGGCAAGCGCACCGCTGGCGTGCGCCGCCTCAGCGGCGCCCCGCTGCGGCGCCCTGCGCGGCAGAGGCCGCGCGCTCCGGCCCTCGTCACACAAACCCGACGCTGTTGCTCGGGAAGTTGCGCAGGTTCGGGAAGATGGTGCCAAGGTCGGTCTCGGATACCCCGAACCAGCGGCCGAGCGTGGCGGCGAACTGGTCGACCGACAGGCGCGGGATCATCGAGTTGCCCGACATGTCCGGATTGTTGAAGCCGGCGATGTCCACGCCCAGGGTGGGATACTGGCCATAGATGTCGCCGCCGCGCACCGCGCCGCCCACCACGAAGTGGTGCGAGCCCCAGGCGTGGTCGGTGCCGTCGCCATTGGTGTTGAAGGTACGGCCGAAGTCCGAGGCGGTGAAGGTGGTCACCATCGGACGGAAGTCGACCCCGCCGATGTTCGCCAGCGTGGCATCGAATGTGGCGATGGCCTGCGCCATCTTCGCCAGATTGTTCGGCTGGGCGACGTTCTGGACATCGTGGTTGTCGTGCCCGCCCATGGCCACGAAGAACACCTGGCGGCGCAGGCCCAGCGCCTGGCCCGCCGCGATCATCCGCGCCACGGTCTGCAGCTGGACCGACAGGGAGTTGGTCTCGGTCGCGCCGGTCACCGGGTTGGTGTAGGTCGGCGGGGCGCGCAGGCCCGTCACCAGCGGGGTGGCGGCGGCGGCATTGAGCGCATCGGCGCTGCCCATCGAGCGCACCACCACGGCGGCATGGTCGGCTGACATCAGATGCGCCTGGCCGGTATCCTGGATCAGCTGGCGCATGATGGCGGGCGCGGCAGTGGACCCGAACAGGCTGTTCGCCGTGGCGCCATTGATCCGCACCGCCGGGGTTGCCCCGGTGCTGACCTGATACTGCAGCACGCTGCGGCCCGACAGGAACACGGTGTTGCCCGAGGTCGACATGGCGGTGAAGGCGGCATTGTTGCCGTTCATCGACGCCAGCAGGTCGCCGAACTGGCCGCCCCAGCCGGTGCGCACGCCTTCGACCTGCCCGGCCTGCCACACCGACTGCTGGTCGTTGTGCGAGAACAGGTTGGCCGGGATGCGCCGGGAGCGGGCCACATACTGGGCCTTGGTGATCGGCTCGATCAGGGTGCCGACATTGGCGATCACCGCCATCCGCCCGCTGTCGAACAGGGTCTTCATCGGCGCCATCATCGGGTGCAGGCCGAAGGTGCGGGTGGTGGCGTTGGTGCCGGCCGGGATCGGGTTGGCGGTGCGCGGTACGATCGGCAGCACGCCGCCCCAGGCTTCTGGCGAATTCAGCCGCGCCACCCGTCCGGTGACCGGCGAGGTGGCCCCCACGGCCACCGGCGCGGTTCCCACCGGCATCAGGGCGATCGGGTCGGCCCCGGTGTTGCGCGCACTCCAGTAGCGGCCCCAGCTGTCCGTATCGGTGGCGAGCACGGTGTTGTTGCCGTCATTGCCCCCCAGCTGGAAGATGCAGATCAGCGCCTTGTAGTCGGGCGCCGTCTGGCCGGCCGACGTGCCGACCGCTGCCATCTGCAGGCCGAAGGCGGCGGCCGTCGGCGCGATGATGCCCATGGCCCCTGCGGTGCGCAGGAACTGGCGGCGGGTGTGGATGCCGTCTTTCATGTCTGCGCGCTCCTAGCGTTGGATCAGATATTCGGGCGAGGTCATGGTGAGGAACACCGCCAGCCGGGCCCGGTTCAGCAAGGCAGTGTCGATGGCCGCCTGGTTGGAGCCGGTGGACGCCGGCACGGTCACCGAGGTGATCGCCTCCACCAGTCGCTGGCGCATGGTGGTGCTCATCGAGCCATACATCAGCAGGGTGTTCATCCGGTCGGCCAGGGCCGCCGGGTCATTGGCCACAGCCACTTCATTGGTCAGCGCCGAGCGCACGTCGGAACTCGCGCCGATCCCGCTGGTGATCGCCGTCTGCATGGTGTTGATATAGCCAGCGGTGGTCACTTCATCGACAGTCTGGAACTCAGGCGCCACCAGCCCTGCCTGCCCCATCCGGGTGCCGGGCGGCACATAGCCGGGGCGGTAGAAGTTGAACACCGACGGTGCCGCCAGCGGCGACTGGCCCAGCGAGGTGTTGGCGGTGGTGGAGTTGATCGCCCAGAAGCCCGACTGCGAGGTGGCACCGAAGGCGCGGATCCAGTTGGCGAGGCGGATGATCGGCTCGCGCAGCTTGCCGTCACTGGTGGAGGTGCCCGCGGGTGCCGTGCGGGCCTCGGGATCGAGCAGAATGGCCCGGATCACCGCTCCCATGTCGCCGCGCACACCCGAGCCGTTGTTGTTGAACACCGCTGCCACCCGCTGGACATAGGCGGGCGACGGGTTGGACGAGACCAGCCGCTGGATCAGCTGGCGCCCGATGAACGGCCCGACATTCGGGTGGTTGAAGATCAGATCGAGCGCCGTGCGCAGCTCGCCCGCCGGATTGGCAGGCGTGGCGGCCGGGATCGTGTTGCCGAGGAACGTCTTGGCCGACACCGAATAGTATTGCGGATAGGCGATCATCGGCCGGATGTTGGAATCAGGATCGCGGTTACGGCCAAAGAACGTGTTGTTGCTCGGTGTGGGGTGATACCAGCTGTAGCCGGTGAACACCTTGGCCAGATCGGTGATGTCAGCCTTGGTATAGGTCGGGATCGGATTGCCCGATGCATCGCGCCGGAGCGTGCCGTCCTGGTTCAGCTCGAACAGCCCGATGCTCATCAGCTGCATCACTTCGCGGGCATAGTTCTCGTCCGGCGTGCGGCCGGTGGCCGGATCTTCGCGCTGGTTGCCGAGGTGGGTGAGGTAGCGCCCCATCATCGGATGCAGGGTGACGTCTTCCAGCAGGGTGCGGAAGTTGCCGAAGGCATTGCGCCCCAGCATGTCATAGTAGGAAGCCGCGCCCCGGATCTCGACATTGGCGTCGGCCATCGAGATCACGAAGATCTGCGAATAGGCAAACCGCACCCGCTGGCGCAGCTGGTCGTCAGCCGTGGCGACTTCGCGCCAGAAATACTCGTAGAACTGGTTGGCCGACAGCGAGGCATTGGCGTTGGTGGCGCGCAGCTCGGTCAGGCGCTGGTCGACATAGGGCACCGCCAGCGCGCCCTGCGGCAGCGCGATCTGCGCATTGATCCAGCTGCTGTAGCTGGAATCGCGCAGGGCCTCGATCTGGGTGGCGGTGGGGCCGAAGGTGGCCTGGGTGAGGAAGCGGCTGGTCTCGGCAGGGCTGAGGCGCACCACAGGCGGAGGCGGAGGGGGCGAGACGCCACTGGGCGGCGATCCGCCGCCGCCTCCACCGCCACCGCCGCAGGCGGCCAAGGCCCCGGCAACCAGTGCCAGCGCAAGAATACGAGGCTTCAGTCCGCTCATCGAGCTCCCCCTGTCGCACATTCGTGCCTGACGCCGCTGAACCGGCGCACAGCCCTGGTGCGACCTTATGCCACCATGTCCGCATTTCAAGCAGCCGGACATTGACACCACATTGATTGAAACGGTGAACAGACTGCAAATGCAGGCTTGATCGCGACATGAACGCGGCAGGTGCCGGAAATCCGTTGCAGCCGGCTGTCCTTCAGCGCACAAGCTGCCGTGATGACCCAACAGCCCGACCGTCGCCTCGTGATCTCCGCCCTGGCCGCCACTGCGGCCGGCACCCTCGTCTCCCCCGCCCGCGCGCGCAGCGATGACCAGGGCAGCGGCCAGCGCCCGGGCTATCTCCTGGTGACAGGCCGCAGCTTTGATCCCGCCCGGGTGCGCCAGTACGGGGCGGCCCTGCCGCCGGTCTATGCCAGTGCGGGCGGCTATTATCTCGGCATCGGCGGCCAAGGTCGCGGGGTGGACTGGATCGCGGGGCCGTGGCGCGACCGCTCGCTGGTGCTGGCGGTGTTTCCGGACCGGGCTGCGGTGGAGACATTCTGGTGGAGCCCGGCCTATCGGGCGGCGGTGCCGCTGCGCGACCGGGCGGGGGTGTTCACCGTCGCCGCACTGGAGGGCCAGGGGCCCGTCCCGCATCAGGGGGCCGGCAGCGCCTATCTTGTCACCCTGCTGGCCTCCGGCACCGACGCCCGCCGGGCCGAGGCCGCCGCTGCAGCCTATCGCACCGCCGTGGCGCGGTCGGGCGGCACCTTGATGACCTCCACCGATGCCGGGGCGCCCCTGCCGCTGGAGGGCGACAGCGCGTTTGACCGGGTGTGGATTGCCGGCTGGGCCGATGCGGCGGGACGCAGCGGCTTTCTGGCGTCGGCGGCGGCCCGCAGCGCGCGGCGGCTGCGCGAGGCGGCCGGCTTCTCGGTGGAGGCGACCTTGAACGGTATCGCGAGACCACCTGCCCAGACTGCCGCCCCGGGTGCCGCGACAGGCTCTTAGCCGGTCCCGGAGCGGCCAGGACGACGGCGTAGAATGTGGTAATATAATACCGCATCCACTAACCATTGAATTCAAACGAAAAACAGTAGACGTGTTGACTCCTCTGCGCGGCTTGGCCATAGGCGCGCTCCAGTTGGGCCGCCCGCTGTTCTGGGCGGCTCCTTTCGTTCCGGAAACCGATCCATGAAGACCTTCAGCGCCAAGACGGCCGAGGCGGACCGCAAATGGATCGTGGTGGATGCCGAGGGCGCCGTTGTCGGCCGCCTCGCCACATTCATCGCGATGCGCCTGCGCGGCAAGCACCGCCCAGATTTCACCCCCCACGCCGACGTGGGCGACTTCGTTGTCGTGATCAACGCCGAGAAGGTGGCGCTGACCGGCAAGAAGCTGACCGACAAGGTCTATTACCGCCACACCGGTCACCCCGGCGGCATCAAGGAAGTCACGGCCGGCAAGCTGCTGGGCGGTCGCTTCCCCGAGCGCGTGCTGGAAAAGGCCGTGCTGCGCATGCTGCCCAAGGAAAGCCCGCTGGCCCGCGCCCAGTTCAAGAAGCTGCGCGTCTATGCCGGCGCCGAACACCCCCATGACGCGCAGACCCCCGAAGTCGTCGACTTCAAGGGCCGCAACCGCAAGAACGTGAGGACCATCTGATGGCCGACGAGATCAAGAGCCTCGAAGACCTGGGTGCCGGCCTTGCCGCTGACGGGTCGCAAGTCATTGAAGTGATCGTGCGCGAGCCGGAAGTGGATGCGCTGGGTCGCTCCTACGCCACCGGCCGCCGCAAGAACGCCATCGCCCGCGTGTGGGTGAAGCGCGGCAGCGGCAAGATCACCGTGAACGGCAAGGACCAGTCGGTCTATTTCGCCCGCCCGGTGCTGCGGATGATGATCAACCAGCCCTTCCAGGTGACCGAGCGCGGCGGCGAGTTCGACGTGTTCTGCACCGTCAAGGGTGGCGGTCTGTCGGGCCAGGCCGGTGCGCTGCGCCACGGCATCGCCACCGCCCTCACCCGCTTCGAGCCGGCCCTGCGCCCGGCGCTGAAGCCCTTCGGCTTCCTCACCCGCGACAGCCGCGTGGTGGAGCGCAAGAAGTACGGCCGCGCCAAGGCCCGCCGCAGCTTCCAGTTCTCGAAGCGCTAAGCAAACAGGATCGCCCCGCGATCCATCAGGGCGGCCCCCGACGGGGGCCGCCCTTTTTCATTTGCCAGGTAACGGCCCAAGCCCCCTTGTCCGCTCCGTCCCACAGCGCCAAGACACCGGACGCGAACTGGGTGTGGGAGCGGGTCGAATGGCAGGCGTGGTGATCGTGGGGGCCGGGCAGGCTGGGGTTCAGGCGGCTGAGAGTTTGCGGCGGGGGGGATATGCCGGGGCGGTCACGCTGATTGGCGAGGAGCCGGTGGCGCCCTATCAGCGGCCGCCGCTGTCGAAGGCGTATCTGGCGGGCACGATGGACCTCGACCGGGTGATCCTCAAGCCGGAGGCCACGCTGGCGGAGGACGCCATCGCCTTTGTGCCCGCCACCCGCATCACCGCCATCGACCGCGCCGCGCGCACCGTGACCGCCGAAGACGGCCGCAGCTGGGCCTATGAGCATCTGATCCTCGCCACCGGGTCGCGGGTGCGGCGCCTGCCGGTGGAGGGGGCGCAGCTGGCAGGCGTGCACTATCTGCGCACCACCACTGACGTGGACGGCCTGCGGGCCGAGCTGGTGGCGGGCGCGCGGCTGGCGGTGATCGGCGGCGGCTATATCGGGCTGGAAGTGGCAGCGGTGGCGCGCAAGGCCGGGCTGGCGGTCACCGTGATCGAGGCCGCCGAGCGGGTATTGGCCCGAGTGACCACGCCGGAGATCAGCGCCTTCTATCAGGACCTGCACCGCGCTGAAGGCGTCACCATACTGACCGGCACCGGCGTCACGGCCCTGGAAGCCGGTGCGGACCCGGCGCGGGTCGGGGCCGTCCGCCTGGCAGACGGCAGCACGGTGCCGGCCGACCTCGTGCTGGTGGGCATCGGCATCATCCCCAATGCCGAGCTGGCCGCGCAGGCGGGCCTCGCCACCACCAACGGCATCGACACCGATACAAATGCCTGCACCAGCGACCCCGCCATCTTCGCCATCGGCGACTGTGCCAGCCGCCCCCTTGCCCATTATGGCGACCGGCGCGGACGGCTGGAGAGCGTGCACAATGCCCTCGAGCAGGCCAAGCTGGCGGCCGCGGCGATCCTGGGTACACCGCCGCCGCCGCTGGAGGCGCCGTGGTTCTGGTCGGACCAGTATGACGTGAAGCTGCAGATCGCGGGCCTGTCGACCGGGGCGGCCCGCACGGTGCTGCGCGGCGATCCGGCCACGCGGCGCTTTGCCGCCTTCCACCTGGCCCCCGGCAACCGACTGCTGGCAGTGGATGCGGTCAACAGCGCACCCGAGTTCATTGTCGGCCGACAGCTGATCGCACGGCAGCAGGTAGTTGCGCCGGAAAAACTCGCTGATATGTCCATCTCGATGAAAGCCATCGCGGCGGACCCGGCCTGACCTCCAGACCGGCGCCGCAGGGACGCTGACACCGCAACCAGAACCAGCTCAGGACGCCCATGCCGAAGATCACCTATATCGAGCATTCCGGAACCGAACACGTGATCGAGGTTCCGGTCGGATCCACCGTGATGGAAGGCGCCACCAAGCACCGCGTGCCCGGCATCGATGCCGACTGCGGCGGCGCCTGCGCCTGCGCCACCTGCCATGTCTATGTGGACGAGGCCTGGCTGGCGAAGACCGGCACGCCGGGCAGCATGGAAGAGAGCATGCTGGACTTTGCCGAAGGCGTGGAGCCCAACTCGCGCCTGTCGTGCCAGATCCAGATCACCGCCGAGCTCGACGGCCTGGTGGTGCGCCTGCCCTCCAGCCAGCACTGAGGCGGGGGGCGCCCCCGCCAGAAAGCGCCCTCGCCAGACAGCGACCCCTTGCCAGCGCGCCCGCGCAGGGCAACTGTGCTGCCAGAACCAAGACCAAGAACCCGGCCAGAACCCGGTTGCCCGCTCAGGAGTGCCCGCCATGCGTTTTGAAGGCTCGAAGAACTATGTTGCCACCGACGATCTGCGGATCGCGGTGAATGCCGCCGTCGCGCTGGAGCGTCCGCTGCTGGTGAAGGGCGAGCCGGGCACCGGCAAGACCGTGCTGGCGATCGAAGTGGCCAAGGCGCTCGGCCTGCCGCTGATCGAATGGCACATCAAGTCCACCACCAAGGCGGTGCAGGGCCTGTACGAGTATGACGCCGTGAGCCGCCTGCGCGACAGCCAGCTGGGCGACGAGCGCGTGAAGGACGTGCGCAACTACATCAAGAAGGGCAAGCTGTGGGAAGCCTTCGCCCATGAGGGCAAGTGCGTCCTGCTGATCGACGAGATCGACAAGGCCGACATCGAATTCCCGAACGACCTCCTGCAGGAGCTCGACCGGATGGAGTTCTTTGTCTACGAAACCGGCGAGACGGTGAAGGCCAAGGACCGGCCGATCGTGATCATCACCTCGAACAACGAGAAGGAACTGCCCGACGCGTTCCTGCGCCGCTGCTTCTTCCACTATATCGAGTTCCCGGACGACGAGACGAGGAAGTAAATCATCGGAGTCAACTTCCCGGGGGTCAAGAAGCGGCTGGTGGCGAACGCGCTCAACACCTTCTACGACATGCGCAAGGTGCCCGGCCTGAAGAAGAAGCCCAGCACCAGCGAGCTGCTGGACTGGCTGAAGCTGCTGCTGGTGGATGACATCGACCTCGACCTGGTGCGCGAGCAGAACCCCACCAAGCTGATCCCGCCCCTCCACGGCGCCCTGCTCAAGAACGAACAGGACGTCCAGCTGTTCGAACGCCTCGCCTTCCTCGCCCGGCGCGACACCCGGGCCTGAGCCCTTCCCGCACCGGCTGGCCTCTCAGCCGCAGCGCTCCGACAGGACGCACCACAGCAGGCGCGTGCGCACTGTCGGCGAGGCCAGCTGCAACGCGCGGCGCGGCCTGGCCTGTCAGGGACAGGTGAGCTGCTGGACGGTTCAGGCTATAGGGCGCGTTGCGTGACCCCGATCCTGATCGACATCCCCTGGCATGATCCACTGGACGCTTCCCACGGCCTGCTGACGCAGCCGGAGACAGGAACGTCGTTCCGGCTTGTGCTGGTCGGGCGGGGCAGCCACCCGCTGGCACGGTGGTCGTATCTGTGCGGAGCGCCGGTTGCGGTGCGGCGCTGGCAGGCGGGCGATCCGGGCGGGCCGCTGGACGGGCTGGAGGCACGGCTCCAGGCGGCGGGGGTGCAGCTGCATCCGGACGGGCCGCCCTTTCAGGGGGGCTGGGCAGGGCTGGCATCCTATGAGCTGGGCGGCGCGTTCGAGCGACTGCCCCGGCCACCGGCAGACGTGGCATGGCACGAACTGCTGCTGGGACTGGTGGATACGGTGGCGGCCTTCGACATTGTGGAGCGGCGCGCCCTGGTGCTCTCGGTGGGGCTGGACGCGGACGGCCGCCCCGATCCCCTGCTGGCGGCGGCCCGCGCGCAGCACCTGGCGGACGCCATCGCCCGCACCCGGCCGATTGCGCGGCCCGGCCCGCCTGCCGGCGCGCGGCTCGATCCGGTGCAGGACAGCGCCAGCGTCAAGGCCGCCGTGGCCCGCACCGTGGCCTGGACCCATGCCGGCGACATCTATCAGGCCAACATCTCCCGCCGCCTGTCGGGCTGCCTGCCCGAAGGGGCAGGACCTGCGGACCTGTTCCATGCGCTGATGAGCCGCCACCCGGCGCCGTTCGGCGCCTGTCTGGTGGCGGGTGACCTGGCGCTGGTCTCCCACACGCCCGAGCGCTTCGTCACCTGCCGGGCCGATGGCACGGTGGAGACCCGGCCGATCAAGGGCACACGCCCGCTCCAGGCCGACCCTGCCGCCGATGCCGCCGAAGCCGACCAGCTGCGCGCCAGCGTCAAGGACCGGGCCGAGAACCTGATGATTGTCGACCTGATGCGCAACGACCTCGCTCGCGTCTGCGAGCCGGGCAGTGTGAAGGTGCCGCGCCTGTTTGCTCTTGAGAGCTTCTCGACCGTCCATCACCTCGTCTCGGACATCACCGGCCGGCTGCGCCCGGAGCGCAGCGCCTTCGACCTGCTGGCGGCGACCTTTCCGCCGGGCTCGGTCACGGGGGCGCCGAAGGTGCGGGCGATGCAGATCATCGCCGAGCTGGAGCAGGAAGCGCGCGGGCCCTATTGCGGGGCCATGCTGTGGGCTGGCTGGGACGGCGCGCTCGATTCCAGCGTGCTGATCCGGACGGCAGCGCTTGTCCGCCAGGACAGCGGCAGCTGGCGGTTGGACGTGCGGGCTGGCGGCGGCATCGTGGCCGACAGCGATCCCTCAGCCGAGCACGCCGAGATGCAAGTGAAAGCCCGCGCCTTCGTCGAAACCCTCGCCCGGATGGCGGCTGCGCCATGAGCGACGGCACGGCTCCGGCACCCCCTGTCTGGATCGACGGCACGCTGTTGGCCGCCGATGCCGCCACGCTGCCGCTGGCCGACCGGGGCTTCACCCTGGGCGACGGTGTGTTCGAGACGCTGCTGTGGCGCCACGGCGGGCCGGAACCAGGTCCGCAGCGGTTCATGGCGCACATGGCCCGCCTCGCACATGCCGCCAGCAGCCTTGGTCTGTGCGACGGGCTCCGACCCGACTGGCTGCATGCGGGGATCGACGCCATATGCCAGGGGGCGGGGGCGGATCAGGCAGTCCGCATCACCCTCAGCCGGGGTGTGGCGCCGCGCGGTCTGCGCCTGCCCGAGAACCCTCAGCCACGCTTTGTCATCACCGCAGCACCCCACAGCCCGGTCGGTCCGGTGCGCAATCTGGTGCGCACGGGCGTTGGCCGGGCAGCGGGCGCGCCGAGTGCCCGTTTCAAGACCTTGTCCTACATCGACAATGTCGTGGCCCTGCGCCAGGCACGTGCGGCCGGTGGCGATGACGGCCTGCTGCTTGGCAGCGACGGCCAGCCAGTGTGCGCCACTGCCGCCAATCTGATCGTCGCGCGCGACGGCGAGGTGCTCACGCCTCTGGTGACAGACGGCGCGCTGCCCGGGATCCTGCGCGGGGCGGTTCTGTCCACCGGCCTGGTGCGCGAGGCAAGGCTGGGCTGGGACGATCTGGACGCCAGCGATGCGATCGTCACCACCAATGCCCTGACCGGCCCGAGGCCCGTGATGGCTTTTGAGGGGCGGATCCTGCCCCGGTCCGTGGACCTGGCCATGCAGCTGGCACGGGCGCTGGAGACAGGCTAGGCGGCTGGCCCCCGGACCGGTCGTCGGGCCCGGTGCCGGTCCTACCACCAGCGGGCGGCCCTGGCGGTGAAACCGGCCTGCGCCTCAATGGCGCCCGCCACGGCAAACACCGTCTCCTCGTCGAGCGCCCGGCCGATCACCTGCAGGCCCAGGGGCAGGCCCTGTGAATCCAGCGCCGCCGGCACCGAGATGCCCGGCAGCCCCGCGAGGTTCGCGGTCACGGTGAAGACGTCGTTGAGGTACATCTGGATCGGGTCCGCCATCCGCTCGCCAATGGCAAAGGCAGCGGACGGGGCAGTGGGGGTCAGCAGCGCGTCGCACTGCTCCCACGCCTTGCGGAAGTCGTCCGCGATCCGGGCCCGCACCTTCTGGGCCCGCAGGTAATAGGCATCATAGTAGCCTGCCGACAGCACATAGGTGCCGATCAGGATCCGCCGCTGCACTTCCTTGCCGAAGCCCGCCGCGCGGGTGCCTTCATAAGTGCCGGTCAGGCTGTCGGCCTCGACACGGGCGCCATAGCGCATGCCGTCATAGCGGGCGAGGTTCGAGGAGGCCTCGGCGGGTGCCACGATGTAATAGGCCGGCAGGGCATATTTGGTGTGCGGCAGCGACACGTCGACGATCTGGGCGCCCGCATCCTTCAGCCAGGCAATCCCGTCGGCCCACAGCTTCTCGATCTCGGCTGGCATGTTGTCGACACGGTATTCCTGCGGCACCCCGATCCGCAGGCCCTTCACGCCCCGGCTGACCGCCGCGGCGAAGTCCGGCACCGGGATATCGAGCGAGGTGCTGTCCTTGGGATCATGCCCGCACATCGAGCCCAGCAGGATCGCGCTGTCGGTCACGGTCTTGGCGATGGGGCCGGCCTGGTCCAGCGACGAGGCGAAGGCCACGATGCCCCAGCGCGAGCATCGCCCATAGGTCGGCTTGATGCCCACCGTGGCCGTGAGGCTGGCGGGCTGGCGGATCGAGCCGCCGGTGTCGGTGGCAGTGGCACCGAGGCACAGGTCAGCGGCCACCGCCGCTGCCGAGCCACCCGACGAGCCGCCGGGGGTGAGGGCGGCATTGTCGCCACCGCCGCGGCGCCAGGGATTGGTCACCGGACCGAAGGCGCTGGTCTCGTTGGAGGAGCCCATGGCGAACTCGTCCATGTTCAGCTTGCCCAGCATCACGGCGCCATCGCGCCACAGGTGGCTGGTGACGGTGCTCTCATAGGGCGGCTTGAACTCGCCAAGGATCGCCGAGCAGGCGGTGGTCCGCACGCCCTTGGTGCAGAACAGGTCCTTGATCCCCAGCGGGATACCTTCCAGCGGCCCGGCGGTGCCGGCCTTGCGGCGGGCGTCCGACGCGGCGGCCATCTCCAGCGCCTGGTCGGGCGTGGTGACCACATAGGCATTCAGCGACGGGTTCGCCGCCTCGATGGCCGCATTGAAGGCGCCGGTGAGTTCCACCGACGAGAAGTCACCCCTGGCCAGCCCGTCACGGGCGGCTGCGAGGGTGAGGGAGGTGAGGTCCGATGCCATTACTCGACCACCTTCGGCACGATGAAGAAGCCGTCCGCGCTGCGCGGGGCATTGAGGGTGATGTCCTCGGCCTTGCCGCCATCGCTGACCACGTCCGGGCGCAGGGGCAGGCGGGTTTCCACCGCGCTGGTCATCGGCTCGACGCCCTCGACATCGACCTCGTTCAGCATCTCGATCCAGGCGAGGATGCCGTTCAGCTCGCCGGCCATCGGCTCCAGGCGGTCGTCGGGGATGTGGATGCGGGCAAGGCGGGCAACCTTGCGCACGGTGGTGGCGTCAACGGCCATGGGGGGATGTCCTTCCAGGTCAGTCGGGTGGCTAGCGGCTGGCGCCGGTTCGGGCAAGGTGGCGGCGGCAGAGACGGCCGCGCGCGGGCCAGCCTGTTACCGTTTGCGGATGGTTTCAGCCCCGCGCCACCAGCTTGATCAGGCGCCGCTCCAGCACCTCCAGCACCGGGCGCAGCTCGCGGCCCCGCTTGAGGATCTGGCCCGCCTGGCCCACCACGCTCCATTGCCCCTGACGGGTCTGCAGGGCGGGCTGTTTCTCGATCCGGAACATCGGCTGTTCGCTGGCGCGGCGGAAGATCGCAAAGGTCACGGTGCTGGCGTCGGAGCCGATGGCATAGTCGCGCCACTCGCCGGCCATCAGGCCACGGCCATACAGGGCCAGGATCGTGTCGAACTCCGCCCGGTCGAAGAATATCCGCCGGGCCACGGTGCTTTTTTCGACGGGTTCAGCCTCTGCCATATGTGACATCAAGCGATGTTTCTGCCGGCTTGGCAAGGCGGGGTGCGAAGCGGGTCCGCACAGCGCCCACGTCAACCGGTTCATGGCAGTGCGAGCAGGTGACCACCGGCTCGAACACGTGGCCGCAGCCGGTATGGACATGCTCGACGCTGCCGCCACCCGCCAGCTCCCGGCTGCCCCAGCTCGACAGCACCAGCATCAGGTCCTGCAGGCTGCGCCCCAGCCGGGTGAGGCGGTACTGATGGCGCGGCGGGCGCTCCTGATAGGCCACCTTCTCCAGTAGGCCCTGTTCCACCAGCGTCGCCAGCCGGGCTGCCACTACTGGCCTGGAGATACGCAGGCTGGCGGCAAACTCCTCGAAGCGGCTCGCCCCGGCGAAGCAGTCGCGCAGGATCAGCAGGGTCCAGCGGTCGCCGATCACCGCCAGTGACCTGGCAATCGGGCAGGTCTCGTCAGCCAGCTGGTCCCACTTCATACCGGCCCCCTCGAGGCTCCTGCCTGCCGCACTGCGGACCTGCCGTAGCGGCAGTGATTGACGTCCGTCCGCCGCTGCGGCACTCGTCAGTTCATAAACTAAACGGACATGGCTTCATGGGCAACAGGGTATGTCTTGTGGTGGGGGCGGGTGACGGACTGGGCGCATCGATTGCCCGTGCGTTTGCCGCCGAAGGCCTCACGGTCTGCCTCACCCGCCGCGAACGCAACCTCGACCGGCTGGAGGCGCTGGCGGCACAGATCAGGGCTGACGGCGGCGCGGCCCATGCCTTTGGTGTCGATGCCCGCCACGAGGAGGCGATGGTTGCGCTGTTCGACCGGATCTAGGCCGAGGTCGGAGCCATCGAGGTGGTGGCGTTCAACATCGGCGCCAATGTCCGCCACGGCATCGAACAGACCACCGGCCGGGTCTATTCCAAGGTCTGGGAGATGGCGGCCTTCGCCGGGTTCCTGGCCGGGCGCGAGGCGGCTCGGGTGATGACCCCGCGCGGGCGCGGCACCGTGATCTTCACCGGAGCCACGGCAGCGATGCGCGGCGGCGTGGGCTACAGCGCCTTTGCCGGAGCCAAGCATGCGCTGCGGGCACTGGCGCAGTCGATGGCGCGGGAGCTTGGGCCGAAGGGGATCCATGTCGCCCATGTGGTGATCGACGGCATGGTGGAGGGCGCCTTCATCGAGGGCCTGGTGCCCGACTATGCCGAACGCCTGGAACAGCAACGGATCGTGCATGGCGCCGAGGCAGCCCGCAACTGGGTGTGGCTGTGGCAGCAGGGACGTTCGGCCTGGACCCAGGAACTGGATCTGCGTCCCTGGTCGGAAAACTGGTGAGGAGGGCCACGCCCATGAGCAAGACGCTGGAATTCATCTTCGATGCCGGCAGCCCGAACGCCTATCTGGCCTGGCGGGTGCTGCCACAGATCCTGACCCGGACCGGCGCCACGCTGAAGGTCACGCCTGCGCTGCTGGGCGGGATATTCAAGGCCACCAACAACCGTCCGCCGATGGTGGCGTTCGGCGAGGTGAAGGGCAAGATGGACTACGAGATGCTGGAGATGCGCCGCTTCATCGCCCGGCATGGCCTGACGCAGTTCCGCATGAACCCGCACTTCCCTGTCAACACGCTGGGCGCCATGCGCGCCGTCACGGCGGCCACCACCCTCGGCCTGACCGAACCGGTGGTGGAGGCGGTGCTGGCTGCCCTGTGGGAACAGGGGCTGAAGCTGGACGAGCCGGAGGTGCTGGAGGCGGCTCTGTCGGCAGCGGGCCTCGATGCAGCCGCGATCCTGTCCGCTGCCGCCAGTCTGCCGGTCAAGCAGGCACTGATGGAGACGACCGCCGCCGTGGTGGAGCGCGGCGTGTTCGGTATCCCGTCCTTCTTTGTCGGCGACGAGATGTGGTTTGGCAAGGAACGCCTGGGCCAGGTTGAAGAGGCTTTGAACGCATGAGTGTCGAGGAAACGCCCGTCCGCACCCCGCTGCCACAGCTGCTGGAGGGGCTGGCGCCCCGGCAAGACAGCGGGCCGGAGGGCGCGCGCAGCGTGCATGTGCCGCCCGACTGGATGCAGGGCCGCACGCTCTATGGCGGCATCTCGGCGGCTCTGTGCCTCGCAGGCGTGCGGCTGGACTTCCCCGACCTGCCACCCCTTCGCTCGGCGCAGATCAGCTTTGTCGGCCCCGCCTCCGGTGACGTCACCGTCACCACCCGGATGCTGCGCCAGGGCAAGTCGGCCAGCTTCGTGATCGCCGATCTCACCAGCGAGGCCGGTCCCGGCACCCATGCCACCTTCTGCTTCGGCGCGGCCCGCGTCAGTGCCTATGACCTGAGCCGGTTTGCCCCGCCGGATGTGCCGGGACCCGAGAATGCCCCGAACCACTTCGCCCGGGGCGGCCCGGCCTTCAAGCAGCATTTCGATGTGCGCCTTGTGGGGGGTGCGGCACCGGTGAGCGGGGCAGCGGAGGCCGACGTGATCTTGTGGCTGCGTCCCCTCGACCTCGATGCCCGGCCGGTCGAGGCACTGCTGCTGGCCATGGCGGATGTGCCGCCGCCTGCAGCGATGTCGCTGTTTACGGCCCCCGCACCGATCAGCAGCATGAGCTGGATGGTGGATGTGATGGCGCCGGACAGGATCAGCCCAGATGGCTGGTACCTGCTGCGCTCGACTGCCGAAGTCACGCGTGACGGCTATTCGGCACAGTCGATGGCGCTGTGGAGCCGGGACGGCACGCCGCTGCTGGCCGGCCGCCAGACCGTGGCGCTGTTTGGCTGAGTGGCGGCAGGTGCTGTCTGGCATTACCCTGCACCCGATGACTGATCTGCCCCCGCTCCCCGCCGAGAACGATCCGCTGCCAGCGCCTGTCCGCAACGCCGCGGCGCTGCAGTTCCTGGCCACCCGCCGCTCGACCAAGGTGATCCATCTGACCGGACCTGGACCGGACCGGGCGGAGCTGGAGCAGCTCCTGCGCCTGGCCATGCGGGTGCCCGACCACGGCAAGATCGGCCCCTGGCGATTCATCGTGGTGGCGGGCGCGGCCCGGCACCGGATCGGGGCGCTGATGGGCGATGCGCTGGCGGCAGCCAATCCCGCCACCGATGATACCGCCCGCGCCCTCGAAGCGCAGCGCTGGCTGCGGGCGCCGGTGACGGTGGTGCTGGTGTCGGCGCCGCTGGTGCCGCACAAGATTCCGGTTTGGGAACAGGAACTCAGTGCAGGCGCGCTGGCCCAGAACCTGCTGTCGCTGGTGCACGCAGCCGGTTACGGCGCCTGCTGGCTGACGGGCTGGAGCACTTATGATGCCGGCGCGGCCTCTGTGCTGGGCCTCGCCCCCGGCGAGCGGGTGGCTGGCTTCATCAACATCGGCACCGCCACCGAAGCCCCCACCGAGCGCGTGCGTCCGGACATGGATGCCCGGATCAGCTGGCTGGACTAGGCGGGCGCTGGCCTGACCCTCAGTTTGAGCGCGGTGCCGTCGTCGTGGCCGGCCCGAACATCCGCACCGGTGTGGCGGGATCCTCGCCCGGCCGGCCTGTTCCCTGCGGTGCGGCAGGTGGCGGTGCGGACGGCGCAGGCGGCTGCACCCCGACCACGCGGCGCAGGTCATCGAGCGCGGCGCGCGAGGGATAGCCGTCGGGGATCAGGCCATTGGCGCGCTGGAAGGCCTGCAGGGCCGCCCTTGTGCGGCTGCCTGCAATCCCGTCGGGGGTGCCGACATCGAAGCCCAGCGTGTTGAGCAGGGTCTGCAGCTCGCGGGCTTCGTTGCGTTGCAGGGGCGGGTTATCCACTGGCCAGCCGGTCGGCAGCTGTCCGCGCCCGGCCACCCGGTCGCCGATCAGCGCTACCGCCAGCGCATAGGAATCGGAATTGTTGTAGTCGCGGATCGCCAGATAGGCGCGGCCCACCAGGAACACCGGCCCGGCCGCGCCAGCCGGCACCAGCAGCCGCAGCTCCATGGCCTCATCCAGCGGCCCGAGGTCGCTCGCCACCGGCGCAAACCCGGCCGCGCGCCAAGCCGACAGCGGGCGCATCTGCCCGTCGGCCAGCGCCCAGTCGAATCCCGCCGGCAGACGGGTCTGGAAGCCCCAGATCTGACCCGCTGGCCAGCCAGCATCCTTGAGGTAGTTCATGGTGGAAGCGAGGGCGTCATCCGGATCGCTCCAGATATTGCGCACCCCGTCGCCATCACCATCCACGGCCCGCGCCAGGAAAGACGTCGGCATGAACTGGGTATGGCCCATGGCACCGGCCCAGCTGCCGATCAGCTGCGGCCGCGTGGCTTCGCCCCGGCGCAGGATCTCGAACACCGCCAGCAGCTCGCGCTCGCCCAGAGCGGTGCGCCGTCCGGTATAGGCGAGGGTCGCCAGCGAGCGCACCACATCCATCGAGCCACGGATGGCGCCGAAATTGCTCTCCATCGCCCAGATCGAGATCGCATACTCCAGTGGCACGCCATAGCGCTCGACCATCGGCGTCATGCGGGCGCCGCGTGCAGCCAGCTCGCTGCGACCCTGGCTGATGCGGGCATCGCTGATCGCGTTGCGCAGATAGTCCCAGATCGGGCGCACCAGTTCCGGCTGGCTCTCGTTGAGACGCTTGACGGTGGGATCGGGAGCGATGCCGCTGAGGGCCGCCACCACGATCGCGGGGTCTGCCCCGTTGGTGTTCACCGCCGTGGCGGCAAACCGTGTGCGCCAGGCATCGAACTCGGCCGAGCCCGAAGTCTCGAACGCAGGCGGCACCCACGCGGGGCGCGCCGTCTGCACCACCCCTTCCTGGGCACACGCCATGGTGGCGACAACTGCGAAAAGGGCGGAGGCGGCAAGTGTTCGACCCATCATGGTCTCAGTCTAGGGCGCTGCGGCTGGCGGGGCAATGAACGGGATGCGGCAGAACCAGGGTCGCCGTCCTCCGCGACGCAACGGCTAGTCATGATGCAGAAATGAAGCTATGTAGCGACATATGAAAACGCCCATCCAAACCGTCTTTACCGCGCGGCAGTACAATCAGGATGCCAGCGGCGTGAAGCGCGCTGCCAGTGCTGGTCCGGTTGTCATCACAGAGCGTGGCCGCCCAGCCCATGTCCTGATGTCCTGGGCCGACTTTCGCCAGTTGCTGGGGACACAGGCGGGGCCGTCGCTGGTTGATTTTCTGTCAGGCCTGGATCTGGATGGGTTGGAGCTGGAGCGTGCCCGCGACACCGGCCGCGACACGCCGTTCTGATGGGATGGCTGCTGGACACCAATGTCATTGCCTCACTGGTGGCGCCCAACGGAGCGCCGACGGTCAAGGCTTGGGCGCGTGAACAGGATGAGGAGCGGATGTTTCTATCCGTGCTCACCCTGGCCGAATACGACAAGGGCATCGCCAAGCTGCCCGCCGACAGCACGGACCGAGCCCGCTACCAGACGGCCCTGAATGCCCTTGAGGAGCGCTTTGCAGGACGCATTCTTCCTGTGTCCAACGCCATAGTCCGGCGCTGGGGCCTGCTGTCGGGTACGGTCCACCGTGACACAGGCGCTCCCCCGCCGGTGATCGACACGCTTCTGGCGGCAACGGCGCTCGAGCATGACCTGGTGTTCGTGACCCGCAACACGCGGGATGTGGCAGGTTCGGGCGCCCGGATCCTCAATCCCTGGCTGGCGGACTGACTGGGGTCAGCCCGCCAGGTCTGGTGCCACATCCCAACCGGCCTTGTCGCCTTGCGAGAGGGCGTGGAGCCGGGCGTAGAGGCCGCCGGCTGCCAGCAGCTCGGCGTGGGTGCCCTGTTCGGCCACAGCTCCCTTGTCGAACACCAGGATCCGGTCGGCATCGCGCACCGTCGACAGGCGGTGGGCAATGATGATGGTCGTGCGGCCCCGGGCCAGCTCCTGCATCGCCGCCTGCACTTCGCGCTCGGTCGCGTTGTCGAGGCTGGAGGTGGCCTCATCGAGGATCAACAGGCTGGCGTCGGCCAGGAAAGCCCGTGCCAATGCAACGCGCTGGCGCTCGCCGCCTGACAGCTTGACCCCCCGCTCGCCCACTTCGGTGTCGTACCCCCTGGGCAGCGCCTCGATGAAGCTGGCGGCGCGGGCACTGGCCGCCGCACGCCGGACATCATCCAGCGACGCGTCCGGCCGGGCATAGGCGATGTTCTCGCGCAGGGTTCGGTGGAACAGCGTCGGGTCCTGCGGCACCATGGCCTGGGCAGCCCGCAGGCTGGCCTGGGTCACGGTGCGCACATCCTGGCCATCGATCCGGATGACACCGCCGTCCACATCATAGAGCCGCTGCAGCAGCTTCACGAACGTGCTCTTGCCCGAGCCGGTGGCACCCACCAGGGCCACGGTCTCGCCCGGCCGGATCGTCAGCGAGAAGTCGCGGTAGAGCAGACCGCCCTGCCCGCGATAGCCGAAGGCAACCCGGTCGAACACCACTTCGCCGCCACCCTTCACGAACGGCTGCCCGTCAGGCGGGTCCTTCACGTCGGGCTCGATCGCACGGTAGGCCACCGCATCCTCGATGTCGGCAAAGCCACGCTGCAGCGTCTGCAGCATTTCGCCCAGATTGCGCAGATAGCTGGCCATCAGGAAGAAGCAGGTGAGGGCAAAGGCGGCGTCACCCGCACTCGCCTCGCCCCGCTGCCACATCAGAAGCACGAGACCGAGCAGCCCGACCTGCAGTGTCCACAGCAGGACGTTCTGGATCAGCCAGGCATCGGAGAACCGGTTCCAGGCCCGCAATGCCAGCCCGCGCCAGTGCTCCACCACCTGCTCGAGCCGGCTTTCCTCGCGGGCCTCGGCGCCGAATGCCTTCACGGTGGCATTGGTCGACACCGAATCGGCCAGGGCCGCCCCGATACGGGTATCCGCACTGGTATAGGCGTCGAGCAGCTTGCCGATATAGTAGCGTGCCAGCAGGACCACGGCTGCCACGAAGGCCGCCACCACCAGTCCGGTGAACAGGCCCAGCATCGGCCAGCGCAGGGCGATCACCACCACCAGGCCCACCAGCACCAGGATCGCCGGAATGATGTACCAGAGCATGATGTCCGAGATCGTGTCATAGGCATGCATGGCCCGGCTCAGACGCCGCACGGTGGCTCCGGCGAAGTTGTCGGCGTGCCACTGGCTCGAGAAGCGCTGCACATCGGCAAAGCCCTCCAGCGTGATCCGCTTCATGTTGCGGCCCGCAAACGGGTTCCACAAGCGCGCGGTGGCATTGCGCAGCAGGTAGATGCCTGCTGCCGCAGCCGCGAACCAGCCGAACCAGTGAAACGCCATCGCGCCTGTGTCGCTGGGTGCGCCTGCCAGCTGCTCCACGATCTGACCGGACAGCCAGGGCAGCGACAGCTCCAGCGCCGCTGCCGACAGGTACAGCGCCATCATGACCGCCAGAGGCCAGGGCTGCGAGCGCCAGTGGCGCCAGAGATAGGACAGGATGGCCCCGAACCCGGCCTTTTGCTGGCGGTTGGAGTCGATATCGTCGTCAAATGCTTCGTGCATGACAGGAAAGCCCGTGAAAGGCGTCTGCGCCCCGGCGCCCTGAAAGGCTGCCACGCGCAAACGCAGGAAATCGGTTGATGGATCGGAGCCAGAACCCCGCCGCACCTGCGACGGGCCTACAGCAACAGGAACCGCGCCTGATCGCCCGTGAAGGGCGCCTCAAGACATGCGGGGTGGCGGTTCCCACTCACCCCCAGGTCGGGATGATAGTGCTCATAGCTCCGGCTCTCCTGTTCACGGCCAGACCCAGCTAGGCGGGCCACCGCGCATAGTCCAGTCACAGGCTGGCCATGGTTAACGGGTTGGCCGTGCCCTGTTGCCGGAACGTCACAGCCACTGAAAGTGCCTGTCAGCACGCGGTCATTCACCCATGGGGCCTGGCAGCGCGGGCATGGGCAGAGGCGGGTCGGTCGAGGGAAGCCGGGGCGACCCGCATCGGGGCACGGGCGGGCCAGTGGCTGTCAGGCTGTCGCCCTAGCGGCGGCGGGCACCGCGGCAGGCGGGAACCGTCAGGCCGGCTGGCAGGCGGGTAGCGGTATCGCCGCAGGCTTCGTTCAGCTGGCGCTGGGTGAGGCCGCGGGCACCGGACAGATCGGCGCCGGAGAGGTTGGCGCCGGCCAGGTCGGCATTGCGGAAGTCGGCCCGGCTGGCGCGGGCACCTGACAGGTTGGCCCCGGTCAGATCGGCCTGTTCGAACGAGCTGGAATCAAGCCGGGCACGGCTCAGGTTCGAACCGGTGAATTCGGCCTGATCGAACGAGGCATTCATCGCCACCACGCCCGCCATGTTGGCCGCGCTGAACTGCCCCGCGCTGGCCCGGACCCCGGTGAGGGTTGCGCCCTGCAGGTTGGCGCCCACCATCTCGACCCGCTCGAGCGTGGCGCCGGAGAAGTCGGTGCGGGCGAGGACCGTGCCGTTCATCTCGGCTTCGCGCAGGCCGGTGCCGATGAAACTGGCACCATCGAAGTTCGAGCCGGACAGTTCGGCAAACGCCATGTCGGCGCGGTCGAAGCTGGCGCGGGCGAAGTTGCCACCGGTCATCTCCACCCGGCGCATCCGGGCACCGGCAAAGCGTGCACCGGCGAAGTTCCCGCCGGACATCCGCGCGCCATCGAGGTTGCGCGACGAGAGGTCGCACCCGGCGCAGGAGCCGGAGAAGCCGCGCGAGAAGGTGACGGAGGCCGGCTTGCCCTGCTCCCAGGTCCAGGCGCTGGCCTGGGCCGGCATCAGGGCAAGGGCTGCAAGGCCGAGAAGAGCTGCACGGTTGATCACGGTTCCGGGCTTAGCCGATCTGCTGTGAACACGCCATTTAAATGTCTGTAACGCGGACCTTGTCCGCCGGCCAGCAACGCAGAAGGGCCGGTCCATGGCGGACCGGCCCGATGTCTGTGCGCGTGCCTGGACCTCAGCGGCAGGCGGGAACCGTGAGGCCGCGCGGCAGCTCGGTGGAGGCATCGCCGCAGGCGCTGTTCAGCTGGCGCTGGGTCAGGCCGCGGGCTCCCGCCAGCTCGGCGCCGGACAGGTTGGCACCGGTCAGATTGGCACCCGAGAAGTTGGCGCTGGAGAAATAGCCGCCCACCAGAACCGCCTGGGTCAGGTCGGCACGGGAGAAGTTGGCGCCGGTGGCCCGCACGCCATACATGTTGGCCAGCGACAGGTTGGCGCGGCTGAAGTTGGTGCGGTCGGCCGTCGCCAGCGACATGTCCGACTGGCGCAGGCGCGCACCCGACAGGTTCAGGCCCGAGATGTTCTCGTAGTCGAGATCGGCCTGGAACAGGTTGCAGCCAGGGCAGCTGCGACGCTCCTTCACGGATGCAATCTGCGACGCGTTCTGGGCCAGGGCCGGCTGGGCAAAGCTGGCAACGAGCCCGGCGAGGGCGGCGGCAAGGGCGGCGTGTTTCATATCAGGACGCTCCGCTGAAAAGCTTGAGGGTTCGGGGTGGTGGTTGCAGGTGCCATGCCGGACGGCGTGTCCCCAACTGACCCCGGTACACAGCGCCATTCTAGCAGGCCCGGCTGTCTGGCGGGTTAACGGATCGGTTACCCTGCCGGTTCCGGTCCGATCTGTACCAGAAGCTTGCCGTCGTGGTTGCCGGTGAACAGGCGGCCGAGGGCATCGGGGGCGTTCTCGAGCCCGTGCTCGACATGCACCTTGTACTTGAGCTTCCCCTCCAGCAGCCAGCCCGCCAGAGCGGTGACCGCCTCTTCCATCCGCGGGAAATAGTCGAGCACGATGAAGCCCTGCACCTTGATCCGCCGCATCAGCACCCGGTCGAAGAAGCGCGGGCCCGGCACCTCGCCCTCGGCATTGTAGGTCGAGATCATCCCGCACAGCGGCATGCGCGAGAAGTCGTTCATCCGCTCCATCACCGCATCCATGATCGGACCGCCGACATTCTCGAAGTTCACGTCGATGCCGTTGGGGCAGAGGCGGTCGAGGGCCGCACCCACATCCTCGCTTCGATAGTCGATGGCGCCGTCGAACCCGAGCTCGTCCACCAGCCAGCGGCACTTGTCCGGCCCGCCGGCAATGCCGATCACGCGCGCACCCTTGATCTTCGCGATCTGCCCCACGATCGAGCCGACGGCGCCAGCGGCCGCCGACACCACCACCGTCTCGTTCGGCTTGGGCTGGCCGATGTCGAGCAGGCCGAAATAGGCGGTCCAGCCGGTCACTCCCAGCACGCTCATGAAGGCGGTCGGGTGAATGCCCGGAAGGGTGGGCAGCGCGCGGCACATCGCGCCCCACGCCACTTCATAGTCCTGCCACCCCGACAGGCCCGGACTGACCAGCATGCCCGGGGTGAAATTGGGATCGCGGCTCTCCTCCACCACGCCCAGCGTGCCACCGCGCATCACCGCCCCCAGCTCCACCGGCGGCAGATACTGCTCGCGGTCGCTCATCCAGATCCGGTTGGTGGGATCGAGCGAGAGCCAGATATTGCGCACCAGCACCTGCCCTTCTGCCAGCTCGGGCAGCGGCACGGTTTCCAGCGTCAGCACATCCGGCGTGATGGCCCCGACGGGGCGGTTCTTCAGGACCCAGCGGCGATTCATGCGGTTCATGGGATGCTCCCGTGGTGAGGCAGGTGATTCAGGTCTGGCCGGTGGGCCGTGTGGTGGAAGCGGACTGGAGCGGCTGTGCCAGCAGGGCCACCAGGCGCTGGTCCTCGGTGGCACGCCAGTCGTCGAGGCCGATGCGTCCGTCAGGCGCGCCGGTCCGCAAGGTCCCCGCCAGCCGGTCCCAGACCGACAGCAGGTTGCCATAGGTGCTGTCGGTCCAGCGCGGGTCGGGGTGATGGTGCACCAGGTGCAGGGCCGGAGTGATCACCACCGGGCGCAGGGCACGTTCCACAGGCTGGGGCAGGCGGATATTGGCATGGGTGATCAGGGCCATGGCCGCCAGCATACTCTCGAACAGCAATACCGCCGCTGGCGGCGCACCCAGCAGCACGATCACCGCACCCTTCCAGGCCAGCGACACCGCGATCTCGCCGGGATGGAACCGCACGCCGGTGGTGAGGTCCATCACCGTGTCGGTGTGGTGCACCCGGTGCAGCCGCCACAGCCAGGGCAGCTTGTGGAACATCAGGTGCTGGAACCAGATCGCGCAGTCGAGCACCAGCCACGCCACCAGCACCACCAGCCAGCCGTCGCCAGCTCCCAGCCAGTTGAGCAGGCCAAAGCCCGCCGCCTGCGCCCACACCGCCACCGCCACCAGCCCCGCTGGCACCAGCAGGCGCGCGAGCCCCCAGCCCGCCGCACCCAGCAGCAGATTCACCCCCTGGCGGGCTGTCACGCCCGCAGGCGCACCGCGCGCCGGCGCCAGCCGCTCGGCCACCGCCAGCCCCGCTATCAGCGCCAGCGGCACCAGGATGCGGGGGTCGGCGGCAGCCTGCAGCCAGGGCGGAAGGCCGGAGATGTCCATGGGGCCGCGAGGCTACAGCCCCAGCACCATCTTGGCCATGATGTTGCGCTGGATCTCGTTCGAGCCGGCATAGATCGAGGTCTTGCGGTAATTGAGATAGGCCGGAGCGGTGGCCGCGGCATAATCCGGTACCGGGAACGGATCATTGCTGCGCCTGTCGATGATCGCCCAGCTGTCGGCCACGAACGGCACCGCACTGGCGCCTACCGCCTCCAGCGCCAGCTCCGAGATCGCCTGCTGCATCTCCGAGCCCTTGCACTTGAGCATCGACGAGGCCGCCCCCACCGACTGGCCGGATGACAGGCCCGAGAAGATCTTCAGCTCGGTGGCATCCAGCGCCGCCACCTGGATTTCCATCTCCGCCAGCTTGCGGGCAAAGTCCGGATCCTCCACCAGCGGCGCCCCGCCAGCCATCTCCACCGCCGCGATCCGCCGCACCTTCTTGAGCGCGTTCTTCAGCCCGGGGGCATAGGCATTGCCGCGCTCGAACTCGAGCAGGTACTTGGCATAGGTCCAGCCCTTGCCCTCCTCGCCGATCAGGTTCTCGGCGGGGACGAACACGTCCTCATAGAAGACCTGGTTGATCTCCTGCTGGCCCTCCACCGGCCCGTCGAGGGTCGGCAGCGGGCGGATCGAGATGCCGGGGGTCTTCATGTCCACCAGGATGAAGCTGATGCCGTTCTGCGGCTTGGCTTCCTGGCTGGTGCGCACCAGGTTGAACATCCAGTCGGCCCACTGGGCGTGGGTGGTCCAGATCTTGGAGCCGTTCAGCACATAGCCGGGCACGCCGTCGCGCACCGTCTTCTCGGCGCGCATCTGCAGGCTGGCGAGGTCGGAGCCCGAGCCCGGCTCGGAATAGCCCTGGCACCACCAGATGTCCGACGCCAGGATCGGCGGCAGGTGGCGGCGCTTCTGCTCGTCATTGCCGAAGGCCATGATCACGGGCGCCACCATCTTCAAGCCCATGGGCGACACGATCGGACAGCCAGCCGCCGCCGTCTCCATCGCGAACACATAGCGCTGGGTGGGGGTCCAGCCCGGGCCGCCAAACTCCACAGGCCAGTCCGGAGCGATCCAGCCCTTCTCGTACAGCCTCTTCTGCCAGGCCACCTGGCCGTCCTTGTCGAGATAGCCGTTCTTGGACAGCGCCATCTTGGCCCGCAGCCTGGGGTCATAGGCCTGCGCGATCCACGCGCGCACCTCGTCGCGGAAGGCGAGGTCTTCCGGCTTGAATTCCAGTTCCATGTCAGTGCTCTCCGCAGATCAGAATACGGCCGGTCCCTGGGACAGCTTGGGCGCACCGCCCAGCAGCGGGCCGATCTTGCCGATCAGCTCGGCCATGTGGCCGGTCTTGCCATGGGCATCGAGCGCGGCCTGGTCGGCATAGAGCTCGAGCATGAAATAGCCGTTGGGCGTCTTCTCGTCGCGGCACAGCTGATAGACCACCGCGCCGGGCTCATTGGCCTTCACGGTGGTGACGAATTCGGCCAGCAGCTTCTCGAACTCGGCGTTCTTGCCTTCGGCGCAGACGAACTGGGCGCAGATTCCGATCATGGCGGTGTCTCCCTGAGAGTGGCCGGCCCGGCTCGCGCGGACCTTCAGCGCACTGTTATAGGGAGCTGGCGGCTGGTGGGAAGGGGGATCGTGACGTGCACCGGCCAACAGGCCTGCAGGGCAGCAGGCGGTTGCCGGCGGATGTCGCAGCGGCACCAGCGCCTCTCCCAGCACCTGCGCCCCCGGCGTCTGCCGGGGTCAGGACCAGTGGGGGGCTGCGTCGGGGAGCCAGTCGGGCCAGGGGCGGTTCGGGGCGAGCAGGCGGACGCGCGGCCCGTCGCTGGCGGCCGGTGGCAGCGGGGCCAGCGGCGGCGGGCGGCTGCGGCTGCGGATGCGGATGTCGTGGGCCAGGGCGCTGAAGGTCAGGCCGGCCTCGGTGCTCCACAGCCTGCGCACGGTGCCCGGCACCCG
>JAIXTH010000191.1 GCA_027484265.1 Alphaproteobacteria bacterium
AGACGCTGGGGTAAGGCAAGCCTTGAGGCGATGCGCCTGCCCCCCAGCCCCTGTTGGCTGGAGAGGCCCCGAGCGGAAAAGGCCTGGCCCTTCGTGAAACCTGTTGTCCGGCTTCGGCCCGTCGCTGGAGGCGTGGTTGCGGGCGGCATGGTTGGCGTCAAGGATGGCGAAGCCACCGCCCTGCGGCGCCCGAAGGGCGTCCTTGATGCCAGCCGGGCCGTCTGCGACCAAAGCCGCAAGCGGCGGGGCGGAGCCGGACGACAGGTCTGCGCGGGACTGACCCCCTGCCCCGTCGCCGCTCCGGCACCTGCCACCAAGACCTGGATCCATCGCAGTCGAAAGCTGCCTAGAGACACCCGTACAGCGCGCCGATCAGCCGGCCGGCGCGGTCATCGCCGAGAAGGGCGTTGGACTGGCGGTTCATGACATAGGCGCCGGACAGGTGCCGGTCGGGGTCGGCAAAGCCGCAGCTGCCACCCCAGCCGGCATGGCCGAGCCCGCCGGGGTTCGGCCCCCAGCGGAGGTTGCTGTTGCGCATGATGCCCGCCGCCCAGTCGATGTGGAACGGCAGCACGAGGTCCTGGCCGCTGATCCGCATCCGGGTGAGGTCGGCCAGCGTGGCGGGCGACAGCACCTGGGTGTCGCCGATCCGGCCCTGATTGGCGAACACCCCATAGAGGGCGGCGACGGCGCGGGCGGTGCCGTGGCCATTGGCGGACGGGATCTCGGTCTCGCGCCACTCGGCGCCGCCGCGATTGGGCGCAGCCCAGGGGGTGAGGAATGCGGCGCGCCGCTCGGGTGTGGCGGTGGACAGGTCGGGCATGGCCTTGGGCCGGCTGATCTCGGCGGTGCGGCCGTGCTCGCCGGGCGGCAGACCGATCCAGAAGTCGATGCCCAGCGGGCCGCAGACCTCCTCGCGCAGATGGGTGCCAAGGCTGCGCCCCCCCATGGCCCGGGCCGCCAGCTCGCCGACGATATAGCCCCAGGTCAGCGGGTGATAGCCGTTCCGCGTGCCCGGCGGCCACATCGGCTCCAGCGCCGCCAGCGCGGCGGCGAGCGCCGGCGGGTCGAGCCAGAGGCCCGGATCGATCGGATCGACGAAGCCGGGCACCCCGGCCTGGTGGCTCATGGCCTGGGCAATCGAGACGGTCTTGCCATGGGCCTCGAACTGCGGCCACAGCCGCCCGATCGGCTCGTCGAGCATCAGCAGACCCTGATCCTGCAGGCGGGCGATGACGATGGCGGCAATCGGCTTGGTGGTGGAATAGACCGGCACCAGCGTGCTGCCGTCCCAGGAGCGGGTGCGGGCGCGGTCGGCGTGGCCGCCCGTGAGGTCCACCACCAGCTCGCCGTCGAGGATGGCTGCAAAGCCCGCCCCCAGCTCCTCGCCCCGGGCGAAATTGTCGGCGAAGGCCTCCGCGACGGGCTCGAAGCCCGGCGCCACGCGGCCATGTTCGGTCTGGATCATCCTGCCACCTCGATCATCTCAACCGCGGGCGCAGCGATCAGGGAATCGCGCGCGGCCACCACGGACAGCTCCTCCGCCTGCCACAGGACAGAGCGGCGCACCACGTCGGCCACCACTGCGGTGGCGCGGGCCGCAGCGGCGGCGCCATCAAGACCCGTGACCAGACCGGCCAGCAGGCTGGCTGCCGCCAGATCGCCGGTCCCGCGCGGTGCCGCAGCTTCCGCAGCATGCACCAGCAGCTGCCCGGCCCCGGGCTGCGCCGGATCAACCCACAGCGTGGCCAGATGACCGGCCCGGTCCACGGGCACCGACGTCACCAGGACCCGCCGGCCAAGACTGCGCGCGGCCGCAAGGCAGCCAGACACGCCACCGGTATCGGCACCGGGACACAGGATCGCCAGTTCGGTCACATTGGGGGTCAGCACATCGGCGCGCGGCAGCAGCCGTGCCACCACGGCCTCTGCCACGCCATCGGCCACATAGCGGCGCCCGTCATCGCCCATCACGGGGTCCACCAGCACCAGCACGCCGGGGCGCGCGGCGCGGGCGCGGTCGATGGCATCCGCCGCCAGCTCGACCTGCCCGGGGCTGGTGAAATAGCCGGTGATCACCGCATCGAGCCTGGACAGCAGGCCATTGGCCTCGATCCCCTCCAGCATCCCGGCCATCAGCTGGGTGGAAACCGGCCCGCCGCCCGGCGGCCCCCAGCCGGGATGGCGCCCCAGCAGCGTGGTTGGCACATGCACTGGCTCCACCGCCCCCGGCCCCAGCGCCAGGGCCAGCGTGACCACCGTCCCCCCCACCCGGCTGCCCGCCACATGCGAGCCGATCACCAGCACCATCGCCACGGCCGTCAAGCCTCCGGCAGGGGGATGAATTCGTGGTCGTCGCCCGGGGGGAGCGGAATGCGGCCCGCGGCCCAGTCGGCCTTGCCGCGCTCCATCAGATCGGGGCGGGAGGCGACGAGGTTCCACCACAGCTGGCGCGGGCCGACGGGCTCGCCGCCCAGCAGCATGAGGATGGCGGAGCCGTCCACGGCTGTCAGGACCGGGGCACTGCCCGGCGCGAACACTGCCATCTGGCCGGTCTCGAGCCGCTGGCCGTCGCAGGCCACGGCACCGGCGGCGACATAGGCCGCCCGCTCGGCATAGCCGGTGGGCAGACCCGTGGCGGCTCCCTCTGCCAGCCGCACATCGACATAGAACAGCGGCGAGTGGACCGGGACGGGGCTCGCCGCGCCAAAGGCCTCGCCGGCAATCACGACAGCTGTCAGGCCCGGTCCATCGACCACCGGCAGGGCGGCTGCGGGCACGTGGTGGAAAGCCGGGTCGGTCTCCTCGTGGGTCTGCGGCAGTGCCACCCAGGCCTGCATCCCGTGCAGCGCCCAGCCGGCGGCCCGGTCCGCCGGATCGGTCCGTTCGGAGTGGGAGATGCCGCGACCGGCCACCATCCAGTTCACCGCCCCCGGCTCGATCGCCTGGTGCGCTCCGGTACTGTCGCGGTGCACGATCCGCCCCTCGAACAGCCAGGTGACGGTGGCAAGGCCGATATGCGGGTGCGGCCGCACATCCACGCCGCCACCCGGGGCAAAGCGCGCCGGGCCCATATGGTCGAGGAACACGAACGGCCCCACCATCCGCCGACGGGCAAAGGGCAGGATCCGCGCCACGTGAAAACCGCCCAGATCGTGCCGTCGGCCGTCAATCACCATCTCGATCATGTCAGCCCCCGGCCTGCGCACCCACCTGCCGGCATCAGCCTATCACCGGCATCGGCTGCACCCGTCAAGCACACAGCCGCCTGCCGGATTTGGCTTTGCGCCGCCGCGATGCTAGGCGCCACGTCTGGAGCCGGAGGGAACCGGCAGGAGCAACGACCGTGACACGCGTGGCAGGACAGACCGCAGGAACCGCAACCGGCAGCATGGGCTGGGAGCCCGGCAGCTGGCGCTCGTTTCCGGCCCGCCACATTCCCGCCGACTATCCCGACACCGAGGCTCTGGCCGGTGTCGAGCAGCGCCTCTCCCGCAAGCCGCCGCTGGTGGTCGCCTCCGAGATCGAGAAGCTGAAGCGGGAACTGGCACGGGTGGCGCGGGGCGAGGCGTTCCTGCTGCAGGGCGGCGACTGCGCCGAGAGCTTCGCCGAGTTCGAGGCCGACCGGATCACCCGCTATTTCCGCCTGTTCCTGCAGATGGCGGTGGCCCTGACCTTTGCCGGTGGCAAGCAGGTGGTGAAGGTGGGTCGGGTGGCGGGCCAGTTCGCCAAGCCGCGTTCGGAACCGGTCGAGACCGTGGGCGGGGTCACCCTGCCCTCCTACCGCGGCGACGTGATCAACGGGATCGAATTCGAGGAAGCCTCCCGCCTGCCCGATCCCGAGCGGCTGGTGCAGGCCTACAATCAGTCGGCCTCGACGCTGAACCTATTGCGGGCGCTGGCGACCGGTGGCTATGCCGACCTGTCGAATGTGAACCGCTGGAACCTGCGTTTTGCCGCCCGCCAGGGGCCCGCCGCGAAGGAGTATATCAAGCTCTGCCACCGGATCGAGGAAAGCCTCGACTTCCTCGGCGGTCTCACGGCCGGATCATCGGGCGGGATCGATACCGACACGGTCAGCTTCTTCACCAGCCACGAGGCCCTGCTTCTGGGCTATGAGCAGGCGCTGACCCGCAAGGATGCGCTGTTCGGGTCCGGCCAGCATTATGCCACCAGTGCGCACATGCTGTGGATCGGCGACCGCACCCGCCAGCCCGACCATGCCCATGTCGAGTTCTGCCGCGGGATCGCCAATCCGATCGGCATCAAGTGCGGCCCGTCGCTGGCGCCGGACGAGCTGATCCGGCTGCTGGATATCCTCAACCCCCGCGACGAGGCCGGGCGGATCGTACTGATCGCCCGCTTCGGCTATGACAAGGTGGCCGCAGGGCTTCCGGCGCTGGTGCGCAAGGTCAAGGCCGAGGGCCGCACGGTGGTGTGGTCGTCCGACCCGATGCACGGCAATACCCTCAAGGCCTCCAATGGCTACAAGACCCGCCCCTTCGACCGGGTGGCGGGGGAAGTGGCGGCCTTCATGGACATCTGCGCCGCCGAAGGCGCCTGGCCGGGCGGGGTGCATCTCGAGATGACCGGCGATGACGTGACCGAGTGCACGGGCGGTGCCACACCGGTGACCGAGGAAGCCCTCGCCAGCCGCTACCGCACCCACTGCGACCCGCGCCTCAATGCCGACCAGTCGCTGGAGCTGGCCTTCACCATCGCCCACGCCCTGCGTGAAGGCCGCAGCAACGCCCGCCGGCTTGCGGCGGGCCTGTAGACGGCTGCAGGCGATCCCGCGGGACCCGGCCGGGTGTCGGGCGGATCCGATCACCCGGTCTGTCGGGGCTGATCGCCCTACAGGGTACGGGCGATCAGCACCTTCATGATCTCGTTGGCGCCGCCATAGATGCGCTGCACCCGGCTGTCGCGCCACATCCGGGCGATCGGCATCTCGTTCATGTAGCCCCAGCCGCCATGCAGCTGCAGGCACTCGTCCATCACTTCGTTCTCGACATCCGAGACCCAGTATTTCGCCATCGACGCGGTGGCCGCATCCAGCTTGCCCGCCATCAGCAGCTCGGTGCAGCGGTCGCAGAAGGCCTGGGCCACCGTCAGCTTGGTCTTGCATTCGGCCAGCTTGAACTGGGTATTCTGGAAATCCATCAGGCTCTTGCCGAACGCCTTGCGATCCTTGACATAGGCGATGGTCGCTTCGATCGCCCGGTGCATGGCGGCGCAGCCCTGGATGCCGATCTGCAGCCGCTCGGACGGCAGCTGGTCCATCAGCTGGAAGAAGCCGTGGCCTTCCTCGCGGCCCAGCAGGTTCGAGGTCGGCACCTTCACCTCGTCGAAGAACAGCTCGGAGGTGTCCTGGGCATCCTGGCCGACCTTGTCGAGGTTGCGGCCCCGGCGGAAGCCCTCGACCTCGTCGGTTTCCACCACGATCAGGCTGGTGCCGCGGGCACCGGCGGCGGGGTCGGTCTTGGTGACCACCAGGATCAGATTGGCGTGCTGGCCATTGGTGATGAAGGTCTTGGAGCCATTGATCACATACTGGTTGCCGGCCTTGACCGCCGTGGTCTTGATGCCCTGCAGGTCGGAGCCCGCGCCCGGCTCGGTCATGGCGATGGCGCCGATCAGCTCGCCGCTGGCCATGCGCGGCAGCCACTTCTTCTTCTGCTCTTCCGAGCCGTAATGCAGGATGTAGGGCGCCACGATCGCGTTGTGCAGCGAGGCCCCGAAGCCGTCGATGCCCATCCGGCCCTGCACTTCCATCAGGATGGTCTCGTGGCGGAAGTCGCCGCCAGCGCCGCCATATTCCTCGGGGATCGAGGCACACAGCAGGCCCGCCTCCCCGGCCTTGGTCCAGATCTCGCGGTCCACCAGCCCCTGCTCGCGCCACTTCATCACCGTTTCGGGCGGCGCCTCCTTGTCGAAGAACGCGCGCACGGCGCCTTCGAAGATGTTGAGCTCTTCGTCATTGCGCCAGTCGGCGCGGGGCATGTCGAGGGCGGCCATGGCGGTGTCTCCCGAAGCAGTCTTGTTGGACAGGTGGTGTCGGGTTGACGTTTGCGGAAAGGTCAGGGTGCGGTCAAGTGCCCCTCGCGCGCCCGTGACCGCCCGGGCTGCCGCTGTAGCGGCTCAGGGCGTGGTCAGCAGCAGGGCGCAGATGGCCTCAAGCCCGGCCTGGTCCTCGGCATCGAACGCGTCCGGCTCGGTGGAATCCACATCCAGCACTGCCACCACGGCGCCGGACCGATCGCGGACCGGCACCACGATCTCGCTGTTCGAGCGGCTGTCGCAGGCGATATGGCCGGGAAAAGCATGCACATCCGGCACCAGCTGGGTCTGGCCGGTGGCGGCAGCGGTGCCGCACACACCCTTGCCGAACCGGATCCGCAGGCAGCCGAGGGTGCCGCTGTACGGCCCC
>JAIXTH010000049.1 GCA_027484265.1 Alphaproteobacteria bacterium
CAGCTGTTCGCGGCGCTCCTTCGCGAAGTCGGCGCGGTCGCGGCTGGCCGGGACCGGCTTCAGGAAGCCATAGGATTTGCCGCGCCCCAGATTGAGCATCAGCACCACGATGGCGAGCGCACAGAAGCAGCGCGACACGAATGTGGCCCAGGCTGAACCATCGGCGCCATGATCGGGCACCCACACCAGGTTCAGGCCCAGATTGATCAGGTTGGCGCCAATCAGCACCAGCACCGAAAGACGCGGGGCTCCCAGCGCCTCCACAGTCTTGGCCGAGGCCATGTAGATCCCGAGCGGGACCAGTGACAGCGCAAGGATATGGGCAGCGCTGCTGGCCCCGGCGATCAGGGCCTCATCCTGCCCAGACAGCCGCAGACCTTCGGCTGCCCCCCAGTTGAGCAGCAGCGCCAGCACGAAACCGGCGAGTACCGCCGAGATCGCCGCCCGTCGCCAGATCGGCCCGACATCCTCGGGACGGCCTTCGCCGATCCGGCGCGATACCATGACGCTGGCACCGATTGTCAGGCCGATCACCGCAACGAAGGAGGTGCCGTTCAAGGACCAGGCCAGCGCCAGTTCCGCCAGCTCCTGCGCTGAATGGTGACCGACAATGATCGTGTCGACGATCCCCATCAGCATCGTCAGCATGTTCGTGCCGGCAATGGGCGTGGCCAGCCACACCAGGTCCTTCAGACCGGGGGCGCGGGCAGCGGGTTCGGGCGGCCTTTCCGTCGGGGGTGCAGTCCCATCCAACGGGCTCTACCGGCGGGTCTGCAGCAGCTTGGCGCGTGCGAAGGCGCGGCTTTCCTCGGCCACTTCGAAAGCACTGCGGATTTGGGCCTCGCCCGGCATCTGCGGTTCGATGTGGGTGGCGGCATCCATGGCCTGCTTGAAGGCAATCTCGGCTGCGCCGATCTGGCCCGAGCGCAGATAGGCCCAGGCTTCGATCAGCGGCGGCGCGATCGGATCGCGTGCGAGGAGGGTGAAGACAGGTTCGTTCTCTTCCGCCTTGGAATAGGCATCGAACTGGCTGGGATCGTTCTTGGAGCTCATGGCGCGCCTCTTGTGGCAGGATCGGTTTCCAGCATAGACAGGTAGGCGCCTGGCGAAAGGCCGGAATGCAGGCCTGTCCGCAGGAAGCGCGGTCAGATGTGCTAACGCTATGGCTGTATTTCATGCTTAGCGCTGCGCAATCAAAGTTGCATCTTCCGTGCGATCCGGTCTAGGTCAGGACGTGCAGGTGCCGCAGCACCGGTCATGATGGAAACGCTGATGAACCTGAAGACAATCCTGTTCGTGCTGGTCTTCATCCTGCTGAATGCAGGGGCGGGCTGGTATGTGACAAGCCGCGTGCAGATGCAGATATTCCTCGATCCCAATGCGCTGGCATTCCGGATCGGCTCGCAGATGCCTGAAGGCGCCACTGACCGCGGCACGGTTGCACTGACGCAGCAGTCCCAGCTGCCCGGATTTGGCCGCATCCTGATCTCGTCTGCCGACGGCGCTCGTACGTTTCGGTTCGAGAAGCTTTTCCATGGCGATAAGCCGGCCTCCATCGTCTATACCGAGACCGTGGCCGGTCTGAACTTCCATGCGCTGGGTCCGGGGGCTGGCGTGATGGAGGCGGTCGACCTTGCGGAACAGTTCGGCGCGTTCCTCACTGCGGAGGGTTTCACCCCCAATCCGCGCGCGGTCGAGGCGGCCTGCCTGCGGCTCGACCGGATGGACGGCCAGACCACGCCGCGCACAGAGGCCATCACACGGGCGCTGACAAGCGGTCATTGCGGTGCCCGCGCCGGGGCCTTCATGGTGTTCCGCATGCTGCGCGGGAAGAGCTCCGTCACGGCTCTGGTGGTGCCGGACGACGGAGTGGTCACCGCAGGCAACCCGATGGATGCCAAGGTCTCGCTGGTGCTGATCCTGTCGGCTGGCGAAATCTGACTGTCCGGCACCGCGGACCGGCCGGGGTGTGAACCGGCGTCGCGAATCCGGGCAGATGGATGCCATGGCTGACCTGTCGATCGAACTTGCCTGCGGACACGGGTCCGAACCCGCACCCGGGCGCGGGCGGTATCTGGTGTGCGGGGTGGATGAGGCCGGGCGCGGGCCCTGGGCAGGGCCGGTGGTGGCAGCCGCGGTGGTGCTGGACCCGGGGCGCGTGCCGCTCGGTCTCGATGATTCCAAGAAGCTGTCGCCGGCACGGCGCGAGGCGCTGGCTGCCGCGATCCGCAGCCAGGCTCTGGCCTTCGCAGTGGCGGAGGCAACGGTTGCCGAGATCGACCGGCTGAACATTCTGGCCGCCACGCTTCTGGCCATGTGCCGGGCCGTGGACGGGTTGCAGACAGGCTCGGGCATCGTGCCGGGACTTGCTCTGGTGGACGGCAACCGCGCTCCGGCGCTGGCGTGCCCCGTGCGGACACTGGTGGGGGGCGACGGGCTGTCGGCGTCCGTGGCAGCCGCCTCGATCCTCGCCAAGACCGTGCGCGACCAGCGCATGGTGGAACTGGATGGCATCTGCCCGGGTTACGGGTTTGCGGCCCACAAGGGCTATGGCGTTGCCGCCCATGCCGCGGCGCTGGACCGTCTCGGTCCGAGCCTGCATCACCGTACCAGCTTCAAGCCGGTAGCCGACCGTGCAGCGGCGGGGCACAGCCGCCCTTGCCCGGCAGTCGGTTGCGGCCCAGACAGGGCGCGATGACTGTGCCAGCCGAGCCTTCCCGCGCCTCCGGACAGCGCCCTGCACGGCGGGACCTGCTGGCCCGGCTCGCCGCCCTGCTGACAGGCACGGCCACAGGGACCCTGGTGCCTGCGACCGGGCGGGGGCAGGGGCGGCCTCTGGTATCCTCGCGGGGGCTGGCGGCGATCCGGCGGGCCCAGCCGCGGGTTGAATTCGCCCTGCGCGAGCGCGGCCTGCGCCTGGGGGCACCGCTGTACCTGCGGGTGCGCAAGCGCGAGCGGGTGCTGGAGACGTGGCTCGAAGGCGAGCCCGGCGGCCGTTACCGGGCCGGGCGTACCTATCGCATCTGTGGCACGCTCGCAGACCGTCTTGGTCCGCGCACCAGCGCCCGCGAGCAGCGGGTTCCAGAAGGTTTCTACGGCATCGCCCGCACGGCGCTGGATGCCACGGGCCCCGCGGGGCTCGCCATGCGGCTGGACTGGCCCAATGCCGTGGACCGGGCCCAGGGCTGGTCCACCGGGGGCGGGCGCGCCGGTTCGATCAGCACGGTTCTGGTGTCGGGCGGCTGTGCCGGTGCACCGCATCTGGGCTTCACCGACACCGACTTCGACGAGCTGTTCACGCTGGTCTACGCAGCCCTGGCCTTCGGGCAGGCATCCGTACCCCTGCACGTCTTCCCCCATGCCCTGGGGCGGCTCGACCGGATCGGTCTGCCAGAGGATGGCAGTGGGCGGGTGTGGCAGGCGATGGCACCGGCGTGGGATGCCTTCGCCAGAACGGGAAGGCCGCCGCGGACGGGTGTCCGCGGCGGCCTGCCTGTGTTGATGGATGCAAGCCCGTCTCAGTAGGGCTGGTTGTCGTCGTCCGAACCGAAGCTGGCGGGGCCCGCGTCCGGCTGATCGCCGCCGCCCTGGGCCCCATCCGCAGCCGGAGCTGCCGGGGCGCTGCCATCGAGAAGCGACAGGTTCACCGCCTTCGGGCCCTTGCCGAACCGGTCGGGCAGGGTCTGGAACGCGATGCGCTGACCCGGCTCGAGGGTTTCAAGACCCGAACGCTGCACGGCCGAGATGTGGACGAAGGTGTCCGCACCACCGCCATCGGGGGTGATGAAGCCAAAGCCGCGCTCGGCGTTGAAGAACTTCACCGTGCCTTCGTGGTTCTCCAGCGGCTCGCGGTCGCCGAAGTCACGGGGCGGACGGTCGCCGAAATCGCGGCGCGGCGGACGGTCGCCGAACTGGCGCGGCGGACGGTCACCGAAGTCGCGGGGCGGCCGGTCGCCGAAGTCACGGCGCGGGGGACGGTCGCCGAAGCCACCACCGCCGCCACCGCCAAAGCCACCCTGACGCGGCGGACGGTCGCCGAACTGACGCGGCGGACGGTCACCGAAATCGCGCGGCGGACGGTCACCGAAGTCACGGGGCGGACGGTCGCCAAAATCGCGGCGCGGGGGACGGTCGCCAAAGCCACCGCCGCCGGCACCACCGCCGCCGCCGCCATAACCGCCGCCGCCGCCGCCGAAGCCACCCGTGCGGGGCGGACGGTCGCCGAACTGGCGCGGCGGACGGTCACCGAAGTCACGGGGGGGACGGTCGCCGAAGTCACGGCGCGGAGGACGGTCGCCGAAGCCACCGCCGCCACCGCCGCCGTAGCCACCGCCGCCACCACCGTAGCCGCCACCGCCGCCACCAAAGCCGCCCGAGCGAGGGGGCGGGGGAGCGCTGAATTCGGGGGGTGCTTCCACACCTTCAGCACGGGCGCCGCCGCGCTGGCGGCCCTTCTTCTTCTTGTCTTCCGAACCGAAGTCGTCGTCGTCGTCGTCGAAACGCATGTTAAGTCTGTTTCCTGTCTGGCGGCGCACGCGCCGTCATGTTCCGTTTGGCTGGGAGCGGCGTGCTCCTGGCCTGTTGCCTGCGGCCCGCGGGGGGGTGCACCCGCACCCTGACCCTTCGAAAACGGCCCGGTCCTGCACACTGTTCAAGGAGGCGGCGACCGGACGCGCACACTGGACGACGAGGACCGATCCATGATCGGTCGTTCAGAAGACCTTGGCCCGCATACCCCCCATGCGCGAACCGAGCGCAAAAAGCAATCGCCTGCGCGCGAATAGTCCCGCGCGTCGCCCTGGCCCGACAGCCCGTGTCCGATCAGCACCGGGCAGGCCGGGGCAGACCAGGCCGGGCGCCGCCCGGTCCTGGCGGGTTGCGGGACCAACTGAAGAGGCCTCGCCCGTCTCCGTTGCACTCGTCCGTGCGTTCCGGCACATACATCCTCCGGGCTGACCCGGGAATCACGGGCAGGGCCGGGGAACCACACAGCGGGGGCCTTGCCGCTGGAGCAAGCAAGGGTGTGCGGATGCGCTTCACGATCGAACGGGCAGCCTTGCTGAAGGCTCTGGGCCACGTGCAGAGCGTGGTGGAACGGCGCAATACCATTCCGATCCTGTCCAATGTGCTGATCGAGGCGCGCGACGGCGCGGTCACCTTCGCAGCCACCGATCTCGATATCGAGATCGTCGATGGCGCCGAGGCGGCCGTCACCCAGACCGGCACCATCACCGCTCCCGCCCATACGTTCTACGAGATCGTCCGCAAGCTGCCCGACGGGTCGCAGGTGCGGGTGGAGCTCTCGCAGGAAGACCAGCGCATCACGGTGGCTGCCGGCCGATCGCGCTTTGCACTGCCGGTGCTGTCGGCCGGCGATTTCCCGGCCATGAGCGCGGGCGAATTCCCCCACCGCTTCAGCCTCGAGCGCGACAGCCTCAAGCGGCTGATCGACCGCACCCGGTTTGCGATCTCCACCGAGGAGACCCGCTATTACCTCAACGGCATCTACCTGCACTCGGCGGTGGGCAAGGCCGGCCCCTGCCTGCGGGCCGTGGCGACCGACGGGCACCGCCTGGCGCTGGCCGAGCTGCCGCAGCCGGAAGGCGCCGCCACCATCCCGGGCGTCATCATCCCGCGCAAGACCGTGGGCGAGCTGCGGCGGCTGGTGGACGATGCCGATGGCGACGTGGACATCAGCGTGTCCGACGCCAAGATCCAGTTTGCCTTCGGGCGCACCACCCTCACCAGCAAGCTGATCGACGGCTCGTTCCCCGACTATTCGCGGGTCATCCCGCGCGGCAACACCAAGATGCTGGAAGTGTCGAACGACGAGTTTGCCCGCGCCGTCGACCGCGTGGCCACCATGGCTGCCGAGCGCACCCGCTCGCTCAAGCTGACGGTGGAGGCCGAGAAGGTCACTCTGGAAGTGTCGAACCCCGAGTTCGGCTCCGCCACCGAAGAGGTGGAGGGCGACTACAGCTCGGACCCGATCGTGATCGGCTTCAATGCCAAGTATCTGATGGACATCACCGGCCAGATCAGCGGCAAGCGCGCCCGCTTCATGTTCAACGACAGCGCCTCGCCCACCCTGGTGGTGGACCCGGACGACGCCGGCAGCGAATTCGTGCTGATGCCCCTGCGGGTCTAGGGTTGCGCCCCGGCCGCCCGGGGGGCTGGTCTGCGCGGCGTCCTCATTCCCCCCTGGAGCGCAGCTGCAAGCACCCGCGCTCCAGTGGTTTGGTCGGACCGCGCGGCTCCCGCCGCGCATCACCCCCACCATGGGCGCGGCAGGAGCCGCGCGGTCCAGCGGGACAACAGGTCTGCGCGCTCTCGTTCCGGAGCGCCGCTGCAAGCACCTGCGCCCGACTGGCTCCCCGATGCAGCCTCGCAAACTGAACAAGACGGTGGCCTGAAACCGCGGCGCCCGCCACAGACGGAGCATGCTGGCTAACGCTGCCTTTGTCCGGCGACTGGTGCTGACCCAGTTCCGCAACCACCCGCGGCTCGAGATCGAAAGCCGGGGCGGACCGGTGTGTCTGGTGGGGCCGAACGGGGCGGGCAAGACCAATGTGCTGGAGGCTCTGAGCATTCTGGGGCCGGGGCGGGGGATCCGGGGGGCGGACCTGGCGCAGATGGCGCGGGCCGGGGCGGACGGCGGGCCGTTCGCGGTGGCGGCACTGATGGACGTGACTGGCGAGGAGCTGCGGCTGGGGGCGGGGCTGGACCTGTCGGGCGCTGCGCCCCGGCGGGTGGTGCGGCTCGATGGTCGCGACGCCGGACCGGGCGAGCTGGCGCGGGCAGTCCGGCTGATCTGGCTCACGCCCGCCCTCGACCGGCTGTTTGCCGGCCCGGCCGGCGAGCGGCGGCGTTTCCTCGACCGGCTGGTGGTGGCCGCCGACCCGGACAGCGCGGGCCTGTCCGGCACCTTTGAGCGGGCCCTCAAGGAACGCGCCCGGCTGCTGGAAGCGCCGCGCCCCGATGCCCGCTGGCTGGATGTGGTGGAGCGCCAGCTGGCGGAGGCCGGTACCGGCATCGCTGCGGCGCGGATCACCACCGTCGACCGGCTGCAGGCCGAGATCGATGCCCGCCCCGAAGGCGTGTTCCCCAAGTCGCAGCTGGCGCTCCAGGGCCTGTTGGAGGCGCGGCTGCGGGAGGGGGTGCCGGCCGGCGAGGTCGAGGAGGACTTCTGCCGCCAGCTGCGCCAGATGCGCGGGCGCGATGCCGCCGCGGGCCGCACGCTGGATGGTCCGCACAGATCGGATCTGGAAGCGGTGCACACTGGCGCCGGGATGCCTGCCGGGCTATGCTCCACCGGCGAGCAGAAGGCGCTGGTCACCGGGCTGGTGCTGGCGCATGCGCGGCGGATGGCAGCGGCGGCCCAGCTGGGCACACAGGCAGCGAATCCGCTATTGTTGCTGGACGAGGCAGCCGCCCATTTCGACGCGCGGCGCCGCGACGGGCTGGCGGCGGAATTGCTGCAGCTGCCGGGACAGGCCTGGCTGACTGGAACGGACCTCAGTCTGTTCGAGGGCTTCGGAGACGGAGCCGATTGTTATGAGGTGGCGCCGGGCTCGGTCCGGCCGCTGCGAGTGTGAGGCGCGATGAGCGAAGCGACTTCCGATCCGGGCGACTATGGCGCCGACTCGATCAAGGTTCGCAAAGGCCGCGATGCGGTGCGCAAGCGCCCCGGCATGTATATCGGCGACACCGATGACGGCTCGGGCCTGCATCACATGGTCTATGAAGTCGTCGACAATGCCATCGACGAAGCCCTGGCCGGTCACGCCACCACCTGCCGGGTGACGCTGCATCCCGACGGCTCGGCCGAAGTGGAAGATGACGGGCGCGGAATCCCCACCGACATCCACTCCGAAGAAGGCGTGTCCGCAGCCGAAGTGATCATGACCCAGCTGCATGCGGGCGGGAAGTTCGACCAGAACTCCTACAAGGTCTCCGGCGGTCTGCACGGCGTGGG
>JAIXTH010000022.1 GCA_027484265.1 Alphaproteobacteria bacterium
GCAACACCAACGCCCCCACCATCATGATCGCCGAAAAGGCGGCTGACATGATCCTGGAGGATGCGCGGGCCTGACGGTTGCAGGCGGCGCGGCGCGCTGCTGCAGATCGCTTGGTCCGCTGGACCGCGCGGCTCCCGCCGCGCATCACCACCGCCAGGGGCGCGGCGGGAGCCGCGCGCTCCGGCGGTTCCCTTGGTGGCCGGGTCTATCCCACCGCCGCCCGCACGGCTGCACCCATCTGCGCGGTGGTGGCGGTGCCGCCGAGGTCCGGGGTACGCAGGCCGCTGTCGAGGACGTGGCGGACGGCGGCCATCACCGCGTCGGCGAGGTCGGCGCGGCCCAGCGACCAGCGCAGGGCCATCTCGAACGACAGGATCGCCGCCAGCGGATTGGCGATGCCCTTGCCGGCGATATCGGGGGCCGAACCATGGATCGGCTCATAGAGGCCGGGGCTGCCGTCTACGCCCAGGGCCGCCGAGGGCAACAGGCCGATGGAGCCGGTGAGGGCGGCAGCAAGGTCTGACAGCACATCGCCGAACAGATTGTCGGTCAGCAGCACGTCGAACTGCTGCGGCGCGCGCACCAGCTGCATGGCGGCATTGTCGGCATACATGTGTTCGAGCGCCACGTCGGCGAATTCGCGCGCATGCAGGGCGCTCACCACCTGGCGCCACAACAGGCCGCTCTCCATCACATTGGACTTCTCGAGGCTGGCCACACGGTTGCGCCGGCTGCGGGCCAGGGTGAAGGCCACCCGCGCCACCCGCTCGATCTCGGCGGTGGTATAGACCTGGGTGTCGAAGCCGCGCTGGCCGCTGCCATCCGGCAGGTCCTCGATCCCGCGCGGCGTGCCGAAATACACCCCGCCCGTCAGCTCGCGCACGAACAAGATATCCAGCCCCTCCACCACATGCCGCTTGAGCGCCGAGGCATCGGCCAGGGGCGCAAAGCACAGGGCCGGGCGCAGATTGGCGAACACCCCCATCTCGGTGCGCAGCCGCAGCAGGCCCGCTTCGGGCCGCAGGTGCCGGGCGACCCCCGCCCACTGCGGACCGCCCACCGCCCCCATCAGCACGGCACTGGAGGCCTTGGCCCTGGCCACCGCCGCATCGGTTAGCGGCACGCCATGCGCATCGATCGAGGCCCCGCCAAACGCCTCCACCGCCACATCCAGCACGAGGCCGTGGCGCGCGCGCAGTGTCTCGATCAGGGCTTCGACTTCGGCGGTTACTTCCGGGCCGATCCCGTCACCGGGCAGAAGCAGGAGGCTGGGCATGGCGGTTTCCTTGGCTGGCTCGCAGCGGGCCTAGCCGTCACGGCGCCCCCCGCCAAGCCCGCGGACGCAGGCGCCGGGTGCACCGGCACTGGCGCCGGACCGGCGCATCGTCTAGTGAGCGGAACGCCGGACCGGCGGGTCGGTCCGGTGTCCACTGCCAGCAGCGAACCTGTCCATGACCAGCGCCGACCGCGCCATGCTCGAAGCCATTCCGACCGACCTTGCCTGGTGGCAGGGGCGGGTGACCGACTGGTGCGACCGCAATACCGGCTCGCGCCATGATGCCGGGCTGATGGCGTTCCTGCCGGTGCTGGAAGAGGCCTATGGCGTGCTGCCGGGCACGCCGTCGCGGCTGGACCTCGAGCCGGAGGTGATCGTGGGTGCCGACGGGCTGGAGACCCGCCGCCCGCTGGCGCCCGCGCTGCTGGTGGAAGTGCGCCCGCAGGCGCCGGTGCAGGCGGTCTTTACAGGCCACTATGACACCGTGTTCGACGCGGGCAGCCCGTTCCAGACTGTTGTGGTGCAGGAGCCCGGCGTGCTGAACGGCCCCGGCGTTGCCGACATGAAGGGCGGTCTGCTGGTGATGCTGGAGGCGCTGAAGGCGTTCGAGGCGCATCCGGCGGCGGCACGGTTCGGCTACCGCATCCTGATCAGCCCGGACGAGGAGATCGGCTCGCCCGGCTCGGCGCCGGTGCTGGCGCGGCTGGGGGCGCAGGCCGATATCGGCTTCACCTACGAGCCGGCTCTGGCGGACGGATCGATGTCGGGCGCGCGCAAGGGCTCGGGCAATTTCGCGCTGGTGATCCGGGGCCGCGCCGCCCATGTCGGCCGTGCCCATGCCGAAGGCCGCTCGGCGATCGCGGCGGCGGCGCGGTTCGTGGCCGGGCTGGAGGCGCTGAACGGCGCCCGCGCTGGCGTGACCTTCAACACCGGCCGGATCGATGGCGGCGGCCCCACCAATGTGGTGCCGGACCTGGCTGTGGCCCGCTTCAATGTCCGTGCCCCCGATGCAGCCGATGCGGCCTGGGCGCGGGCAGCCGTGGACGGCCTGATCGGTGACGGCGCCGCCGACGGGCTGTCGTTCGACCTCACCGGCGGCTTCACCCGTCCGCCCAAGCCGCGCACACCGGGCCAGGAGCAGGTGTTTGCCGATGCCCGCGCCGCAGCCGCGCAGCTGGGACTGGCGCTGGAGTTCAAGGATACCGGCGGGGTGTGCGAGGGCAACAACCTCGCTGCCAGCGGCTGTTTCAATGTGGATACGCTGGGGGTGCGCGGCGGCCTGATCCATTCGGACCGCGAATTCGCCATCCTAGACAGCTTCCCCGAGCGCGCCCGGCTGTCCGCCGCCCTGATCGTTGGCTATGCCAGCGGCACCTTCGATCCCAAGGCGCCCCGGCGTCTCGGCTGACGCCCCGGCTTTTCGTTCTGGTCCAGGCACCTCCATGCTGATTGTCCGCCCCGCCACGCCCGACGATATCGAGGCCTTCATGGGCTTTGCCCAGCGGTCCGGGCCCGGCTTCACCAGCCTGCCGGAGGACCGCGCCCTGCTGGCTGCGCGGCTGGCCAAGAGCGCGCGCACCTTTGCCGACGCCGCCAGCGGCGTGGCCGGCGACAGCGGCGTGTTCGTGCTGATGGTGGAATCCGCCAGCGGCGGCGCCCCGTTCGGCTGTGCGGCGGTGAAGACCAATATCGGCCGAGACGTGCCATTCTTCAATTTCCGGATCGTGGTGCAGGGCCAGGCCAGCAAGGCCGCCGGGCGCCGCTTCGACATGCGCAAGCTGGTGATGGTGAATGACTATACCGGCTGCACCGAGGTGGGCACACTGTTCCTCGAACCCGAGCGGCGCGGTGACGGGGCAGGCAAGCTCCTGTCGCTGTCGCGCTTCATGCTGATGGCCGCCGCGCCGCAGCGGTTCCAGGAGACGGTGGTCAGCGAGCTGCGCGGCCTGGTTCATCTCGACGGCCGCTCGCCGTTCTGGGAAGTGGTGGGCCGGCCCTTCTACCAGATGGACTTTGCCGAGGCCGATGCCCTGTCGGCCCTCACCGACAACCAGTTCATCATCGACCTCGCCCCCAAGCACCCGATCTATATCGATCTTCTGCCCGACAGCGCGCGCGGCGCCGTTGGCCAGTGCCACCCCGACGGTGTAGCAGCCCGGCGGCTGCTGGAGCGCGAGGGTCTGCGGTTCGAGGGTGTGATCGACATTTTCGATGGCGGCCCGCTGCTCGCCTGCCGGGTGGCCGACACCCGGACGGTGCGCGACAGCCTGGTGCTGCCGTTTGTGGCCGGTCCGGTGACCGGGGAAGGGCGGGCGCTGCTGTCCAACGACCGGATCGACGGGTTCCGCTGCACCCTGGCGCCGCACCGGGTCGAGGACGGGCGCGTGGTGGTGGACCGCCAGGTCCTGACGGCTCTCAATCTGGAAGAAGGCGCCGTTGGGCGCGTGCGGGGTTTCGATGTCTGACGGCGTGTACAGTGACGGTCAGTGGCAGGCAGGCGCCGGGCCCGGCTTCCAGTCCACCGATCCTGTGACCGGTGAGGTGGTGTTCGAGGCTGCATCCGCCGATGCTGCCGATGTGGCGGCTGCCGTGGCCAGTGCCAGGGCCGCCTTTGGTCTCTGGGCACGGCTGGGGCGCGCGGACCGCGCCGCGATCCTCACCCGCTATGCAGCGGCGCTCGAGGCCCGCGCGGAAGCCATCGCCGAGACCATCAGCCGCGACACCGGCAAGCCGCTGTGGGAGACCCGCACCGAGGCTGCCGCCATGGTGGGCAAGATCGCGATCTCGGTGAAGGCCTATGACGAGCGCACCGGCGCACGCACCGATCCGGCTGCCTTCGGGCGCACCGCCCTGCACCACCGCCCCTGGGGGGTGATGGCAGTGCTGGGGCCGTTCAATTTCCCCGGCCATTTGCCCAACGGCCACATCGTGCCGGCGCTGCTGGCGGGCAATACGGTGGTGTTCAAGCCGTCGGAACTGGCACCGGCGGTGGCCCTGCATATGGTGGCGGCGTTCGAGGACGCGGGCCTGCCGCCCGGCGTGCTCAATGTGGTGATGGGCGCGCGCGAAACCGGCGCGGCGCTGCTGGGGGCCAGCGGGATCGACGGGGTGCTGTTCACCGGCTCGGCCACCACCGGCACTTTCATTCACAAGCTGTTCGGCGGACGGCCCGAGGTGATCCTGGCGCTGGAGATGGGGGGCAACAACCCGCTGGTGGTGTGGGATCCGGCCGACCCGGAAGCCGCCGCCGACATCATCGTGCATTCCAGCTTCATCACCTCGGGCCAGCGCTGTTCGTGCGCCCGCCGCCTGATCCTGCCGCAGGGGCGGTTTGGCGATACGGTGATCGAGGCGGTGGTGGCGCGGATCGAGGCGATGCGGATCGGCGCCTGGAACGCCGACCCCCAGCCCTTCATCGGCCCGGTGATCCATGCCGGCCAGGCCGCCGCTGTCACGGGATACGAGGCGCATCTGGAGAGCCTGGGCGGGCGCCCGGTCCGGCGCACGGTGGTAGGCGAGGGCGGCGCGGCCTTCGTGCGCCCCGGCCTGATCGACATGACCCATGCCACCGGCCGCCACGACGAGGAGCTGTTTGCCCCGTTCGCACAGCTGTTCCGTGCCGCCAGCTTCGATGAGGCGGTTGCCCTCGCCAATGACACCCGCTTTGGCCTGTCCGCCGGCCTCGTCAGCGACGATCCGGTCCTGTGGGAGCGCGCTGTCAGCGAGATCCGTGCGGGGCTGATCAACCGCAACCGGCCCACGACAGGGGCTTCCTCGGCGCTGCCGTTCGGCGGGCCGGGCCTGTCGGGCAACGGCCGGCCCAGCGCCAGCTATGCCGCCGACTACTGCGCCTTCCCGGTGGCGTGCCAGGACGCCGACACCGCCCAGCGCCTGTCCGCCCCCGGATTGCCATGATCACCCGTCACTGCGCCATGCACACGGATGCTGTCAGTCAGCACTGGTTCAGCTTTGATGCCTCACAGGGCCTGCCCATGATCAAGACCTTCTCCGCCGTCCCCGTCCTTGCCGCTCTCGCGGCTCTGGTTTTCGCCGTCCCCGGGACGGCAGGCGCCCAATCCGCGGCCCAGACCGCGCCAGCCGCCCAGGCTGCGGCAGACGGGCCGCTGGTGCTCGGCGCCCCGCGCAACACCACCGAAGTCAGCTATGACGACATCACCGCCACGGTCCGCCCCTGGATCATGGCGCTGCCGGGCGTGCGGGGGGTTCTGTCGGTGGACGGCAGCCCGAACCTGCTCCGCGTGATTGCCGACCGCACCTATACCGTGAACCTCGAGCAGGTGCATGCGCGCCTGAATGTGGCGGGCGCCGACCGCGACGAGGAATATGGCCGCTTCATGAGCGCGTTCCAGAACACGCTGGCGGCCAATGACCCGTTCAAACCCGAGGCCTTCCGCACCATCCTGCGCCCCACGGCCGCGATCGACGAGTTCGAGATCATCACCGGCGTGAACGGTGTGCGCAATGTGGTGGTGCGCCGCGAGATCCTGCCGGGGATCGAGGAAGTGGTGGTGGCCGAACAGCGCACCTCCATCGCCTTCCTGCCGGCTGCCCGGCTGCAGGACCTCGGCCTGACGGTTGACGGCGCCTTTCTCCTTGGCCGCACAAACCTGCTGGATGTGGCCCGCACCGCGACCTGGGCCGAGGAAGACGGGATCCGGATCGCCACCATCGACGGTGTGTTCGAGCCCAGCCTGATGGTGGTGGACCCCCTGTGGGAGCAGCTGTCCACCGACATGGGCGGTCCGGTGGCGGTCGCCGTGCCGGTGCGCGGCAGGCTGCTGGTGGCCCGCGCCGACCAGCCGGAGATGCTGGCGCGCCTCAAGACCCGCGCTGCCGCCGAATCCACCGGTGACCTCGCCATCAGCCCGCTGGTGTTCGTGCGCACGGCCGATGGCTGGGTGGTGGCGCCGTAAGGCGCCGCGCCACGGCCTCACGCAAAGGGCTGCCCCATGACCTTCGCAGTGTCCGTTGCCCGCCAAGCTGCTGCGGGCCTCGCAGCCGCCGCGCTGCTGGTGCTGGCCGGGGCCTGTGTCCCCACCGACCGGCCCGGCCGTGCGGATCGCGAGAGCCCCGTGCCATCGAGCCCGGTGGGCAGCTGGGCGCTGGCCAGCATCGACGGCCAGCCCCTCGGGCAGGGCAGCGCCCTGGTGCTGGAGCTGCGCGCCGACGGCACGCTCGGCGGCCTGCATGACTGCAACCGGATTGGCGGCACCTGGCAGCTGTCGGACGGCAACCGGCTGGGCCTCGGCCCGGTGATGTCCACCAAGATGGGCTGCAACGCCGATGGCGCCGCCACCCAGGCCTTCCTGACAGCCCTGCAGGATCCGGGCGGTGCCCGCTTCACCCTCGACGGCAACCGCATGGACGTCACCGCCGCAGGCCGGCTCGGCCGGTTCCAGCGCCAGTAGCGGCCCGCCGCCGGCGGACCGTCTCAGTCCACCAGCGAGAAGGTCATGCCCGCATGGGCCTGCAGCCGCCCGGTGAGGGCAAGGCCAAAGGCCGCGCCGGGGGTGAACATGCCGCCGGGCGCATCGGCGGGGCCATCCAGCAGGGCCAGCGCCGACTGCGCGATCATCTTGGAGGTGGAGCCATAGCCGGGATCGCGGTCGCCGGTCACCACCGACTGGGCGATGGTGGCGCCGCTGGCATCGGTGGCGACGAACAGCACGTCATAGTGTCCGGCCTCGCGCTCTTCCTTGCTGGGGCCTTCGCCCGGCTTGGGGCCATCGTCCGAACCCAGCGAGCGGTCTGAGGCCAGGGCACGGGCCACCGCCTCGCCCTTCTCGCCGGGGCCGGCCACCATCATCTCCTCATAGGTGAAGTCGGCGCCATAGCGGCTGCCCAGCAGGAAGCTGGTGCGGTGGACATTGCGGGTATTGATCGGCGCCATCACGAAGGGGGCGACCCACACGTCCATCGCCGTGTCGAGATAGGGCTTCATGCCGGAGGGCTGGGCGGGTCCCTCGAAACCCGGTGTCAGCGCAAACGGCGTGCGCAGCAGCGCCATCACCCCGGGATCGGTGGCGGCAGCCGCGAGGGTGGCCTTGAGGCTGGCGGCGGTGCCACCGCTGAAGGTGCCCTTCATCTTGCGCACCCGGCCCTTGACCGCCGGGGCAGGGGCACCGGTGCGGCGGATCGCCTCTTCCTGCACCATCAGCACACCCAGGTCGAACGGGATCGAATCGAAGCCGCACGAGAACACGATCCGCGCGCCGGATGCCTTGGCCGCAGCCTCGTGGGCATCGATCATCTGGCGCATCCAGGCTGGCTCGCCGCACAGGTCGACATAGTGGGTGCCGGCAGCGGCGCAGGCGGCCACCAGCCCCGAGCCATACAGCTGGTAGGGCCCCACCGTGGTCAGCACCACCCGGGTGGAGGCGGCGAGGGCGGCCAGCGATGCGGGGTCATCGGCATCGCACGCCACCAGCGGCAGGTCTGCCGGCAGGCCGAGCTCGTCGCGCACCTGCCCCATCTTGGCGGTGTTGCGGCCCGCCAGCCCCCACTTCAGGCCCGCAGGTGCCGCTCCCGCCAGATATTCGGCGACGAGACGGCCTGTGTAGCCACTGGCTCCAAAGACGATGATGTCGAATGCGCGGCTGGCGGACATGGCGGAGCTCCCTGTTCTTGGTGTGCCGCCCGACATGCCGCCTCCGGCCGCCCGGCGCAAGTCGGCTGCCTGTCCGCCTCAGGCCGCCGCGCCGCGTACCAGCAGGTCCACATGGAGGTCGGTCAGGGCCTGCCGGTCGGCCCAGGGGAAGGAGGCGCGGGCCAGCAGCAGGGCGCACAGGCCGTGCATGCCCGCCCAGATGCTCTGTGCCAGCACGCCGGGCGGGCCCGCCCGCAGCACACCGGCCGCCTGCAACGCCTCTACCTCGGCAGCGAACATCTCATAGACCCGGTAGCCGGGCAGGCCGGCTGCTTCTTCGGGGGTGGGCGGGTCCGGCGTCTCCAGCATGAAGGCGATCCGGTAGGCGGTGGGCTCGTCGAAGGCGAAGCGGATATAGGCGCGGATCGCGGTGTCGAGGTGCGCCAGCCCCTTGCCCGCTGCCCGGTGTGCAAAGCCCAGCACTTCCAGCGTCCGCATCCGGTCTTCCAGTACCCCGAATGCCCGCTCCGACAGGGCCAGCGTGATCGCCCGCTTGGTGGGGAAATGGGCATAGAGGCTGGGCTGCGAAATCCCCACCTGCTCGGCGATCATCCGGGTCGAGACCGCCATCGGCCCATGCTCCAGATACAGCGCTTCGGCCATCGCCAGGATGTGTTCGCGGCGGTCTGCACCGCGCAGGCGCATCTGCGCGCCCCGCCGCTCTGGCGGGTCGGCCTGGATGTCGGATTCCGCCTCTGCCATCGGCTCCCGGCTCCCGCGCACAACCACTGTGCGCACTGTGGATGGTCCGGCATGAACCCTTGCCGAACGGCTCTTGCAAACCATCCTATCAGTGATAGGAAATGGACGGAAGTCCCTGGCCTGACCGGTCGGGGATCTCGGAGTGATCGATGCGGCTAGCTTCTCCCCAAGCCCGGCAGCACCGTGCGGCCAGAACCGCGCTTTGGACCACCGCCTGTGCAGCGCTGCTGCTGGCAGCTGCCTGTGGTGGCGGCGGCGGTGACGATGCAGCTGCTGCAGATAAGGCAGGTGCAGGCGAGACCGCCGATGCGGTGGTGGTGGCTGTTGTGGCTGCCCGTCCGGTGAATGGCGGCGCCGACATCGTCGGCACCGGCTCGATCCGGCGCGAGCGCGAGCTGGAGCTGTCGTTCCGCATCCCCGGCATCATCCGCCAGATCAATTTCCGCGAGGGCGATCTGGTGGCGCGCGGCGCGCTGGTGGCCTCGATCGACGCCACGTCGGTGGACGCCGCCATCCTGCAGGCACAGGCCAATGTGGCCCAGGCCAGCGCCGGGGTCGGCCAGGCTGCCGAGCAGGCCCGCGCCGCTGCCGCCAGCATCGAGGCTGCCCAGGCCAATGCCGGGCGCGCCGGTGCCGATGTGGCCCGCGCCCGCGCCCAGCTGGCGCAGGCCGAAGCCGATCTCGCCCAGGCCCGCAACGACTTTCAGCGCGACGCCACCCTCGCCGAGCGCGGCTTTGTCTCGCCAGCCCGGCTGGAGAGCCGCCAGACCCGGGTGAATGTGGCCGAGGCCACGGTGACCGCGGCCCGCACCGGCGTCGATGCCGCCCGTGCCGGTGCCGAAGCGGCCCAGTCGGGTGTGGTGCAGGCCCGGGCCGGGGCCGGTGCCGCTGTCGCCGGGATCAATGCCGCCACCGGGCGGGTCAGCGCCGCCAATGCCGGGGTGCAGGCCGCCTCGTTCGACCGGGGCTCCTCGCGGCTGGTGGCGCCCGCCGATGGCGTGATCCTGCAGCGGCTGGCCGAGCCGGGCGAGGTGACGGCACCGGGCCAGCCAGTGCTGCTGCTGGCCGACGAGACCAGCCCCCTGATCGTGCGGGTGCCGCTGTCCGACCGCGATGTGACCCGGGTCAGCCGGGGCGATCCGGCGCGGGTGCGGATCACGTCCTTGGGCATCATCACCACCGGCGAAGTGATCCGGGTGGCCGAACGCGCCGATCCGCGCACCGGCGCCTTCGATGTTGACGTGCGCCTCACCGGATCCATCGCCGCCGTGAAGACCGGCTTCTTTGCCGAAGTCACGCTGCTGGGCACCGCTGGCGATCTCGCCCCCGCCGGGGTGCAGACCATCCCTGCCGAGGCCCTGATCGAGGCCGGGGAGGGCACCGCCAGCCTGTTCGTGCTGATGGCCGACCGCCGCACCGTGCGCCGGGTCGAGGTGCGCTTCCGCGGCTTCCGGGGTGAGGAGGCGCTGGTGGAGGGTCTGCGGCCCGGCACCCTCGTGGTCACCGCCGGCGGCGGTTACGTCAGCGACGGGGCAACGGTCACCGTCGCGGCGACTGCGCCATGAGCGGCTGGCCCAATCCGGCTGCGTTCACCGTCAAACGGTGGCAGTTCACGCTGCTGGCCTTCGGCCTCCTGGCCATGCTGGGCTTCAGTGCCTTCCAGTCGATCCCGCGCTCGGAAGACCCGCACTTTCCCATCCCCATCGTGATCACCACGGTCGTGCTGCCCGGCGCCGATGCGGTGGATGTCGAGCAGCTGGTGGTGAAGCCCATCGAGGATGTGATCGAAGGGCTTGATGATGTGAAGGAAGTTCGCGCCACGGCTGCCGATGGCGTGGCCGTGGTGCTGGTCGAGTTCGAGTGGGGCAGCAATCCCGAGCGCAAGTATGATGAAGTGGTGCGCGAAGTGAATGCGATCCGCGCCCAGCTGCCCGCGGGTATCCAGCGGCTGGAAACCCGGCGCGCCCGCACCACGGAGACCTCGATCCTGCAGGTGGCGCTGGTGTCGGATACCGTCCCGTTCCGCACCCTGGAAAAGCGCGCCGAGGACCTGCGCGAGATCCTGAACCGGGTCGATGGCGTGCGCGAGGCCCGCTATTGGGGCGCGCCGCGTTCGGAGGCGCGGGTGTCGCTGGATCTGGGTCGGCTGGCAGACCTGCGTCTGTCGCCCACCCAGGTGACCGATGCCCTGCGGGCGGCGGGCTCCGATGTGCCGGTGGGCGCGGTGCATGCCGGCGAGCGGCGCTTCAACGTCAAGACCCGGGGCGCCTATGACAGCCTCGACGAGATCGTCAATGTGCCGGTGTTCGCCACCGCCGGGCGCGTGGTGCGGGTGCGCGATGTGGCTACAGTCGAATGGGCCACCGCAGAGGCCGACCACCTGACCTATTACAATGGTGAGCGGGCGCTGTTCGTCACCGTCAAGCAGCGCGACAATTTCGACATCTACCGGGTGCGCGACGGCCTCGATGTGGCCCTGGCCGATTTCGAGCGGACCCTGCCGCCCGGCATCAAGCTGGTGCGGGCCTTCGACCAGGCGGTGAATGTCGACAAGCGGCTGGGCAAGCTCTACCGCGACTTCGGCATCGCACTCGGCCTCGTGCTGCTGACCCTGTCGCCGCTCGGCCTGCGGGCCGGGTTCGTGGTGATGCTGTCGATCCCGATGTCGCTGGCGATCGGCCTGTTCAGCCTGCAGGCGGCGGGTTTCACGCTGAACCAGCTGTCGATTGCGGGCTTCGTGCTGGCGCTCGGGCTGCTGGTGGACGATTCGATCGTGGTGACCGAGAACATCGCCCGGCGCATCCGCGAGGGTGAGGACCGGGTGAGCGCCGCTATCAATGGCACCGCCCAGATCGGGGTGGCGGTGATCGGCTGTACCGCCGCGCTGATGCTGGCGTTCCTGCCGCTGATGTTCCTGCCGGAAGGCTCCGGGCTGTTCATCCGCTCGCTGCCAGTGACAGTGCTGCTGACCATCGCAGCCTCGCTGTTCGTGTCGCTGACCCTGATCCCGTTCATGGCCAGCCGCCTTCTGAAAGACGGCGAGGAAGGCCATGCCAACAAGCTGCTGGAGCGGGTCACAGGCTCGATCCACACCTTCTACACCCCGCTGCTGGTGCGGGCGCTGCGCCGGCCCTGGCTGTGGCTGGCGGGGATCCTCGCCTTGTGCGCCACGGCTGTGCCGGTGGTGGGGCTGATCGGGCAGAGCCTGTTCCCGCCCGCCGGCATCCCCGAGTTCCTGATCCGGATCGAGACCCCGCAGGGCACCTCGCTGGAACGCACCCGCCAGGCGATGGACTTCGTCGAGAGCAAGCTTGAGGAGCGCCGCGCCAAGGGCGAGGTCAACTGGTACATGTCGAACCTCGGCCGGGGCAACCCGCAGATTTTCTACAATATCTTCCAGCGTGAAACCGCCTCCAACTATGCCGAGATCGCGGTGCAGAAGGATGGCTGGAAAGGCGAGGCGTCCTTGCGCTGGGTGGACGGATTGCGGGCGGACCTGGCGGGCTATCCCGGCGCGCGCTTTACCGTGGTGGTGTTCGAGAACGGCCCGCCGGTGGAGGCCCCGATCGCGGTGCGGGTCTATGGCGAGGATCTGGCGGTGCTGAAGGGCCTGGCCGCGCAGGTGACCGCTGCCATCGAAGCCACCCCCGGCGCACGCGATGTCGACAATCCGGTCCGGATCGACCGCACCGACCTCGACCTCGGCGTCGACGAGGCCGAAGCCGCCGCCCTGGGTGTGCCGGCAGGGCTCGAGCGGCGGATCGCGCGCCTCGCGCTGGCGGGCGAGCAGGCCGCGCGCTACCGCGATACCGATGGCGAGGACTATCAGGTGGTGGTGCGGCTGCCCCAGGAGGGGCGCAACAGCCTCGAGGACCTCGACCGCATCTTCGTGCCGGTGAATGGCGGCGGCTCGACCCCGCTGTCGTCCTTCGCCACCCCGCGCCTCGTTTCGGACGCCGCCTCGATCAACCGCGTGAATGCCGAGCGGACCGTCACCATCACCGCCCGCACCAGCACCGGCTTCCTGACGGCGGATGTCACCGCCGATGCCTTCCAGCAGATCGAGGCGATCAGCCTGCCGCCGGGCTACCGGATCGAGGCGGGCGGCCAGGCTGCGGCCCAGTCGGCCAGTTTCTCGGGCCTTGGCGTGGCGTTCCTGATCGCCACTTTCGGCATCCTGGCGGTGCTGGTGCTGGAGTTCGGCAAGTTCCGCACCGCCATCGTGGTGGCCGGGATCATCCCGCTGGGGGTGTTCGGGGCCGTGATGGGCCTTGCCATCACCGGCTATTCCATGAGCTTCACCGCCACCATCGGGATCATCGCCTTGATCGGGATCGAGATCAAGAATTCGATCCTGCTGGTTGACTTCACAGAGCAATTGCGGGCCGAGGGTGTGCCGCTGGTGGAAGCCATCGAGAAGGCAGGCGAAGTCCGGTTCCTGACGGTGCTGCTGACCTCGGCGACCGCCATCGGCGGCCTGATGCCGCTGGCGTTCGAGCAGAGCGGGCTCTACTCGCCGCTGGCCATCGCCATCATCGGCGGCCTGATCAGCTCGACCTTCCTCAGCCGGATCGCCACCCCGGTGATGTACTACCTCACCGCCCGCGGCGACGCCCGCCGGGCCGGCGAGCGCACGGCCTCGGGTGCGCCAAGGGCCTGAGCAGGGGGGGCTGTGCGGGTCACCCCACCCGGCATCACACGTGCTGCGCAGGTCCGCTGTGAATATCAGGCCTTCGGGGCACGCGTTGGACCGCGCGGCAGAGGCCGCGCCAGACTGCTGACAAGGCCATCTTGAATCCGCGCAACGCGACTTTTCGACCCGCTGGAGCGCAGTTGCTTGCAACTGCGCCGCACGAAGTGCCCTAAAATCCGATCATTGCGCATCCTGTGGCGCCGCGCCGCGTCACTGGCGCAGCTGCAAGCAGCTGCGCTCCAGTGGTTTGCTCCGAGGGTGGCGGTGAACGGATAGAGGTCCTCCGCTCGCCCTTTTCCCCGGTGCACCCGCCGCTGCCAGCGTGGATCGCAGGCGTGCCGACCGGTTTCAAGGACGCCCTTCGGGCGCCGCGGGGCGGTGGCTTCGCCATCCTTGAGACCGTCCGTCCCGCCTGCATCCCCGCCGTCAGCGACGGGCGACACC
>JAIXTH010000277.1 GCA_027484265.1 Alphaproteobacteria bacterium
ACGCTGATCATCCGCGACATGTACCAGTTCAAGCCGAACCGGCCGTTTGCGCCCGGCGGTGAAGTGTCGGGCGTGGTGACTGCCGTGGGCGAGGGGGTCACCCGGGTGAAGCCAGGCGACCGGGTGATCGGCTCCACAGGCTGGGGCGGCATGGCCGAAAAGATCGTCATCGACCAGAGCCGCTGCATCCCGATCCCGGATGCCATGCCATTCGACCAGGCAGCTGCCCTGGTGATGACCTATGGCACCAGCCAGTACGCCCTGAAGGACCGCGCCAGCCTCAAGGCGGGCGAGACCCTGCTGGTGCTGGGTGCCGCCGGTGGCGTGGGACTGGCTGCCGTGGAGCTGGGCAAGGCTACCGGCGCGCGGGTGATCGCTGCCTGCTCGACCCAGGAGAAGGTGGATGTGGCACTGGCGCACGGCGCCGATGCCGGCGTGGTCTATCCCACAGGACCGTTCGACAAGGAGGGCCGCAAGGCGCTGGCCGACCTGTTCAAGGGCGCCTGCGGACCAAATGGCGCCGATGTGATCTATGATGCGGTTGGCGGCGACTATGCCGAGGCCTCGCTGCGGGCGATCGGCTGGGAAGGCCGGTTCCTGGTGATCGGCTTCCCGGCCGGCATACCGGCGATCCCGCTGAACCTCACGCTCCTGAAGTCGTGCCAGATCGTGGGGGTGTTCTGGGGCGCATTCACGGCCCGCGAGCCCGCCCGCAATCAGGAAAACCTCGCCGAACTGATGGCGCTCTATGCCGAGGGCAAGATCCGCCCGCATGTTTCCGCCCGCTTCCCGCTGGCCGAGGGCGGTGCGGCGATCCAGCATCTGATGGACCGCAAGGCGACCGGCAAGGTGGTCGTGGAGGTCTGATGCCGGCAGATGTCATTGTCTCGGGCACCTTGCGCGCCGCCTGTGGCCTCGGCCCGGAGGTGCGCGTGGCGATGGCGCTGATGATGGCCGCCTCGCGTGCCGAGGACGGGTGCGAATCCTACAGCTACGCGCAGGATATCGAGGACCCCACGCTGGTGCATGTTTTCGAGGTCTGGCGTGATCGCGCCGCCTTCGAGGCGCACCGTCGGGCGCCGCATCTGCGCGAGTGGCGGGCGCGCTGGCCACAGCTTGGTCTTGGCGATGCCCGCCTGGAAGTGGTGACTGTGGCGGCCCGCGAACCCGTGGCGCCGCCGGTCATGCAGGCCTGAGGGGATAACAATGCTGCGCTGGATCCTGACCGCAATGGCAACCCTGGCGCTGCTGGTGCCGCAGGCTGCCGGTGCCGCGACGTTCCGCGCGGCCACGGGCAGCGGCTGGCAGGAGGCGGTGGTGCATGTCGCCGACCCGGAGCCGTTCGTGGCCTTTCTGGTGCGCGATGGCGGCTGGCACGAGATCGAGCGGGGCAGCATCGATCCGTCAGTCCTGCGCGCCTGGGGCCTGCCGGAGACTGCCGGGGGCGAGGAGATCCTGCTGGGCAATCCAGGGGACGACAAGGGCTGGATCCGGTTGGTGACCCTGTCGGGCGTCGCCTCCGAGCCGATCCGGCCGGCGGCCCAGGCCTGGGACCCCGGCGGCTGGTACTCGATCATGACCCGCTCGCGCGATGCGACGCAGCTGTACCGGGCCGCCATCGCCCGGGGCTGGACCGCCGCCAACATGCCGCAGGAGTTCACCTTTGGCGGAGTTCGCCTGCGCAATGTGGTGATCAGGGGCCCGGACGGGGTGAACTTCGCCGTCTATGAGCGGCTCGAGCCGCTGCTGGAAGGCTGGCCCACCCTGCGGGGGCTCAGCCGTGGCTTCAACGCCATGACTATGGTGCATGATTTCGAGGCCGAGCGGCGCTTCTTCCAGGACGGTCTGGGCTTTGGCGCGTGGTTCATCGGCACCTATGAGGACACCCAGCCGGTGGCGACCAACTTCGGCCTGCCGGTGAACTTCGCCACGCGCGTCCCGCGCCGCTCCGGCATTCTGTGGGAGGCGCCGGGCGAGGATGGCCGGGTGGAACTGATGCGGTTCGAGGGGCTGGAGGGCGTGGACCAGTCGGCCCGCGCCAGCTTTGCCAACCGCGGGATCACCAGCCTGCGCATCCCGGTGGCATCGCTGGATGCCTGGGTGGCCAGGGCCCGGGCCGCCGGCATCACAGTCCAGCTGGCCGACACCCCCGTGACCATCCCGCCCTATGGCACCGTCCGCCACGCCTGGGTCCGCTCGCCCAACGGCTGCCTGATCGAGGCCTTCGAGCAGATCACTGCGCCCTGACAGACGGCCGCAGCCATCCACACCGCAAAGGATCATCGCATGACACAGCCCGCCAGCCGACCTGATCCCGCCGATGACGCCCGCGACCTCGCCGAAGGCGGCGGCTTTGGCCGCATGGGCCAGCTGGTCGGGTTGGTTCTGGGACCCGTGGTCGCCATTGGCCTGCAGCTGGCCGGGGCGCCCGAAGGCCTTGATCCGAAGGCCTGGATCGTGGTGTCGATCCTCAGTCTGATGGTGATCTGGTGGGTCACCGAACCGGTGCCGGTGGCAGCCACCGCCCTGCTGCCCCTGATCCTGCTGCCCATGTCGGGCGTGATGTCGGCGCGGGATGCCGCGATGCCCTATGCCGACCCGATCCTGTTCCTGTTCATCGGCGGCTTCATGATCGCCATCGCGATCGAACGCTGGAACCTGCATTCCAGGGCGGCCCTGTCCATCGCTTCGGCGATCGGCGCCAGCCCGCACCGGCTGGTGGCGGGCTTCATTCTGGGAGCCGGCCTGATCTCGATGTGGATCAGCAACACCGCCACGGCCCTGATGCTGATGCCGATTGCCGTTGGCGTGGCCGGTGCGCTGGCCGCTGGCGGACAGACCGACCGGCGCCTCGGAATCGCACTGGTGCTGGGGGTGGCCTATGCGGCGTCGATCGGTGGCATGGCCACACCGGTCGGCTCGCCCACCAATGTGATCGCCATGGGCTTCCTCGAGCAGGCCAATGTCTCGATCACCTTCTCGCAGTGGATGGCGCTGGGGGTGCCGGTGATGCTGATCCTGCTGCCGATACTGTGGTTCATCGTGACGCGGGGCCTCAAGCCCGTCAGCGCCGATCAGGCGGGGGCCGCGTCGGACGTGGTGCGGCGGGCACTCAAGGATCTTGGACCGATCACAGCGCCGGAAGTGCGGGTGCTGGCGGTGTTCCTGGCTGTCGCGTTTGCCTGGATGTTCCGCGAGCTGCTGGTCAAGCTGCCGGGGCTCGAGCGGCTGACCGACACATTGATTGCTTTGATCGGAACCCTGCTGCTGTTCCTGATCCCCGCAGGCGATCACACCCGTCGCAACCTGCTCGACTGGAAGAGTGCCGAGCGGATCCCGTGGGGCATCGTGCTGCTGTTCGGTGGCGGCCTGTCGGTGGCGGCGGCGATGGATGCGACCGGCCTGTCGGGCTGGCTGGCCGGGCGGATGGCCGGGCTGGAGAGCCTGCCCCCCGTCGTGGTGATCCTCGCCCTGCTGCTGCTGACCGTGGTGGTGACCGAGCTGATGAGCAATGTCGCGACCCTCACCGGCATGCTGCCGATCCTGGGGGCGCTGGCGGTGGCACTGAACGTCAATCCGCTGTTCCTGGCCTTCCCGGTCTGCCTCGCCGCCAGCCTCGGCTTCATGCTGCCGATTGCAACCGCACCCAATGCCGTGGCCTATGCCACGGGCATGCCATCGGTACGCAACATGATGCGGGCGGGCTTCCTCCTGAATGCCGCCGGGATTGTCGTGATCCTGGCCATCACCCAGACCCTTGGCCCGCTGGTTCTGACTGGATAGGACAGCCGCATGCCCCTGCCCGACGACTATCTGGACTATCCAAGACGCGGCTATGGCCAGGACATCGACCGGTATGGCTGGCGCCTGTCGGTCGACCGGCCACGGCTGAGCTGGCCCGGTGGCGCAAACCTTGCGGTGATGGTGGTGGTGCCGGTGGAGTTCCACCGCCTCGATCCCGCCGGCAAGCCATTCAAGCATCCCGGCGCGATGCAGACCCCTTATCCGGACCTGCGCCACTACACCACGCGGGACTATGGCAACCGGGTCGGCATCTTCCGCATCCTGGATGCGCTGGCTGCCGAGGGGCTGAAGGCCACCATCCCGGTCAATGCCGTGATGCTGGAGCGTGCGCCGCCGCTGATCGAGGCGATCGTGGCTGGCGGGCACGAGATCGCCGCCTATGGCTGGGAAGCCGATGCCATTCACTGGGGCGGCCTCGACGAGGCGGCCGAGCGCGCGCTGGTGGCCCGCACCCGCGCGGCATTTGCCGCCCGCGGCCTGCAGCCCGTCACCTGGATGAGCCCGGCCCGCCAGCAGAGCCAGCGCACCCCGGACCTGATCCGCGAGGCCGGCTTTTCCGTGTGCCTCGACTGGGAAATGGACAGCGTGCCGGTGGACATGGCCACGGCCCACGGCCCGCTCACCTGCGTGCCGCTGCTGAACGAGCTCGACGACCGCAAGCTGCTGATCGACCAGCGCCAGGACGAGGACAGCTGGGTGCGCCAGATCCTGGCCGCCCGCGATCTGATGGCTGGCGAGGCACCGCGCTTCGGCGGCCAGGTGCTGTCCTTCACGCTCACCCCCTATGTGACCGGCCAGCCCTTCCGGATGGCACCGCTGCGCCAGCTGCTGGGCGGCCTCGGCCGGGACCGGAGCCTGTGGAATGCCACGGCATCGGGGATCGCCGCTGCCGCAACCGCAGCTGCTGCCATAGTCTGACACACAGCCCGGACCGGGGGACAAGGCGATGCAGACCGACCCGATCCAGCCAGCAGAAGCGCCGCCGCAGGCATCGGCCCACATCGTCGATGTGCTGATTGCCGAGCGCGCACCAAAACTGGCCGCTGCACCCTGGTGGCCGGTGGCGCGGCCCTGCCTCAACGGGCTGCTGGGCCGGGGGGCTGCCGTGCGGATGGCCGATGTGATCGCACCGATGCCCGGCCGTGCCGCGCTCGACTGGATCTCACAGCTGCTGCGGCTGAAGGTGCGGATCGAGGGGCTGGAGCATGTGCCAGCCGCTGGCGCCTGCGTGCTGGTCGCCAATCATCCGACCGGGATTGCCGACGGGATCGCCCTCTACGACGCCCTCAAGCCCCGCCGCCCGGACCTGATGTTCTATGCCAATGCCGATGCCCACCGGATCTGCCCCGGCCTGATCGATGTGCTGGTGCCGGTGGAGTGGGAGCTGCACAAGCGCACCCGCGACAAGACCCGCGAGACCCTGCGACTGACGGGCGTGGTGATGGACGAGGGCCGGCCGCTGGTGGTGTTCCCGGCTGGCAGGCTGGCCCGCATGCAAAGCGGCAGGCTGGTGGATCCCGAATGGATCGGCTCGGCCATCTCCATCGCCCGCAAGCAGCGAGTGCCGGTGATCCCGGTCTTCATGACCGGCCCCTATAATTTCTGGTTCCACGGCCTCGCCACAATCTCGTCCGAACTGCGGGACATCACGCTGTTCCACGAGCTGCTGAACAAGCGGGGTGGCACCTTCACCGTCCGGTTCGGCGCCCCCATTGCGCCCGACGCCCTCGCAGGGGAGGCTACTGCCGTGACCCTGGCCATCAAGGATCATGTGGAAGGAGCGCTGGCCGCCCGTCCAGACGCTGTTTTCACGGGTATTGCACCATGAGCAACCATGACAGCGGCGAACTGGTGGGCGGGATCGATGCCGGTGGCACCTCATTCCGCTGCATCCTGGCGTCCGGTCCCGACGACATCCGGGCCGAAGTCCAGTTCCCGACCACCACACCGGAGGCCACGCTGGAGCAGGCCTGCGCCTTCTTCCGCGACGGGCCGGGGCGTGCAGCCAGCCGTATCGGCGTCGCCTGCTTTGGCCCGGTCCGGGTCGATCCGCAGGCGGCGGACTGGGGCCGGATCCTGCGCACCACCAAGCCAGGCTGGAGCGGGGCGGACGTGGCGGGCACCCTGTCACGGGCCACCGGCAAGCCGGTGCGGCTGGAGACCGACGTCACTGCCGCCGCCTTGGGCGAACAGCGTTGGGGCGCGGCGCGGGGCATCACCAGCTTTGCCTATGTCACAGTTGGCACCGGCATCGGTGCGGGAGTCATCAGTGCGGGACGCCCGGTCCGGGGTGGGCTGCACCCCGAAGCCGGCCACATCTTCGTGCCGCGGGCTCCGGGCGATGCAGGCTTTGCCGGCGTCTGTCCGATCCATGGTGACTGTGTGGAGGGTCTGGCCAGCGCCGGGGCCATCGCGGCCCGCTGGGGCCAGGCGCCAGACACCCTGCCCGACGACCATCCGGCATGGGAGGTCGAGGCTCATTATCTGGCCCATCTCGCCGCCACGCTGATCGTGGTCACGGCCAGTCAGGCTGTGATCCTGGGCGGAGGAGTCAGTGCCCGAACCGGTCTGGTGGGCCGTGTGGCCGCGCGCACCGCGGCGCTGCTCGGGGCGTATCTCGACGATCTGGACCGTCCTGCCGGCCCCTGGGTTCTGCCGCCTGGCCTGGGACTGCGGGCCGGATCGCTGGGCGCCGTCGCCGTGGCGCTGGCGCCAGACCCGGACTGAAGACCGTAACGGACTGTCCCGCGGACAAAAAAATTGCGGCGACTCCGGGAGGAGCCGCCGCAAGTCGATGCTCAGGGAGCGCCGGGTCAATGCCGTTGGGCGTAGAACCGGACACCAAAGCCGGGCCGCCAAGCCCGACTTGACGCAACGTTAGCCCGCTTGCGCGGTTGACGGAAGGGAAATTCACAGAGTTGTGTGCATTTTGCCCGCATCTCGGGTATGAATGTTCGCATAGCGCACACTCCGAGTGCAGGCCTGCGACATTCTGTCCAGTTTTTCAGCGAGGCGGGGCGAAACTGCGCCTACCAGCTGCCTGCAATCAAGGCATCGACCCAGCCTGGCACCTCAGTGGAGGCGGGGCCGTGGTGCGTCCTGTCGAACATCCAGCCATTGTCAGACGGCTCCAGATTGATCTCCACGCGCGGGATACCCAGCCGGCGCGCCTCGTCCACAAACCCTGCCGCGGGGTAGACCGAGCCGCTGGTGCCGATCGAAACGAACAGATCCGCCAGCATCAAGCGCTCGCCGATCAGGTCCATCTGGTAGGGCATCTCGCCGAACCAGACCACATCCGGGCGGAGCTGGCCATCGTCGCCGCAGGCGGGGCAGCCGCCGCCTTTCGGCATGTCCTGCGCCCAATGCCCGCGCCAGCCGCAGGACACGCACCATCCCGCCAGCAGCTCGCCATGCATGTGGATCACATCCGGGCTGCCCGCCCGCTCGTGCAGGTCGTCGACATTCTGGGTCACGAGGGTCAGTTGCCTGCCGCCCGCCGCCTGATGGGCCGCAAGGCGCGCCAGCGCGGTGTGGGCGGGATTAGGGCTGGCGGCCAGCAGGTTGGTGCGCCGCGCGTTGTAGAAATCCAGCACTCGCTGCGGGTTGCGGGCATAGCCCTGTGGTGTGGCCAGCTCCTCCCAGCTGAAGCGGCTCCAGACGCCGCCGGTGTCGCGGAACGTGCCAAGGCCGCTTTCGGCGCTGATGCCGGCACCGGTCAGGATGAAGATATGCGCAAAGCGGCTCATGGGATCGCGGCGAGTAGCTGCTCGAGAGTGGCTGAGAGTAACGCCAGATCGCGGGGTGTGGACAGACGGTGGTCGCCATCCTTCACGAAGGTGGCCGTGACATCGTCTCCGGCCAGCTGCTCCATCAGCGACAGCGAGCGCTGCCAGGGCACATCGGGGTCGGCCTGGCCATGCAGGATGCGCACCGGCACGGTGACCGGGATCGGTGCGCGCAGCAGCAGGTGGTTGCGCCCGTCCTCGATCAGCGCCCGGGTGATCGGATAGGGCGCCTCGCCATAGGCGCTCGGTCGCAGCCAGCTGCCGGTGGTGAGGATCTGGTCCTTCACCGCATCCGGGAACCCGGCCCACATCAGGTCCTCGGTGAAGTCCGGCGCCGGCGCGACCAGCACGATCCCGGCCACCCGCTGCGGCCGCGCCAGCGCCACCAGCAGCGCGATCCAGCCGCCCATCGACGAGCCCACCAGCACCACAGGCCCCGTCGTACAGTGGTCGATCACCGCCAGGGCGTCACTGCGCCACTGGCCGATGGTGCCATCCTCGAACCGCCCGTGGGACTGGCCGTGGCCCGCATAGTCAAAGCGGATATAGCCATGCCCGCGCCCCTCGGCCCAGGCCTCCAGCGCCACCGCCTTGGTGCCGGTCATGTCGGAGTTGAAACCGCCGAGCCACACCACCGTCGGCCCCGGACCCGGCGTGGCCGCCACCGCGAGGGACGGACCGTCGGTACGGTCGATGAAGACAGTGTCGGCCATGGGAGCTCCGGCAGGCGGGCCTGCGCGTGACAGTTCCGTCGGCAGGCCCTTCGTGGTTACTGGCGCCACCATGGCCCCGCGCGTCCTGCAAGTCATCCCCCAGCTCGAGACCGGAGGTGCCGAGCGCACCACTCTCGATGTGGCCGAAGCCCTCGTGGCGGCGGGTGGTGCCGCATGGGTGTATTGCGAGCCGGGCGGACGGATGGAGCCCGAACTGCTGGGCCTCGGTGCCCGGGTCCTGCATGGCCCGGCGGGCTCGAAGAGCCCCTGGACCATGCTGGTCGCCAATCCGGCACGGCTGGTGGAACTGGTGCGGACCGAGCAGCTGGACCTGATCCATGCCCGCTCGCGGGCCCCGGCCTGGGGTGCGCTGCGCGCAGCCCGGATGGCGGGGGTGGCGTTCGTGACCACCTATCACGGCATCTACAATGCCCGCTCCGGCCTCAAGCGGTGGTACAATTCCGTGATGGCGCGGGGAGACCTCGTGATCGCCAACAGCCAGTTCACCGCCGACCACCTGATCGCCCAGCACGGCACCGACCGCTCCAGGGTACGGGTGATCCCGCGCGGGGTGGACCTGGTGCGGTTTGATCCCGCCGCCGTGGCCCCGGCCCGCATCGAGGCGCTGCGCCAGGCCTGGGGACTGACAGCGGCCGCCGGGCCGGTGGTGCTGCTGCCCGGCCGGCTGACGGGCTGGAAAGGCCAGCGCCCCTTCATCCGCGCCATCGGCCAGCTGGCCCGTGATGGCCTGCCCGTGACGGCCATCCTGGCCGGCGATGCCCAGGGCCGGGATGCCTATGCCGCCGAACTGGCCGCTCTGGCCGGGGCCGAAGGAGTGGGCGGGGCGGTGAAGGCCGTGGGCAATTGCGCCGACATGCCAGCCGCCATGCTGCTGGCTGATGTGGTGGTCTGCCCCTCGCTCGACCCCGAAGCCTTCGGCCGCACCGCAGCCGAGGCCCAGGCCATGGGCCGCCCGGTGATCGCCTCCAACATCGGCGGCGCCCGCGAGACCGTGGACCCCGGGGTCACCGGCCTGCTGACCGCGCCCGGCGATGTGGGCGCGCTTGCGGCTGCGATCCGCCAGCTGCTTGAAGCCGGCGCCGAAACGCGCGATGCCATGGGCCGTGCCGGGCGCACACGGGTGGAGCGACTGTTCTCCAAACAGGCGCTGCAGCAGGCCACTCTGGCCGTCTATGCCGAATTGCTGGAGCGCTGAGGCGCATGGAACGACATCCGATCCCGCAGGACCTCGGCCAGGTGGCCGCCATCGTGACAGGCACGCTGGGCGATGCCGTGCTGGCCCTCGCGCCCCTGCAGGCGATCCGCGCCTATCACCCCGACGCCACCATCACCCTGTTCACCGACCCGGCCCTGGTGCGGGTGTTCAGGCAGTGTCCGTTCGTGGATGCGATCGAGGCGCACTGGCGCCCGACCGGCCTCGTGGAGGGCATCAAGGCCCGCTGGGGGCTTTGGACCTGGGGGCTGAAGGCCGTCTATGACCTGTCGGCCACGGCGCAGTCCAATGCGCTGTTCGAACGTCTCGCGCCGTTCCAGCCCTTGTGGTCGGGCACCGCCCGGGGCGCATCGCACCCGCATGTGGACCGTGGCCGTGCCAGGCTGCACCGGCTGGACCGCCATGCCGAGCAGCTGTGCCTGGCGGGGATCGGCCCGGAAGATGGCTACCCGCCAGGTGCCGCCCCGCTGCCGGACCTCTCCTGGATCGGGGCCGACCCGCAGGAGGCCGAGCGCATCCAGCCTGCCCGCCAGGGCCTGAGTGGCCGCTATGCCATCCTGGCCCCCGAAGGACCGACCGACGAGCCGCAGAAGTGCTGGCCGATCGAGCGCTATGCCGCCCTCGCCAGCCGCCTCAAGCAGGATGGCATCAAGCCGGTGATCGTGGGCAGCCCGGTCTCCACCAGCATGGGCGAGGCGATCCGCGCCCGCGAGCCCGACGCCCTCGACCTGACCGCCCGCCTCGATGTGTTCCAGTTCGTGGGGCTCGCCCGTCAGGCCATGCTGGCGGTGGGCGGCGAGGGCGACCTGACCGTGGTGGCGGCTGCTGCCGGTGCGCCCACCGTGGCGATCCTCAATCCGGCAGCCACCAACCTGCGCCAGGCTGCGCCGCGTGGTCCGGCCACCGTGGCGCTGGTATCGCGCAGCTTCGCCGGGATCGACATCGACCAGGTGCTGCAGGCCGCGCGGGCTGTCGAGCACCGGCCGGAACCCGGCGGCGCCGCTCCAGCTGCGGCCTGAGGCTGCCCTCTGCCGCTGGCCGGGGTCAGTGGCGCCCGAACAGCCGCTCGATATCGGTCAGCGACAGCCGCACGAAGGTGGGGCGGCCATGGTTGCACTGACCCGAGCGCGGGGTGCGCTCCATCTCGCGCAGCAGCGCATTCATCTCGTCCGCCGCCAGCACCCGCCCGGCCCGCACCGAGCCATGACAGGCCATGGTCGCCAGCACATGGTCGATCCGCTCCTTGAGGGACAGCGAGGTGCCATGGGCGGCAATGTCATCCGCCAGATCCTGCAGCAGGCGCCGGGCATTGACCTTGCCGAGGATCGCCGGGGTCTCGGTCACCGCCAGGGCGCCCGGCCCGAAACTGTCGATCACGAGGCCAAAGCCCGCCAGCTCCCCGGCATGCTCCAGCAGCCGCTCGCAGTCCGCCGGATCGAGGTCCACCACATCGGGGATCAGGCTCAGCTGCCGCTGCAGCCCGGCGCCCGCCATGGCGGCCTTCATCCGCTCCAGCACCAGCCGCTCGTGGGCCGCATGCTGGTCCACCAGCACGAAACCGTCGTCAGTCTCGGCCACGATATAGGTGCCATGCAGCTGCGCGCGCGCCGCACCCAAGGGAAAGCGCTCCCCACTGTCACCGGGGACAGCAGCGTGATGATCCGGCGCCTGCCCGGTTGCCGCCACCGGCGCCCCCGACACCGTCCGCGCCGCAGGTTCCGCCATCCCCATCAGCAGGCTGGAGGCCTCGGAAGCAGCATCGATCCCGCCGGTCAGAGGCGGCCGCACCGGCCAGGCCGGGCCGCGCCAGCCGCCCGCTCCGCCGCCTCCGCCCAATCCGCTACGCCCCAGCGCGCCCAGCGTAGCCGCTGACAATGCCGTGGTCTCGCGGATCCCCGCCTGCCCCAGCGCATGGCGCAGCGCCCCGACCACCAGACCCCGCACCAGAGCCGGATCGCGGAACCGCACCTCGGTCTTGGCTGGATGGACGTTCACGTCCACGAACGTCGGATCCATGGTCAGGAACAGCGCCAGCACCGGATGGCGGTCGCGGGCCAGCACATCCTGATAGGCTGCCCGCGCCGCACCCTTCAGCAGTGGATCGCGCACCGGGCGGCCATTGACGAACAGATGCTGGTGCCGGGCATCGCCCCGGCTGGCAGTGGGCAGGCCGGCCAGGCCCGACAGCTGGACCCCCGCCCGCTCCGCATCCACGGTGATCGCATCGGCGGCCGCCTCCGCTCCCAGCACCGCCGCCACCCGGCTGGCCCGCAGCGCCAGCGGATCGGCCTGGGTGCCCGATACCAGCGCCTTGAAGGCCACCCGTCCATCAAGGGTCAAGGTGAAGGCCACGTCGGGCCTGGCGAGGGCCAGCCGCTTGATCGCGTCGGTCACCGCCAGCGCCTCGGCCCGCGCGCTCTTGAGGAACTTGAGCCGGGCAGGGGTGGCAAAGAACAGGTCGCGCACCTCCACCCTTGTGCCGCTGCCGGCCCCGGACCAGGCCGCCGGGCGCGGACCGGACAGGGCCCCGCCCTCCACCGCGATCTCCCACGCCCCCGGATCGGCTGCGCCCGTGGCCCGCGACGTGATCGTCAGCCGCGCCACGGCGCCGATCGACGGCAGGGCCTCGCCCCGGAACCCCATGGTGCGGATGTCCAGGAGGTCGATGCTGCCATCGTCTGCCGGGGCCAGCTTGGATGTGGCGTGGCGCTCGATCGCCACCAGCAGCTCGTCCGGCCCCATGCCGCAGCCGTCATCCTCGATCAGGATCCGGGCCACCCCGCCTTCATCGCAATGCACCCGGATCGCGCGCGCCCCGGCATCCAGCGCATTCTCCACCAGCTCCTTCACGGCGGCAGCGGGCCGTTCGATCACTTCGCCCGCCGCAATGCGGTTGACGGCGTCGGGGGGAAGGCGGCGGATCGGCATGGTCAAGATGTGGGCCAGCGTGCCTGAGTCGGGAAGGGGCGCAGCTCAGCCCGCAAGGAAGCGCAGCACCGGTTCGAACATCTGTCCCCAGAAAGCCTCCGAATGGGTGCCATCCTCGATCGCCCGCACATCCACCTGACTGTCGCGGTAGCCTGCCCGGGCAAGGGCCGCCTTCATGGCGGGCAGGTCGCGGGCAAAGATGCCGGTCGATGCCCGCCCCACCTGCTCGCGCGCTCCGGCCACCAGCGCCACCCGCGACCAGGCCCGGCGTGGCCGCAGCCGTACCACTTCCTCCATCGGCCGGGGCGCCAGCCACAGCGGGGTCGAGAAGGCGCCGATCCGCCCGAACACCTCCGGCCGGGTGAAGCCAGCATGCAGGGCCAGCGTCGCGCCGGAACTTGCCCCCATGACCAGCGTGTCCGCCGGCCCGGTGCGGGTGCGCAGCCGCCCGTCCACCAGCGGCTTCAGCGTGTCGGCCAGAAAGGCCACCGTCGCATCGGCCTCGCCGGGCTGGCCGGTGTCCGGATTGACCGGGTGATACTCGGCGGTGCGGTTCATCCCGCCATTGTCGATTCCCACCACGATGCTCTCCCAGCGGCCACCCGCGAGCGGCGCCAGCCGGTCGAGGGTCTCGTCCACCCGCCACTCGCCTGCAAAGCTGGTGGCGGCATCGAACAGGTTCTGGCCGTCCAGCATATAGATCACCCGGTAGCGGCGCTGCCGGGCGACAGCATAGGACGGGGGCAGGTACAGGCGGATAGATCTGGTGCGCCCCAGCTGCGGGATCGGCAGGGCAGCCTCGAACACGCTGACCTCGCCCCGGTTGGTGGCGCCCCCGGCAGCCGCTGGCAGTCCGGCTGCCAGGGCGGCACCGACCGTGCCCGCAAGGCACTGGCGGCGGCTGGGGGCAGGCGGGACGTCAGAGGGGGGCATCGGTGACATTGCAGGCATAGATCCAGTCCTGACGGCTGTTCACAAAGCCGGGCAGCAGCCGCGCCGCCGCCCACATCGGGCCATAGGTGGCCAGCTGCGCCAGCGGGCTGGTGCGGTGGAAGATGCCGGCATTGGCGCGGGCGGCAGCCTGCACCTGGGCCGTGCGGGCCTGGCGGCGCCCGGCATAGGCCGGCCAGCCCTCCTCCGGTCCGAAAGCCTGCAGGCAGCGGGCCAGCACGAAGGCATCCTCGATCGCCATCGCCGCGCCCTGGGCCTGGAAAGGCAGCATCGGATGCACCGCATCGCCCATCAGGCCGATCCGGCCATAGCTCCACACCGGCTGCGGCGCCCGGTCGTGCAGGGCCCAGCGGTAGCAGCTGCCGACTGCCGCCAGGGCGGTGCGGACCGGGGCGC